>NZ_JBLXXZ010000004.1:0-137745 GCF_048513015.1 Rothia sp. P7181 | reverse complement strand
TCTAGGTTTATAACCACCAGAACTTTCAAGGAATATAATCTATAACCACTGGTCAAGAAGGAGTTATAGATTATATTCCTTTTTTGGCATATTGAGCGGCTTGATGAGCGCACACCATCAACTGCACCTGATGGAAAATCATCAACGGAACAATCAAAACACCCACCTGAGAACTACCAAAAATAACAGCAGCCATCGGAAGACCCGTCGCTAAAGATTTCTTCGTTCCACAGAACTGAATAGCGATAATGTCCTGACGGCTAAACCCAGCACGAGAAGCAACCGCACGTGTTAGCCACAACATGGCGTACACAAAAAGTATTGAAAAAATTACTAGAAGAGATAACTGCCACCAGCTAATACGGCTCCAAACACCGTGAACAATACCCTCAGAAAAAGCCATATAAACCACCATGACAATAGAGAGACGATCCACCTGTTTTGTCACCGGACGGTGCGCAAAATCTGCACTCCAACGACGCATCAGCTGTCCTGCAATAAAGGGTGCAAGTAACTGTATAGCAATGTCCAAAAAGATATTTCCACTAATGGTAATGCCATCAGAGTGCATCAAAAACATGACTAAAAGAGGTGTCGCAAAGACCCCCACAATATTCGAGACAGAGGCAGAAACAATTGCACCAGCAACATTACCGCGAGCAATAGAAGTAAAGGCCACAGAAGATTGCACCGTTGAAGGAACAAGAGTCATATAAAGAATCCCTAAATATAGCTCATGCCCCAGCACCATACCCATCGGGAACAGAAGAACCCCCATGAAAGGGAAAACAATAAAGGTAAAAGCAAGAATCAGCAGATGAAGACGCCAATGCTTTAACCCCTCTAAAGCCTGCTGAGGAGAAAGACGAGAACCATAAAGAAAGAACAATAAAGCAATAGCAATTTTTGTTGCGAACGAAAAACTCTCAGCAAAAGCGCCTGTGGCTGGGGCGATAAAAGCAATCACCGCTGCCAGCACAATCAACATGATGAGCGGGTCAGCGGTGATGCGTGGAATACGAAGAGCCATAGAGGCTATTTTACGATACGGCCCTCATCGTCATTGCCTTCTTCTGCAGATGTAGAAGTATATGACGTTTCTTCACTCTTTGATTCCTGTACATGATTCTCAGCTGGCATCTGAGGGCGCAAATGCGGTGGAACCCATAGCGTGAAGAGGGTGTCAGATATGCGGCGGTCACGCTCGGTAGCTGGCTCCTTCTTCTGCGTCTGAACGATACCCCAATGCTCATTATCAGCACGTTCTGGGTAGATATTCATGAAGTCTGTCGCCTGCAACGGATCTGGCCATAGGCGAGCAGGCTCAGCCGCTGGAACAGCAGAAAGAGGATATGGCGGGTTGGTCTTCGGACGCCAAATAAGTCGTCCTGGTTCAGAACGGTCACGCAAAGCATGGGCACGCCACGTCGTTGGAGGATGAGTCAAGGATAGGTTGCTCATCCACGTAAAGAACCCTTTTTCATAGACTGCGCGGTTTGCTAATTCATCACTATTGACTTCGTTGCACAAGTATTTACCGGCAGAAAGAACACCCATCGTTTGGAGTGCACCTTGAGGTGCAAGACGATACCCAAAATTATCGGCAGTGTATTCTTGTGCGCGTGAGAGCGTCGAGCCTAGAACCGGAATTTGCATAAAAAATGACGTAAAAATCAGTCGGAAATAGCTGACATGTCCGGCGGCAATATGCCCCACCTCGTGCCCAATGATAAAGCGTAGAGCCTCGGGGTTTCTTGCTTTTCCACCTATCTCAAAAAGGTCTGAGTAGATGACAATAAAGCGGCGGTGTCCATGCCCCGAAGCGAAAGCATTAATCTGGCCGTTGCCTAATTGCACATAGGCATCTGGTACACGACGAAGTCCGCTAGCACGCGCCGCATCAACAACCATTTGGTAGGCTTCGGGGAATTGTGTAGGGGTAATACGCACCGCGATAAGCCGAATTTTTGCGTAGGTTAAAGCACGCACAATAAATATGCCTAGAGGGGCATAAATAGCGATGAGAAGAAGCTGTTTAAGCGTAGCCCCCGGCGTCATACCCTCTGCTGCACCAGTAATCACTGACACAAAATTAACGACCAAATAAATAAAACCAGCAATATACACCGCAAAAGTCAATAAATACGCTGCAATCACCCACGGTAGCTCACCCGGATGACGTAAAGAGTTAATGAACTTAAACGGCATCAACGACTGATACTTCAGCAACGATGGTGCCGGCAACGGAGAAATCGGATGCTGACGAGAGTCTTCAGGAATCCAACCTCGTGACACGTCATCAGGTAACGGGTGCTCTGTAATATTTTGAGCACCCAACGGAGGATAATTCTGAGAGGAATGGTTCTCAGATGGCTGACCCGCTGGTGTCATACCGTCGTCATGGGGAGGTTGACTCATTGCTGTTTCTTTCGCTCTCGACAAGGGTGTTCACTGGTTACTATAGTACGCATTAGCGACAAGGAGAACCTCATCCGAAGGACGTAATTAACGTTCAAAATTGTTGCGTATCAAAAACTTTTAAATACTATGCGGGGTGTATCCTCACCACAGTGAGGATACACCCCGCATAGAATCCACAAACACAATAATTATGCCGAAGCTACAATCACTTCGGTTGCTTGAGCAATAGCTAATTCTTCATTCGTAGGAATAACAAGAACAGGAATTGCAGACTCTTCAGTAGAGATAATACGTGGCTCATCACCACGAACAAGGTTTGCCTCAGGGTCAAGAGTGATACCCAAAGCACCGAGACGCTCAATGGTTAGGGCACGGAACTCAGAAGAGTTCTCGCCGATACCAGCGGTAAAGATCAACGCCTGCATACCACCAACAGCTACATGGTAACCACCGATGTATTTTGCAAGACGGTAAGTGGTCATATCCAAGGCGAGCTTTGCGCGCTGATCACCATTTTCCATCGCATTGACAACAGTACGCATATCGTTATCGCCTGCAATAGCAAGCAAACCGGATTCTTTGTTGAGAATCTGATCCATACGCTCAGCAGTAAGTTCTGGGTCGCGCATCATCAAAGATGTGAGAACAGAAGGATCGATGTCACCGCTACGAGTACCCATAACCAAACCTGCAAGAGGAGTGTACCCCATGGACGTATCGAGGCACTTACCGTGAGCAATAGCGGTAGCAGAGGCACCGTTGCCGAGGTGCGCAACAACAGCATTAAACTTTTCACGCTCAATGCCGAGGAATTCTGCTGCAATACCAGTAACGTAGTCGTGGCTTGTACCGTGGAATCCGTAACGGCGCACACCGTATTTCTCGTAGAACTCTTCTGGAACAGCGTAACGGTACACATGCTCTGGCATGGTGGAATGGAACGCATTGTCAAAAACAGCCACCTGTGGAACACCAGGATATGTCTCAGTTGCTGCTTTAATGCCCATAACGTGTGCAGGGTTGTGCAACGGAGCTAGCGGGGATAGCTCATCAATCTTTTGGAGAACCTCATCGTCGATAAGTACTGGTTCAGTAAAGACGTCTCCACCTTGAACAACACGGTGACCAATCGCTTGAATTTCACGACCGTGGAGAGGCTCTTTGAGGTCTTCTGCCATGATGGCAAGAGCTTCTGTGTGGCTTGGAATCTTGGTTCCAATGTTTTCGATGAGTCCTTTAGCGAGAACCTGCTCAGCTTCTGGCAAAGAGGTATCGCGTGCCTGATATTTGACGGAGGAAGAACCGCAGTTCACAACGAGAATGAGCAAAATATTTTCCTTTTCTATAGAGAATCTAAAGGTGTTGTGCAACAGAACATTCTGTTGCACAACACAAACGCTTCAAACAATAAGCCTGCCCCTTTGAACAGAGCCACCGTTATCCGTTTTAGAGAGTTTGAGCCTGAATTGCGGTGATAGCAACGGTGTTGATGATGTCATCAACGGTGCAACCGCGAGAAAGATCATTTACAGGCTTACGTAGTCCTTGAAGTACCGGACCAACAGCAACGGCACCAGAAGTCTGCTGTACAGCCTTATAGGTGTTGTTACCGGTGTTCAGGTCAGGGAATACGAAGACTGTTGCTTGTCCGGCAACTTTAGAGTCTGGCATCTTTGAAGAAGCAATAGACATATTAGAAGCTGCATCGAACTGGATAGGTCCTTCAACCTCAAAGTCGGGCTGCTGAGCTTTGACGATTTCGGTTGCCTCACGTACAACCTCAACATCTGCACCAGAACCGGATGTTCCGGTGGAGTAAGAGAGCATCGCAACCTTAGGCGTCACACCAAATTGGCGGGCAGTTTCTGCTGACGCTGTAGCAATATCAGCAAGCTGCTCTGCATTGGGGTTGGGGTTCACAGCACAGTCACCGAAAACCAAGACGCGGTCTTCCATGAGCATGAGGAATACGGAGGAAACAATTTTTACGCCGGGGCGAGTCTTCACAAACTCCAATGATGGGCGAATAGTGTTTGCGGTGGTGTTAACCGCGCCGGAGACCATACCGTCAACAATACCCTTGTAGACGAGCATAGTGCCAAAGTAGGAAGCATCCTGTTGCATGCGTCCGCGAGCTGCTTCAACTGTCATGCCTTTATGCGCGCGTAGCTGAGCATATTCTTGTGCAAAATCTTCGGTGTATTCATTATCGTTGAGGTCGATAATGCGGATACCGTTCTTATCTTCCCCGGCGAGAGGAAGGTTAATGCCCTCAGCCTGACAAATCTCAGAGATTCTTGCGGGATTACCAATCAGAACGAGGTTGCAGAAGTCACGGCGAGCAATAATCTCAGAGGCACGGAGGATACGTACATCATGGCCTTCAGGTAAGACAATGGTGCGACGGCTTTGGCGTGCTTTTTCAATGAGGTTATGCAAGAAGCGTAGCGGAGTCATGGATGCAGGACGCTCTAACTCGAGGCGTTCAAGCAACTCATCAGGGTCTACAGAGCGGGACCATTCACCGAGTGCTGCAGCAATTTTACGAGGCTGTCCGTTAGAGAGTGAGCCTTCGACACGTGATACTGCTCGTCCTGATTGGAAGGTGTCCATGGTGGTCTCAAAGACAGGGAATGGCGCATTGCTCATCAAGGAGCTAATGACAGTGTCATTCTTAACCTCAGAGAATCCGCCGGTGAGGAGCATACCAGCAGGTGCTGGGAAGGTGGGTGAAAGAGCTGAAGCAAGTGACGCGACAACAACGTCAGTGCGGTCACCTGGGACAATGACGAAGTCTCCGTCAGTGAACTGGTCAAGGAAGTTTGCGACGGTCATTGCCGCAATTTTGACGTCGTGAATATCGCGGTTGAGGTGCTCTTCGTCGATTCCTTCAGCGGATAGTTCCAGTGCCGCCACCATTTCGGAGATTGAAGGTAGGGTAAGCTCAGGGATTTCTGGAAGAACGTAGACGGGGCGTTTTGAAGGACCGCGTTTGACGCTCTTGAGAATTTCCTCGCGTAATTCTGGTTTGCAACGGTTGACCATAATACCCAAAATGTCGACTTTGGCGTTGGTCAATTCGGTGCGTGCAACATCTACGGCGTTGACGATGTCTTGCACAGAGGATTCTCGTGCACCAACTATTGCGATAACGGGTAGCCCAAGATCGCGAGCGAACTGCACGTTGAGGTCGAATTCGACGGTGACTGCGTTGTGAGCCATAAGGTCAGTACCATCGACGATGATGACATCACATTCTGAGGCCATTTCTGCGTAGACAGATACTGCAATAGAGGACATTTCTTCGTGGTTGCCTTGAGCGAGAAGCTCACGGCAACGTTCGAGGGACACTCCTCCGCGGGCTTGTAGGCTGGTAAGCCCAAAGTTTTGCCGCATGAGGTTGAGCATTGGGTCCTGGGCTTCGGTTTGTCCGTTGAAGACAGGGCGGAAGTAGCCGACTCTATCTGCACGTTTGATGAGGGAGTCTGCTAGACCTAAGCTCACCAAGGACTTGCCAGAAAGCGGGTTCATTGCTGAAAGGTAGATACCGGTTGTCATGTCTCGTTTCTACTATCTCTTGTACGTCCCGATGGTGGGGCGGATGTCACGGCACTCTTTTGTGTCGATAGTTCATTTGAATTTTATGCCTTAATAGGCGGGTGGTGGGGTAGATTAGTTCCCTCTGTGGGGTAACTCATGAGAATGTTCTATTTTTATGACGATGCTTTGACACGTGGTATTGAGTGTGTGTGCTGATGTGTCGTAGGGTGAAAATATGTTATTTGCTTTTTCTGTTGCACCCACTGGTGGTGCCTATGAAGATGGTTCTGTTCATACTGCTGTTGCTCAAGCTGTGAAGATTGTGAATGAGTCTGGTTTGCCGAACGAGACGAATGCAATGTTCACCATCATTGAGGGCGAATGGGATGAATGCATGGATGTTATTAAGCGTGCGACGGAGGCGGTTTCTGCTGTTGCTCCTCGAGTGTCTTTGGTGGTTAAAGCTGATATTCGCCCAGGGCACGACAGCGGTGAGATAACCGGTAAGGTGGAGCGCTTGAATAAGGCGTTGTCTCAAGAGAGTTAACTATTTTTGGGTGGCTTTGTTGCCACGTGTGAGCGGTCTATTGTTCTTGACGAACGATAGGCCGCTTTTTTGTGGGTGTGGTATGAGGTGAAAATTTTACTAAAACGACATAAGTGTTTAAATATGCAATATATGTTGTAGATTTTTTATTTTCTATATACAGTAGGAATAGTTTCCCCAAGCTAAACCAATGTTTTAAATGTTTTTTAATTTTATTCTGTATATTTTTTCGCCTATTTGAAGTGTCTTCATAACACACACCGTAGAAGAACACCCCCAGAGTCGGCGCCATCTTCCCCCGTACGCGCAGCCCCACACTAATAGAAGCCCCCTATGAAAAATATTGACTCTTACCTCTCAACACTATTTTCCGAATACCCACCAACCCCAGCGTTTAAACATGCCAAAAAACGACTCCGACTACGCATGAAAAAACGCCTAAAAACACTCATCAAACACGGTAAAACACCCAGTGAAGCACAAAACATCGTCATAGCAGAGCACAACTCCTTAGAAGCTCTAGCCGACGAACTCAACATCGCAGAAGAAATCATCTCTTATAGAACGGGCAAAAGCTTTTACGGAATTGCTCAACCCATGTACTCCCTCGTCACCCAAGAATGCGCCCAAAAATATTCTCAGGCACTCAAAGAAAGCTCCGCCCAAAGAGCAACAGGAACCATTTTCTTTATCCTCGGATTAGCTTTCTTCCTGCTTTGTATCTCAATCTGCGGAGAACACCATACCGTATCAATACCCCTTGCAACGGTAGGGCTTATCCTCTGTATCGTAATAGGCCGCTTCTTGCTCCATCGGGTGAAAAAATACATGAGCCCCTTTAGCATGGTCGAAGAATACGGTTTCATGGCAGATCCAGCCGTCAAACAATGGGTGCACGAACAAGAACAAGAACAGAAAAAACACGCACGCTCCCTCAAAGCTGCAGGTGTACTACTGATTGCAACCTCGCCCATCGGCGTCATCGCTCCTGCTATCTTGACCGATAACCACCGAGTATCCACCGTGGGACTTATCCTATTGCTCTGCATGGTTGCTGCTGGCGTATGGATTATCATCTTTTGCTCCTGGGCAACAAGAGCCGCTGACACTATCTGCGTGCAATCTCAAGACTGGGGAGCCGATCAGACACGCTCTACCCCCTTGTTGCACCTTCTCAGAAAATCATACTGGGGTATCGTCATCATCATTTTCCTACTCTGGGGATTCTCCGGAAACCTCTGGGCAGAAGCATGGATTGTTTTTCCTGTCGCCGCAATCTTATGCTGTGCCCTCGATAGAAACTCTCACCATGACGACAAAAGCAATGGCTTATAACTACCCTATGCTGTGATGGCCACGCATAAAATCATTCGAGGTGTTAAGACGTAAGAGTGATTCCGCGAAACATGCGCCCCACACGCATACTCGGACCATCAGGATTATGCCACGACCCCAAACACGTCAACGAAAACCCCTCATGGCTAAACCCATTCTTCTCGTAGAAGCGTTGCGCTTTCGCGTTACCTTCTACAATATGAAGATACGCCGGCTCCTTTGGATTGAGAACAGCATCAAAAAGTGCCTGACCTAACCCCTGACCATGAGCCTGCTCAAGAGTATATAACTGAACTAGCTCACGAGAACCAGCAGGAACCTGCACAAAATCAAGCTCACTCTCCCACGGTAACGGGCCTAGCCGAGACAATCCAAGGCCTACTGGAGACAAAGAATCTGCAGAAGTATCGTACGCAAGAAAAGCCCGCGACTGAGCAGAAGAAACATTGTCCACAAATTCTTCAACTAGCTCATCACGAGAATCACGCTGACGGTGTATAAAACCCTCGTCCCCATAGCCAGCATAAGTCTGCTCTAAACACTTCAACTGCAAATCAACATACACATCTACATCCTCAACAGTGGCAGGAATAAGCCTATACTGACGGTGAATGACTTCCACGAACATCGCCCTTATCTCATCTGTACATCATGGATAGATACCCTCAACACTGTACCCTTAAACCTGTGGCTAGACGCAGAAGAAAAACAAAGAACACCGCAACAGACCAAAGCGCCCTCGTCGAAGGAAAATACCCCATCTCTACAGGGGTAGCAGAACTCATTGAAGATGACTACACTCCCGGTGGATGGGTCCTTGAAATCAACGGTATGGAATCATCACATATCGTCTTAGACGACCCCAGAGCACTGGACTTTGAATATATGCGATGGATAGCGGCCGCCGTCGAAACCTATGCAGAAAGTACCCTAGACACCGAAAAATTACGTTTAACACACCTCGGCGGAGGGGCGTGCTCTATGGCACGCTACTTTGTGGACGTTTACCCAAAATCACGCAATACGGTGGTAGAACTTGACGCAAAACTTGCAGAATACGTACGCCAGTGGTTCTCACTACCGCAAGCACCACAGCTTAAAATACGAGTAGGCGAAGCACGAGCTGTGACAGAAACATTTACCGCCCAATCGCGTGACATCATCATTCGTGATGTTTTTGCCGGATACATCACCCCCGAACCGCTCACAACACTAGAATTCACGCGCATCGCCTCAGAATCCCTATCTCACAAAGGTCTATACATTATTAACTGTGGTGACTATCCAGAACTCTTAGGAGCAAAAGCAGAAGCTGCCGCTATCGCAGAAGTCTTTGAACATACCTGCATTATCGCTGACCCTGCCATGCTCAAAGGTCGCAGACGAGGCAACATCATTATTGCTGGTGCTCACTCTCCACTGCCATTAGACGGCGAATATCTTGCCACCCAACTGACCAAGAGACTCCTCGGTGGCGCCGTACCAGCACAATATAAAGATGACCGCTGGGTACGAAAATTTGCACAAGGTGCAACCCCTCGCCACGATAAGCCGGTGACGGAAAACTAGTTTTATACGAGGAAGACAGAGGGTGCTCACCAGCTAACTGGTGAGCACCCTCTGTCTGATATGTCGATATAAAACTTTTAGTCAACTTTAAAAAAGCTGATGGGTGTTGTGTCCTTTTGTCCAAGGCATACGAGAATGAAATCTGAAATAGGTAAACGTGTAAACAACTGCAGAAAAAATACCGCAGACAATAAGAATGAAAAATGTTGTTTTGAGGATAGCGGCCATACTCTGTAACTCCATGCCAGAGCGCCCAGTCACCATAATCGCCACAGCGATTGCAACCATAAAAGAAACAATCGCAAGGTTTCGGGGGAGCTTTTCTACTGTTTTTTGAGACATCAAAACCTCCTTGAGATGTAACTAACCTAACATCACACAAGGTTTTTAGTCAACCTACTTAGTATTTTCTTCTGGTGCTAACATCCACTACCATAAGAAACCTTCCGCCTATTTACCGGCACAAACAAAGACGAGTAAGGTAGTACCGTGAAAAAAATTCTGCAACAAATCCCCGGGTTCTCCACACCAAAAAACACTACCGAAGAACACCGCCACGAAAACACCGCCACCACACACCAACCAGAAGAAGCCCCCATCTACCTCATTTCCATGGCAGGCTACCCCAACTACGGAGACGAACTCATCACCCGCAGATGGCTCGAATTCTTTGCAGAACACAAACCCAACACCGAAATCTGGCTCGACGTTCGCGAACCCGGAACAGCCAGCGCCCTCTTCAAAAACATCCACCCCAATCTACACGTTGTCAACACTGTATTCCGCGCCATCTTCGAATACGAACATAACCTCAACCGCCACCCTAGCGAACTCATCAAAACACTCGGCTCACCACGCTTCGACGCAGGACTACTCCAACTACGCCGAGCCGGAACCATACACCTCCTCGGCGGCGGATTCATCAACAGCGTCTGGCCATCCAACGCCCTCATCATCGAAACCATGCAAGCAACAGCCCAAGAAACCGGAGCGCGACTCATCGCCACCGGACAAGGACTCATGCCACGCATCACCGAAAACTTCACCGGATTCTCACACATCAGCGTACGCGACACCCCCAGCTCCTACGCCCTAGGCATTACCCGCGGACTCGACGACGCCTACCTCATCAACCCCAACACCCTCCCCCAAAACACCGCAGAATTCTCACCAGAGAACACACGCCTCTACCTTTGCGTCCAAAACGACGCCGTAGAAGATGGACAACACCAACGAATGCTCAACTTCGTCCGCGCACAAGTCAAAAAACTCGACATACCCCGCGACAACATCCACTACGTCGAAGCAATCCCCGGCGCCGACTACGCCGGATACGAAGCACTACAAGACATTGTTAACCCCCACGGATTTATCTCCTTCCAACAATTCTGGGACGAAGACTTCACTTTCTCACCAGAACAACTCTGGATAACTAGCCGATTCCACCACCACCTCATGGCATCTCTCGCCGGTGCTCGCGGAATCGCACTGAGCGGAAAACCCGACTACTACGACGTTAAACACCAGTCCCTACTCGAGCTAGGAAGCCACTGGAAACTCTCTAACGCAGATTCCCAAGAACTCTACGACTGGGACGACCTCACCGCGCCCGAAGACATGACTCAATACGTACACACTAAATACGCACAAGCACAACAGCTCTATAACGTCACCAACACATAAATATCTTCACCACAAAACGATGAGGGTCGATAGCCTAACCAGCTATCGACCCTCATCGTTTAGAAGAACTAAAAATAGCACCTTCTGTTCAAACGTTTAGTGTAGGAGCCCCTCAACAACACCCATGCTGAAGTAAAGCACAAAAGCACCAGCAACTGCATACATGAGCGGATGGATGTCGCGGGTACGACCCTGAACCAGACGAATAAAGACGTAGCAAATAAATCCGGCACCAATACCATCAGCGATGGAATAGGTGAAAGGCATCATAATAATCGTCAAGAACGCTGGAATGCCAAGACCCCAATCTGTCCAATCAATATGAACAGCCTGACGAACCATCAAGAAACCAACAACAACCAGAGCCGGTGCGACAGCCTCAAATGGAACAATATTAACCAGCGGAGAAATGAAGACCGCAAGTAAGAACATCGCACCAGTAATCAGGTTAGCAAAACCAGTACGAGCACCATCGCCGATACCCGTTGCTGATTCAACATAAATCTGGTGAGAGGAGCTTGAAGCGCCACCGCCGGCAACAGAACCCAAAGCATCAACCAGAAGAACCTGATTGATTCCTTCAATCTTTCCGTCCTTGCCAAGAGTGCCATTCTCAGCAGCAAGACCAACAGAAGTGCCCATCGCATCAAAGAAGACTGCTAACAAGATAGAGAATACAAGCAAGGATGCTGCTGCGCCGCTCAAAGACTGGAACGCACCAAAAAGATCAGCTGAACCGATAAGAGACAAATCAGGCAAGCTGAACCACTGAGTAGGAACACCCGGAACCATCAAAGACCAACCCGTTGGTGAATCAATAGAAGACCCAGAAGGCGCGACTGTTTCAAGGAAAATGGAGAGCGCGGTTGATGCCACTACTGAAATCAGAATAGCTCCACGAACATTACGAATAAATAATGCAATGGTGAGGAACAAACCAAAGAGGAATACGACAGTTGGCCAACCCATAAGATGGCCGCCGACACCAAAGGAGACAGGAACGGTTGTTCCTGCTGCGTCTGGCATGCGGCGCACAATACCGGCATCAACTAAGCCAATAAAAGCGATAAACATGCCGATACCAACAACAATAGCGGTTTTGAGGCTTTGCGGTACCGCGTTAAAAACTGCGGTTCGGAAACCGGTAAGCACCAACAAAAGCATGATGATACCTGCCCAAACAACAAGCCCCATAATCTGGGGCCACGTAAGGTTTGGGGTGGTTGCAATGGTTGATGCGAGCAGGGCGTTAACGCCTAATCCTGCTGCCATTGCAAAGGGCTGACGTGCCCAAACGCCCATCATGATGGTCATGATGCCGGCGATAAGAGAAGTAACAGCTGCTACTTTCTCTGGCCCGAGGACGTTGCCTGCAGAATCTGCTCCAGTACCAATAATGAGGGGATTTAGTACCACGATGTAGCTCATGGCGAAGAAGGTTGCGAAACCACCTCGAATTTCTGTTCCGAAGGTAGAGCCTCGCTCAGTAATTTTGAAGAAACGGTCTAACCCATTAGTAGGGGTGGGCGCCGATGCGGATGCGTGAGCCGCGGTGTTCTCAGAAGACATTCGTTGAATCCGTAGTTACTCTCGTGTGAAGGGGAACAAAAAGCCCCAAAAATGAAGAAAGCGTTAACGATGCGCAAATGCGCAATGTCAACGCTGATAATTACCTGATAATAATACGTCTTGAGGGGCTATTTTGTGGTAAAACCTGCCGTAATTTTCGAGAAAACCTTAATAAAAATACAGTAATGCTTCCAAAGGGCACATGAAGGTTACCTTACTAGCGGATTACTTAGACAACCCCATAGAACTCACAGCAAATACAGGGTTACTTTTGGTGTTGCCAGACTGCTAGTGTAGACGAGAAGAAAACCGTTAGTTCTTGGTCTATAGACATACCCTGAAGGACACCCTCGTGAGCGTATATCCTGCTATTTCAGAGCTGGCATGTTCTGCCCAAGCTGTTGTTGAGACTTCTCGTCCTGCACGATACGCAAAACAGCTGATATCGCATATGTGCCATAAAGTCCCTTGTGAAGAAATAGTTGATGGCCATCGAATCACTTTTAACCGAGAAGGTATTTTTAGTGGCTATGGTGATGTTCTCGTGACAGATATTGCCGGTGAGACGAAACTTGTTTTATGGGCATATGCAGAGGACGAAGAGCGCTTAGAACGCGTTAAGGGTGTTCTTCTTCGACATTTAGAACGTTTTGGTGAGCGTGAGGGGCTGAGTGCTCATTTTAGCGTTTGAGAATATGTTGTAACATATCGTCAGAGATGTGAACAAAAGTTCATTTGACAAGGTGTTTTAATGAAATATCATATTTAATGAATCCTAAATCGTTGAATACTATTCGCCAGAATAGTATTCGTCTCATTTAGGAGGAACACCATGCTGGATTTCTTCGCAATCCGCAAAGCCCCACCGTCTGGCCTATCTACCAGCGAACAACGCAAACTCTGGCTCCGAGAATTCCTTAAAGCCTTCTTCGTTGTGTTCTTGGTGTACATGTCAATGTACCTAATCCGCAACAACTTTAAAGCCGCTCAACCGCTCCTTAAAGAAGAATACGGGCTAAGCACCCTCGAACTGGGCTATATCGGTCTAGCGTTCTCTATCACCTACGGTTTAGGAAAAACCCTTGTTGGGTATTTCGTAGACGGCAGAAATTCTAAACGTATCGTTTCTGCCCTACTCGTCTCTGCCTCCCTCATGGTTCTGCTCATGGGACTATTACTGAGCGCATTCGGCTCTGTAATCGGTATCTTTGTGGTGCTATGGGGACTCAACGGCGTCTTCCAATCTGCTGGTGGGCCCGCCTCATACTCGACTATTTCACGGTGGACACCGCGTGAAAAACGAGGACGTTACCTCGGCTTCTGGAATGCTTCACATAATATTGGCGGCGCTATTGCTGGTGGTCTTGCCCTATGGGGAGCGAACGTCTTCTTCAACGGTCACGTTGTTGGTATGTTCATTTTTCCTGCACTGATTGGTCTCGCTATCGGTATTGCAGGTCTTTTCATTGGCAAAGACGACCCCGAAGAGCTTGGCTGGAACCGTTCAGAAGAAATTTTTGACGAACCCATTGAAGAAGAAAACACCCAATCTGAGTCTTTGACCAAATGGCAGATTTTTACCACCTATGTTCTCAAAAACCCGTGGATTTGGATTCTATGCACTTCAAATATCTTCGTGTACATCGTGCGTATCGGCATTGATAACTGGGCGCCACTATATGTGAGTGAAGAACTGAACTTTAGCACTTCAGACGCTGTGAACACGATTTTCTTCTTTGAGATTGGTGCCCTCGTTGCAAGTATGTCGTGGGGCTACATCTCTGACCTGCTCAAAGGACGCCGTGCACTGGTCTCTGTTGGTTGCCTTTTCCTCATCTTCTTCGCCGTCGGACTCTATAAGAACGCCCATAGCGTGGCAGAAGTTAACATTGCCCTCTTCTGTTTGGGTGCGCTCATCTTTGGTCCACAGTTACTGATTGGTGTTTCCTTGGTGGGCTTTGTCCCTAAACGTGCAGTGAGTGTAGCAAACGGTATGAGCGGTACTTTCGCTTATCTTCTAGGGGACTCGATGGCAAAGGTTGGCTTAGCTGCCATCGCTGACCCTGAGCGTTCTGGACTTACCGTCTTTGGCCATGTGCTACACGGCTGGGACTCTGTGTTCACCGTATTCTATGCTGCTTTGATCATCGGGATTATCCTTCTGGGCATCGTTGCTTATGGTGAAGAACGCAAGATTCGTCGTTTACAAAAAGCTGAGCAATAAACAGGCTTATCTTTGATAAAAAGCGGTGTTGTTGTGATGAGATTTCATCACAACAACACCGCTTTTTGCTATTCGGGGGAAACCTGCCGAGTACACGTTTTATCCTTGCTATTTTTTAGAATACAGAGCGAGTTGAGCACCCTAACACTAAAAAATAAATATTATGAATACGTAATATGCCGTTGTGTCTCCATAGGAATAAGTCGATGACTAGCCGTATTCGTGGAATAATCCTCATTGCTCTTGCCGTAATTGTAGGGTTGATCATGCTCTTAAACCCCCTCACTAACGTTTCAGAATCAGTTCAGCTCTTTTGGGTTTTCCTCACCTATACGTGGTTCGCTCTCGCCGTACTTCTGAGCATCATCTATGTCTTCACAGAGACACTAAAACTCGGACCAAACATTCCCCTAGCCGTCTCCCTGTTGCTTGGCGGAGCTGTCTCTATGCTTACAACGGCTTTAGCCCGCCAGACAGAGAACACCATCTCTATGGTGTTCTCAATTCTCTGGTTGCTTGCCTTTTGCCTCATCGGATTTATCGAGTTCAGGCAACGCTCTCGCACTAATCAGTCATTTTAAATAAGCCCAAGAACATTCCTATGAGCCACAACGCTACGCCTAGAACACAACAACGAGACCGGTGGATTCACCACGTTATACTTCTTATCAAAACTATCAAACTATTAGATGTACGAGCTGTTGCGCCAGAATTTCGTCTCACTCGCAACGCTTATTTCCTCCTTGGCTTAGCTTGCCTGCTCATCAGCGTATTACTGGGGCTATTCCTTACGTTCTTTGTGATTGTTGCCCCCACATTATTTGCCTATATTGGTGAATCGCAGCACCTCGTCCCGTCACTACTTTCTCTCGGTGGAATCTACTGCTTGACTCATCACCTCCTAAAAATATCGAGTCGCACTGCACGCGAAATCAATGCTCCAGCTGATGCCACCATCCTTACGCACGCCGGTTTCACCCGAGGGCAACTATTCACAGCACGGCTCATTCTTCCCCTAATATTCGAAACGCTACTGATGGTCATTGCCTTGTGCTCATACTCCATCATTGCAATCTATAACTGGGAAATACCAGCACATATCATCCTTAAACCGTTACTGATAGGAACCCTGCTTAGCATCTCTGGAGGACTCTTTCGAGGAACTGCACTATGCCTACTAGCAACAGGCAGAACGTCAATGACCACGCTACGAGTACTTCTTTGGTCTTTCTTCTTGTACGGTGCCGGAAGCATCTTTGCAGGGATTCTACTACCTATCATGATGGGAGAAAACAGCTTCCGTGAGACTATACAAAAATGTTTTGCTTTCCTCCTCTCCGAGCAAGGAACAATAACACTCCTCAGCCTGACCCTCATCCTTTTAGGCGTATCAGTAGCAACGTTAATCCGTCTACGACACAAAATCTTCTGGAATAACGCACCCATAGACTCTGCCCCCACCTACACAACATGGCGCATACCATTACCTCAAAATGCGTGGGAACGGCTCATTGCCCTGCCACTGACCATCACCCGAGATACAACAGAGGGAGAATCTGGAGAATTTCTCATCTCTGCCCGCATCACATATCTTTCAGCAGCTTTCTGCACCGGCATGCTGGTCAATAACACCGTGATAGAGCCCTTCTTACCTGCTGAAGCCGCATGGGGCATAGCCATGGGAGCACCCCTACTATCTACCGGTGTAGCACACGGAATCTGCTCGGTAAACGCGTATCGCCCACTACTTCCTCACCTAACAGCATCACTGCTCGGGGAACGCGGCGTAGCAAGCGCAATAGTCTGCTCAACCACCTTAGTATGTGCACCATTGAGCCTATTATCTTTACCACTACTCTTGCTCATATCATCAGTCCCAGCCTCTTCACTCCTGATCGCATGGCTGACTGGAATA
This sequence comes from Rothia sp. P7181, assembly GCF_048513015.1. Classification (NCBI taxonomy): domain Bacteria; kingdom Bacillati; phylum Actinomycetota; class Actinomycetes; order Micrococcales; family Micrococcaceae; genus Rothia; species Rothia sp. P7181. The sequence goes on along the minus strand of NZ_JBLXXZ010000004.1, from coordinate 120,942 downwards.
CTCATCTCGCCGGCACTCACCCTCTGGGCAGACTGCCTGTTCCCCGGTCGTCTACCCTCACAATCTAACGGGCGTATCCGCCAAAACCCCATCGCCTCCACCCTCATCTCTGTTATAGCCGGCATATTTGCGCTCATCGCCTATGCACTCCTTCACCACAATACGCCTCTCTACGTTCTACCCCTCATCAGCATCTGCCTTGCAACACTATTCACCCTGACCGCCCGAATCCCCAGAAAAACACTCTAATGGCTCTATTAACCACCACTCACCTACATTTTGGGTTTACACCCACCCAACCCATACTCGAAGACATCAACCTCAGCCTCGACACCCATCAGGCAATCATTCTCAACGGCCCCAACGGCGCCGGAAAAAGCACCCTCCTAAATCTCATAGCCGGAGCACTACGACCCACTGGCGGAGAAATCACCCTAGCAGGACACCCACCCCACAGCATAGAGGGGCGACGTACCCGCTGGCATATGAGCACAGAACCGGCGCTCTTTAGACTCCTCACCGTCCGCGAACAACTAGAGTTCTACTGTGCCGCCTACGGCACAGACCCCGCCGCAGCACTAGACCTTCTACAAAAACTCGTACTACAAGACATTACCGACCAACTATGCGCACAAATCTCAAGCGGACAAGCACAAAAAGTATGGTTTGTTGCCACCATCGCCGCACACCAAGCACCACTGTTATTGCTCGACGAACCATTCTCCACTATCGACATAGAATCAGTTCCCCTCATGATTGATATCCTCGAAACAGAACGCTTAGCAGGGCGTTCAATCATTCTCATAACCCATACACACCAGCACCTTCTACCCAACACCTGGCTAGAAAAAGACATACGCTCTTTAAACACAAACCACACAGCATAAAAACCTCAGAACACAACAACCCAGCTCACGAAAGTTAAGTAAACCTAAGTTTTTAGAGGTTCAGCACACAAGAGAGTCCACACAGAGGCATCTGATAGGTAAACTAATGCCCAAGTGTGTAAATCATCCAGCCAGCCCCACCACATCAGGGAACTGGCACCGAAAGGAAAAACTGTGTCTGAAACACGCCCCCTGCGCGTTGCCGTCATCGGCTCTGGACCTGCTGGCATCTACGCGGCAGATATCCTCACCAAATCAAAAGAAGTCAAAAACGGTGAACTTGAAGTATCCATCGACATCTTCGACCGCTACCCTGCACCCTTCGGCCTCATCCGCTACGGTGTAGCACCCGACCACCCCCGCATTAAAGGAATTATCACCGCACTACATAAAGTCCTTGACCGCGGTGACATCCGCTTCTTCGGCAACGTAGAATACGGCAAAGACCTCTCCCTCGAAGACCTCCGCGAACACTACGACGCCATCATCTTCGCAACCGGCGCTATCAAAGACGCAAACCTTGACATCCCCGGTGTAGAACTCGACGGCTCCTACGGCGCGTCAGACTTCGTTTCCTGGTACGACGCACACCCCGACTACCCTCGCGAATGGCCACTTAACGCCCGCGAAATCGCAGTACTCGGCAACGGCAACGTAGCGCTAGACGTCGCCCGTGTCCTCTCCAAACACGCAGATGATCTACTCGTCACTGAAATTCCTGACCACGTCTACGAAGGACTAAAATCTTCACCAGTTACCGACGTACACGTCTTCGGACGCCGTGGACCAGCACAGATTAAATTCACCCCGCTAGAACTCCGAGAACTAGCACACTCCCGTGACGTAGACATCGTCCTCTACGAAGAAGACTTCCAATTCGACGAAGCCTCACAAGAAGCGATGGAAACCAACTCTCAAGTTAAAGTCATGATGAAAACCCTCAACAGCTGGCTTGAGAAACAAAAAGAAGAACCACAAACCGCATCCCGCCGACTACACCTACACTTCTTGCAATCTCCAGCAGAAATCCTTGGTGAGGACGGCAAAGTGACCGCCCTCAAGATGGAACGCAACGAACTCGACGGCAACGGTGGTATCAAAGGCACCGGAGAATTCGTTGAATACCCCATGCAAGCGGTTTACCGTGCTATCGGCTACTTCGGTTCAGAACTTCCTGAGGTTGGCTTCGACCCCGTACGCGGTGTCATCACCAACGTTGAAGGCCGCGTCGTCGATAACGAAGGGACACCTGTTCCCGGGTTATACGCAACAGGGTGGATTAAACGAGGCCCCGTCGGACTGATTGGTTCAACTAAATCAGACGCGTTAGAGACCATCACCCACCTACTATCTGACCGTGAGAACCTCTACACTGCTACTGAGCCATGCGCCGAGACCTTCAGCGCATACCTTGACTCTAAAGGCATCGAATACACCACATGGGAAGGCTGGCATAAGCTGGACGAACACGAACGAGCACTTGGTGCTGCCGCACAGGACGCCTCCGGTGAGCCACGCGCTCGCGTGAAGGTGACAGACCGTGAAGAGATGATTCGCATTTCACGTTCACTCTAAGATTTCCAACGTTTGGGCCTACCATGAGAATCCTCATGGTAGGCCCAAACTGTTAAGTTCTTTCAACACTAGGTAAGTAAACGGCGTAGCTGAGCGTTAAGAAATATCCCCTGAGGGTCTAGCTCTTTTCGGAGAGCGCAGAACCACTCAAAACGTGGGTAGAGTCCCTGAAGTTCTTCTGCACTATTGGTGTGATAGTGTCCCCAATGCGCTCGCCCGCCGTGTGCTTTGAAAATTGTCTCTAGCGTATTGAATGCTTGCTGTGGTGGCGTCTTCCAGTATTCACGTGCGCAGATGAAGACGGTGTCTTGTTGGTATGCCGGTGATAGTGCAATGTTATCTGCGGCTGCTGTACGAACCAGAAGCGGGTAGCTGAGGTGTTTGTTGCTGTCATGGTAGGAGGCGCGGATATCTTCCATGATGGTTGCAAGTTGGCTTCTGTTGAAAGCGTATTCCATGGTGTGGTGGCGGACTGTGCGTTTTTGTGTGTAGACCTGTGGTGCTAAATCTGCGTAACGTCTGTTGCCTTTGCCCCAGTTTGAGATGTTGTTGAGGATTGGTTTCGTTGCAGGCTGTTTATACCCGAGATAACTGATGAGGTGAAATGCTCCGTTATTGAGGGTGTTGTCGCCGAGATGTCTTCGGGCTTTGCTTAATACGGCGGAAGGGTTCATGTACCCATCGGTGAGTAACGGTAAGCGGGTAAGTCGTCGAGTTCTAACTTGTGAAGATCCTATGAACCATGTTGTTTCATAATGATCTGCGTTTGATGAACGCTCTGCGAAATGGTGGATGACGTCTTTGTACGCACGTTTTCGTTCTGCTGCGTGGAGTCGAAAGAGCGGTTCGATACGGAACGTCAGCGAGAAGATGATACCGAGGGCCCCTAGCCCGAGTTGTGCTGCGGTGAAGATATCGTTGTTCTTATGCGGGGAGCATGTGAGGACGTCTCCTTGAGCGGTGATAAATGTCAGTTCTTGCAATTGTGTAGCGAAGATACCATAGGTGTTGCCCGTTCCGTGCATGCCTGTGGAGATTGCTTCAGCGAGGGTTTGTTCCCCAGTCCTTCCCATGTTGGTGAAGGTGAATCCGTGTTCTGCTAGGATTTTTGATGCTTCGTTAAGGGTTGTTCCGGCTAGAAACGTAGCTTGTTGTTGCTGCGGGTTGATGTCTGTGAGTCCGCTAAGCTGATTGAGTGAGAGTATGCGGGTTTCAGATTCTGTAATATTTTTGGAGTCGTATCCTGTATCGAACACGGTGATGGTTTGTTGGTGTTCGCTAGCATTTTTAATGGTTTTTTGTATTTCTTGAATATTTCGGGGCGCCATGGTGCGGTGTTCCTGTTTTTGTGTGTTCCAGCGATGTTGACGCATTGTTCCTCCCAATGTGGATAAAGTATCCTTTTCTATTCTCTCATTGATGTTGTTTTGCTTTGGCGTAGGAATAGGGAAACACGGTATTAAACCGCGGGGTAGAGGATTTTATAGATGTGATGGTGGTGAAAGAATGTTTCTCTCTTTATGTTGGAATGCCCGAAACCCTAGCACATGTGATGGTCGGCACCTATGATTAAAGTGAGTTCTTGAAATCAAGGCTCTTGATGAGTAAGGAGAACGATAATGACTGCCCAAGAATCGACTCAGAAAACTTTTGGACATCAGGCGGTTGAATCCCGCGAGAAAAACTATGACGTTACACAATTTTCTGGAGAAATTGTTGTCGGTATTGATGGTTCGGAGCAATCCTATGGCGCTTTGCGTTGGGCAGTGAACGAGGCTCGACGTCGGGGTACTCCAGTGCGTTTGGTGACGGCGTACTCTTTGCCTATTTTTACCGGTACGGGTTTTGAGGCTGGGTATTCGGTTGTTGATGAACAGGCGTTGCGTGAAGGGGTGGCTCAGATACTTGATGAGGCGTATTCCCGTGTTGATACGACGGGTGTTGAGCTACGTGCTACCGTTGAGACAGGTGATGCTACCGCTATTCTTGTTGAGCTATCAAAGCGTGCTGAACTAGTTGTTGTGGGTTCTCGTTCTCACGGAAGCTTTTTAGGGCGACTTTTAGGAACGGTCTCGGTGTCTCTTCCGGCTCATTCTCATTGCCCGTTGGTTGCGGTGCCTGCTTCTTATAGCGAGAATCTTCAATCTACTAGTTTAGATGCTGACGCGAAGAAGCCTGTTGTGGTTGGTTCAGATGGTTCTGCGCAGGCGCGTGTTGCTATGTTGAAAGCCGCCGAAGAGGCTCAGCGTCGTGGGGTAAAGCTGACGTTGGTAAATGCTTTGGCGCCTTATACGGGTGCTCTGAATTGGGTTCCTGCTGCTGTTGATTTTGAAGCGATGTATCGTGAGATTGCGCAATTGCAACGGAAGGCTGCACAGTGGTTGCGTCGTTATTTCCCGCGTTTAGAGATCGAGTTTAAGTTAGTTGATGGTTCTCCTGTGCAGGTGCTTTTAGAAGCTGGTGAGGATGCTGGAATGGTGGTTGTTGGTACTCGTGGCCGTGGCGGTTTGGTGGGGATGATTCTTGGTTCTACATCTCATGGGGTTTTGCACCATGCTAAGCGTCCGGTGATGATTGTTCCTGAGATGGAAGATGAGCGTTTAGAGACTGCACCTTCGGCGGATATTAGCTGGGGTTAGAGTGAGCGTTCTACGTCAACGGTAGTTGAGTTTGACGGTACGTATATGACAGTGGCAGGTCAAGAGAGTTCTTGACCTGCCACTGTTGTATTGAGCGTATAACTTTTAGTTGAGTGTTGCAGCGCCGAATGGGGAGCTGAAACGTTCGCACCAGATGATAACACTCTTGATGGTGTTGATGTCTACGTTGGAGGGAATGGGGTAGTTCTGGTTTCCATTGGTTGCTTTGAGGTCTCCGAGGTTGGTGTAGTCCTCTGCGGTGAGGGTGGTGAAGTCCCCTGTTTTGTCGGTGAGGATGACTTTGAGGTCGGGGCCATCTAGTGTTGAAAGATCTTCGAGGCGTAGTAGGTGTGTTCCATCGTTGAGGGTGATGATTGCTGCGGTTCCTGTTGTGTCGTGGTCGATGGAGTGGAATGTTCCTTGTGTGGCTGTTTGTGGTGTTGGTGTGCTTTGAGCTGTTGGCTGTTGGGCGTTACTAGTTGCTGGTTGTGTTTGTGTTGATTCTGGTAGTGCTTCGTCGATAGTTGAGCTGGTGAAGGCTCGCCAAGGTTGGGTGAGGGATAGGACTATTCCTAATACGACGAGTGCTGCAATGGAGAGGATAAGCAGAATATTTTTCTTGTTCTTCATGTGTGTCCTTTGTTCTTGTTTGATGTATGTGGTGTGGTTTATCTGTATAGCGTGATGTGGGTGCTTTTTATTCCGAATCGGGCGTTTTGGGTGAAAGTATTCTGTTTCTGTGTGAACAGGAGTAACGTTGGTAACAAAGGTGAATATTATGCGCTGGCGTTTTTGAGGTAATGGCATCGTGGATGAGGTGTTTTTAGGCGTTGGTGGCGGTTTTTTGCGGTCTCTTAAAACTTTTTTGAGAAATTTTTTTACTTGATAAGGAAAGTATATTTTCTGAAACTTCCTTGATTTTTAGCGGTTTTCATGGCTTTTATTGTGCTGTTATCTCGCGTATTGGTCAGTTTTTAACAAGAAAAAATGGTTTTTTGCCCATTTTGAGTTTGCATGCGTCCCAAAACTGTCGTAAGCTTATTGAGTCTTGAACGGCGGGGTAAAAAACCGCTGATTCAGTCCAGGCCCCCATCGTCTAGCGGCCTAGGACGCCGCCCTTTCACGGCGGTAACACGGGTTCAAATCCCGTTGGGGGTACTTGTAGATTACATCTACAAAGCCCTAGTTGATAATTTCAGCTATGGCCCCGTAGCGCAGTTGGTTAGCGCGCCGGCCTGTCACGCCGGAGGTCGCGGGTTCAAGTCCCGTCGGGGTCGCTCCGACCGCGTATTTCTTTATGATGAAATATCGCGGTTGTGGCATATCTACAGCATATGCCTGGCTCTGTAGCTCAGTTGGTAGAGCGTGCGACTGAAAATCGTAAGGTCACCGGATCGACGCCGGTCGGAGCCACAAAATCCACTTGCACGGGCTTCTAACGTGCAGGTGGATTTTCTATTTAACACACTTCACCAAGAAACATTCCTTATGGGCGTCATTAAAATCAAAAGAGCGCCTAACCAGAACCAAAATAGGCTCTCGGTCAAGCGCTCTCCTGCCACAAGGTTTAGAAGCTAGTCTGCGATCTCTACAACAACAGGCGTATGATCACTAGCACCCTTCCCTTTACGCTCCTCACGATCAATATGAGCACTTTTTACACGTTGCGCCAACGCCGGAGAATATAACTGAAAATCAATACGCATACCCTCATTCTTCGGGAATCGTAGCTTCGTATAATCCCAATACGTGTACTCGCCCTCCGTGAACGGACGGACGACATCAGATAGTCCGCTCTTGTTCATAAAAGCAAAGAACGCGTCGCGCTCTGGCCCACTAACATGCGTCATCTGATGCTCACGGAAGTAGTCAATATCCCACACATCATGGTCGTAAGGAGCAACGTTCCAATCTCCTACCAGCGCAAACTGTGCTTGAGCATCCGCGCTCAGCCAAGAATCAACATTAGAACGTAGCTCTTTGAGCCACTCCAACTTATACGCCATATGAGGGTCTTCAAGTCCGCGCCCATTAGGAATATATAAGCTCCAAATGCGAACACCGGCGCACGTTGCACCAATAGCACGCGCCTCCTGAACCGGAGTATCACCAGGTTTAGCGAAACTTGGCTGACCTGCAAAAGTCCGCTCAACATCCTCTAATCCCACGCGTGAAGCAATGGCCACACCATTCCATTGACTTAACCCAAAATGAGCAACTTCATAACCCATAAAATCAAAAATTTCATAAGGGAAATTTTTCTCTTGAGCTTTTGTCTCTTGAATAGCAAGCACATCAACGTCAGAACGGTCTAGCCATTCTTCAACGCGTTCAGCTCGTGCGCGAATAGAGTTTACGTTCCAGGTAGCAATCTTCATACCCTCTAGGGTACATGCTCTATCGTGCGGGCGGGAATGCTGGAATATGCAGACCTGCCATCTTCTCTACGACTCGGATTACCTGACAAGAATACCCAAATTCATTGTCATACCACAGATACAGAACCGTTGTATCCTCGGTGACCAGCGTGGCTAACCCGTCGACAATGCTCGCCGTGCGCGACCCCACAAAATCGGTAGAAACCACCTCGTGTGAATCGGTGTAATCAATCTGACGGCGTAATGACGAGGTTAAAGATACCTCACGCAAGAGAGCATTAAGTGACTCTTTAGAATCTGGTTGTTTTTCTAAACGCAGATTCAAAATAGCTAGTGACACATCTGGTGTTGGAACACGAATGGCACTACCGGTCAGTTTCCCCTCAAGCTGAGGAAGTGCTTTAGAAACAGCTTTTGCCGCACCTGTCTCAGTAATAACCATGTTCAACGCTGCAGAACGCCCACGCCGATCACCACGATGGAAGTTATCAATAAGGTTTTGATCATTGGTGAAGGAATGAACCGTTTCAACGTGACCAGAGAGTACCGTAAAGTTTTCGTCCATAACTTTCAGTACTGGAGTGATGGCATTAGTTGTACACGATGCTGCTGAAAGAACGGTGTCTTCGGACGTAATAACAGAGTCGTTAACACCGCAAACAATATTTTTAATATCTCCTTTGCCAGGGGCTGTGAGCAATACTCGAGAGGCTCCTTTGCTATTGAGATGTTGGCTGAGCCCTTCATCATCGCGCCAACGCCCAGTGTTATCAACGATGATAGCGTCACGAATACCGTATTCTGTGTAGTCTATGGTTGCTGGGTCGTTGGAATAGATGAAACGAATTGGCGTCCCGTTAGCAATGATGGTGGAATTCTGCTCGTCTACGCGGATAGTTCCAGCGAATGCTCCGTGTACGGAGTCTCGTCGCAAGAGTGAGGCTCTTTTGTAGAGATCGTTCTCTCCATTTTTACGGACGACAACGGCACGTAAATTAAGCCCGGAACCACTTGTTCGTTCAAGTAGTATGCGGGCTAGAAGACGGCCGATGCGACCAAAACCGTAGAGAACAACGTCTTGGTTGGTTGCTGTTTGTGTTCCTGCTTTTTCAACAACGGGGGATAGTTCTTCGCGTAACCATTTTTCGAGCTCTGTTGAGCCAGAACGCTCATATTGTCGGTATAGTTCTGCTAATCCGATAGAGCAAGGTGCTAATTGGAGTTGGATGAGTGTTTGTAAAATTTCTAGAGAGCGGTTGGGGTCGAGCTCTTCATGGTCGATTTGCCGAGCAAATCGGTGTAATTTCAGAATCTGAATGACGGATTGGTTGACGAGGGAACGTCCATGAATACTGACAACTACACCGTATTCTCGGTTGAGTTTTCCAATGAGCGGAATCATTTGTTCTGCTGCTGATTCTGCGTCGTTCCATGTAGTGTTTTTTAGGGTGCTAGAGAGCGCCACGGCTTCCTTCTTCCTTGCGGTGATACGTCTTCGTATTCTCCGAGCATATGTGCTTGTAAAACGTTAGATGTACGCCTCGTTGCGTTCATCTAACGTTTCACAGCTTACCTGCAGAAATAAGGTAATTCCGTATTTTACAGAGTTTTTCTTTATATACCGATTAGGGAATATAAAGAGGGTGTGTATTTTCTACGCCTGATCAAAAGCACGAATTCCCCACCGTGAAATATGCTCTTCACCAGGAGAAAGAACCACAAGATGAGTTCCGCTATTGAATGCATTGGCAGGTGCTGTCATCGGTTCAACTGCTAAAGCCCGACGTTCTAAGCCGTCGGTGTATACCTGAACCCATCGAATACTTTCATCAAAAGTCAGTTCCACACCAGAAGAACGATGAACATCAGCATAAAGACGAACATGGCCGCGCTTATCAGTGTAAGAGAGCGAACCAAAAGCATGGTCTAGCTCCATCTTGCCTAAGAGCGCACCAGCACGAAAATCTAAGGATGTTCCTTCAACAGAATGTTCTGCTACGGGTAGTAAGCGCTCATCTGTTTCAAGATATTTTTCTGCAGGAATCTCCAGCACCCACCGGTTTAGGGCTGATGCTTGGTCAACATTCCCACTGGCACTCAGATAAGGGTGAGCCGCGTATGCATAGGGTGCGGGCTCATCTCCCACATTTTGCGCAGAAAACTCTACGTGAAGTCCTTCATCGTTGAGAATATACGTCACTGTGTATTTCAGAAAGAAAGGGTATCCGGGGCATGGTGGAAGCTCAAGAGTGCCTGATAGCTGAGCCTGATGAGCGTTTATGACGGGCTCTTCAAAAGACCATCGTTGCCACATCACGAGCCCGTGAATAGCATTGTGTCGTTCCACTTCAGATATTGGTAGTTGATGCTCGACCTCGGAAAAAGTGTATCGTCCGCCGTCGATACGGTTGGGCCACGGTGCAAGGTGTGAGCCACGTGCTCCAGCGCGTAATTCGTTGGGAGAAGCTGGAAGAATAAGCTGTTTGCCTTGGGGTGATATAAGGGATTCTAGGTTAGCTCCCACCTCGGCAATGGTGGCGCTATACCCACCAGCGTTTAACGTGTAGGTTGTCCCAGAAAATGATGTAGACATAAACTTCTCCGTAGATAGACGATTGTGTGAGAATCTTGCAAGAAAATAGCACTGTGGCTCAATAGTTCATACTATTGAGCCACAGCATTATTTTTAGTGTTCTTCAGCTAAAGTGCTTGCTTCACCTTCAGCAATTTTTTCTCCAATAGATTCAATATTGGCGAGAATATCCTCCGCGGGGACGGGGGAGAGCCTCGCCCATAAGAAGAAGAGGATACCGCCGACGAACATGCTCAACCCTGTCCATAGGTTGATGGGAATACCGCCGGTCAATGCCTTGTCTGCTACTGGGTCAAGAATTCCTGTAACTGTTACAAGGACGCCATAAACAACGAAGAGCGCGCCGATGATATTACGTAGGTCAGTACGGCGGGTAGAGCGAACGAGTTGCTCTTTTTCTTCGGGGCTAAGCACTACAGCTGTTGGTTGGTTTTTGTTGCTCATAGTGACTCCTTAGATAATGGGAAGATAGAGCAGAACGCAGAGGATGAGGGCGACTGTTCCAAGAAGTGCTGGGGAGCGGTACCATACGGTATCGCTGGCGACAGCATCTTTGGTGAGGTCGATGGTGCCGATACCATAGACCAACCCTGCAAGTTCATCGTCTGTTTTAGGTGTGGTGAACATTGATACGGCCACGGAAACAACCATCACGGTGATGAAAGAAATAATAGCCATGTAGAGGGTTCCAGCAGTACCAGTCTCGAAGAGCGTGGGGTCGTTCAAATACCAGATCCACACAAGTGCTGGGGCGATAATACCACTGACATATCCCCAAAGACCTGCTTGCGGAGTCATCTTCTTCCAGAGGAGACCGAGGATGAAAACAGCAAACAAGGGTGCGTTGAAGAAAGAGAACAGCGTCTGCATGTAGGTCATGATATTACCGAACTGTGCCGCGAGGAATGCGGTAAAGATACCGATAAGGATGCCTCCTACAGTGACCCAACGACCTGTAGAGAGATAGTATGAGTCGCTCATCTTAGGTTTGACGTATTCTTGCCAAATATCGTAGGTGAATACGGTGTTGAAAGAGGAGACGTTTGCTGCCATACCTGCCATGAACGATGCCATAAGACCGGTAACAGCGACACCAAGGACACCAGAAGGTAGATACATCTGGATTAGTTTTGGGATGGCGTCGTTGTAGGTGAGAGTTCCATCTGCAAATTGGTTACCGATGGTTGCTGCGGCAATCATTCCGGGGATAACCACGATGAAAGGAATGAAGAGTTTGGGGAAAGCGCCAATGAGCGGGGTGCGGCGAGCTGCAGACATGTTCTTTGCGGAGAATGCACGTTGAACTTCGGTGAAGTTGGTGGTCCAGTAACCGAAGGAAAGGACGAATCCTAGGCCAAGAACAATCGCCAGCCAGTTTGCACCAATGGGGTTGGTGACGTGACCAATTTCGGTGCCTTGCCATGCGGAAAGGTGAAGGTTGTTAACGCCTTCGGTGTTCATGAGGGCTGTTTTGAGTCCGCTCCAACCACCTACACGGTGCATACCGACAACGGTTAGTGGTACGAGGCCAGCAATAATGACGAAGAATTGCATAACTTCGTTATAGATTGCTGAGGATAGTCCTCCGAGGGTGATGTATACAAGAACGAAAAGTGCAGAGACGATGATAGCAACCCATTGTGGCCATCCCAGCATTGCTTCGATAATGATCGCCATTGCGTAGAGGTTGATACCTGCGATGAGTACGTTGGAGATGGCGAACGCTAAAGAATTAACGAGGTGTGCTGGTCGTCCGAAGCGTCGAAGCATAAATTCGGGGACGCTTCGTACCTTTGAGCCGTAGTAGAACGGCATCATGACAAGGCCAAGGAATACCATCGCGGGGATAGCGCCGATGAAATAGTAGTGCATGGTGGACATGCCGATTTCTGCGCCGTTTGCTGCCATGCCGAGAATTTCGGTGGCTCCAAGGTTTGCAGAGACGAAAGCTAGGCCTGTAATCCATGCCGGCATGGACCGTCCAGAGAGGAAGAAGTCCATGGAGGTTTTGACGCTTCGGCGGGCGATAATGCCGATTGCGAGGACGGTAACGAAGTAGATGATGAGCATTAGATAATCTACAAAATGTAGATTGAGTCTCACTCCATCAGCAGATGCTACAAGAGACATAGTGGAGCTCCTGGGTTTTGAAAACACAACAACGACCACGTTGAAATGTTTATTTTTGTTTATATGTGGTGTGCGGCAACATTGCCAATTCAATGACCAGTAAACCCCTATAAGTCTTTTAATGCAAGGATTAATCAAGAATATTTCTAAAATTATCTGAATGTTTTCCATCTAGATAAAAAACTTGTGTTCAAAAATGTTTGTTTGTGATTGAATGGAGGGTGATACATCCTTCTACCTACAGCCAACAGCACAACAACAGGAGGCCCCATGCTTGCATCAGAACGGCATAGCCAGATTCTGCGTGAAATCGAGGCCCGTGGCACTGTGCTCACCGGAGAACTCGTTGAACTACTCAACGTCTCATCCATGACTATTCGCCGAGACCTCAACGAACTAGCTGACCTAGGATTACTCGTCAAAGTCCACGGTGGAGCGACCTCCTTCAGAGCCAGTAGCGAACCAACATTCGCCACAAAAATGCTCCTTCACGAACCCGAAAAACAACAGATTGCCCAACGCGCCCTACACTATATACATCCTGGGCAAACTATCGGATTCTCCGCCGGAACAACCTGCACAACCATCGCCATGAACTGCCTCAAAGTTCCAGAACTGACCGTCATTACAAACTCATTGCGCGTCCATGAAACTTTTCACCAATCCCCATCTGACGCTCAAGTAATCCTCACCGGAGGGCAACGCACCCCCTCAGACGCGCTCGTTGGACCCATCGCCGACCTCGCACTAGGAACCTTGCACATGGACGTGCTCTTCCTCGGTACCTACGCAGCAGACCTCAAACAAGGCCTTATGAGCCCCACACTGATTGAATCCGCAACGAACCGCGCTCTCATATCCTCCGCTTCACAAGTTGTGGCAGTTTTTGACCACAGTAAATGGGATATTCGAGGCTTGAGCCAATTTGCCCCTTGGGAAAAAATTAACACCGTCATTACCGGCGCAGATATCCCCGACGAAACTCTCACCATTTTGAAAGACACTGTTAACGAGGTAGTTCTAGCATCATGACCACTACGCGCACACCGCTCACACCAACCGTCGTCAAAACATCAGCAACACTCGCTGACGGACGTGAAATTATCTTCTATGATGACTCCGCAGCATACGTTAGCGGAGAAAAAACCCGCACCGTCCACGACCCGCGTCCGCTAGAAGCACGAACCCTACCACCACACGACGCCGCATCCATACGCACCGACCCTCTCACCGGATACCCCGTAGCTATTGCAGCACATCGACAAAACCGCACCTTCCTCCCCCCAGCAGATGAAGACCCCCTAGCACCTGCCGGACAAGGAAGCGTCCCCAGCGAAATTCCTGAACCAGAATACGATGTCGTTGTTTTTGAAAACCGCTTCCCCTCACTACAAGGGCCCTATGAAGTTCTCAACGATAATACCCTCAACTATGAGACAACCCCTGCTGGACGTTGCGAAGTTGTCTGCTTCACCTCTAACGCCATCGGCTCCTTTGCAACATTGAGCCAACAACGAGCACGCACTGTCTTTGAAGCATGGAAAGACCGCACTAAAGAACTACTCGCTTTAGACTCCGTACGTGAAGTCTTTATCTTTGAGAACAAAGGTGAAGAAATCGGCGTAACTTTGCACCACCCGCACGGGCAAATCTACGGTTACTCGTACCTTACCCCATATACCACAGCCCTTAAAAGACAGACAGATGCTTATGCGCAAAAGAACCGCAAAGACCTTCTTGCCGATGTGCTATTGAGCGAAGTCCGAGACGGGCGGCGCATCATTCGACGAACTGAAAACTTTACTGCTTACGTCCCGTTTGCGGCTAAATGGCCTGTCGAATTCATGATTATGCCTCATAAAGCAGTCAAAAACTTTACGGGTTTCACCTCCGAAGAGCTTGATGAGCTAAGCGAACTCTACTTAGACCTACTAGGACGACTTAACCGCTACTTTGACGGTATCGAACTGCCCTATATCTCTGCATGGCATCAGGTTCCCTCCGACGGTGCAGAGCATATCTCCCGCATGTTCTTGCACGTATTCTCCCTCAAACGTGCCCCCGAAAAACTCAAATATCTTGCCGGTTCTGAATCTGCAATGGCAGCGTGGATTAACGACCGGACACCCGAAGAAATTGCTGCTCGTCTGAAAGAAGTTGAACTCCCATGAGCACTCCACAATGGATTACCAACCCCACCCAAGAAGACCAAATTCGCACAGTTATTGACGCATTCATCGCAGAATACGGCTACGAACCAACTGGCGTATGGGCTGCACCGGGGCGCGTAAATCTGCTTGGCGAACATGTTGATTATGCCGGCGGAACCGTTATGCCTTTGGCATTACCACATCGCACCCTCGTCGCGGCAGCCCCTCGCCAAGACGGCATACTACGAGCTGTATCAGATCACGCTAACGGTGTTGAGCAGATCGCTCTTAAAGATATTGCCCCAGGTGCGTTGAGCGGCTGGTTTACTTATGTTGCTGGTGTCCCATGGGGGATGAAAAAAATTGCTGATATCGATGTTGTAGGTGCCGACCTTGCCATCACCTCAGCCGTTCCCGTGGGAGGCGGACTCTCCTCTTCTGCAGCGTTGGAATGTTCTGTGGCGCTTGCACTGGACGAACTTACCGCTCAAGCACAAGAAACAGCTCCACTTCACCAAACTGATACAGGGCGGGCAACCTTGGCACAGGTATGTATTATTGCAGAAAACGATATCGCCGGCGCCCAAACAGGTGGAATGGACCAATCCATTTCCTTACGTGCGCTTGAAGGCTCTGTGCTGACCATCGACTGCCGTGATTTTAGCACTAAACCCCTCACTGTTGATGTGGCTTCTGCCGGATTGGCGCTTCTCGTGATTGACACAAAAGCACCACACCAACTAGCTGACGGACAATACGCTCGCCGCCGCGCTATTTGTGAGCTTGCAGCAGAGGCATTAAACGTAGACAACGTGCGTAACGCTATGCCAACGCATATGAGCTACGCAGATGCAGAAGCCGTTGTTCGACGCTGGGAAGAAAGCTTAAACGACGTCGAACTTCCTGAAGACACCACCCCAGAACAAGCCATAGCACGCATACGTCACGTAGTTCATGAGATGGTGCGAGTCCAAGAATGTATCGATATATATTCTGCTTCTGTAACCGATGAGAGCTGGAAACGTCTAGGAGAGCTATTGAGTTGTTCTCATGCTTCATTACGTGATGATTATGAAGTGACTGTCCCTCAACTAGATGTCGCTGCCGAAGCTGCTGAGCATGCCGGTGCTTTAGGCGCTCGCATGGTAGGCGGCGGTTTTGGCGGTTCGGTGCTTGCTTTGGTCCCTCAACAGAAAATTGAGGATATCGCCGAGGCTGTGGTGAATGCTTTTGAACAGCAGGGTTTTGGTGCTCCTGCTTTTGTTGAAGCGACGCCCGGTGCTGCAGCAACTCGAGTGAAATGATGAAGTAGCTAGAATCTTTCCAGACGAGGAACATGTCTATTGTTGTCTGTGATTCCTCGTTACATACTAGGGGTGTGTTTGTGTGGTTTATGCGACTCAAGGGGAACTCTAAAGGCTAGAAAGCCTATATCCTGTCGAGAGCCACCAAACTCATCCTCTACTTTCTCTGGACGTTGATGTCTGTCTGGGTAGGCTCCTGAACGACATCAATTCCTTGAGTGACATCAAATGCTACGCGTCCTTTAACAAACCATGCCCACGGCAAGGGCAATGGATAAACCCATGCACCATGAGAGATACGTTCACCGTTGACTATCACATGCTGATAACGAGCAATGCCTTTCCATACACACAGTGTGCGCAACCGTGCTGGCTCTAGTGCCTCAGAAATAACGTCGTGAGAGGGAAAATAAAAGTTTCCCTCTATTAACAGTGCATCTGAGGTGCGAGCAATCTCTTGACCATATGCTACTGCGCGTACCGTATAACGGCGCATCTTTTAGCTCTGCCTTTCAATGTTCATGAGCTTCTGAGAGATAAGGGATACTAGCGCTTCAGCAGACTTATGGCATTGTTCAAGTTCTTCAGCATTAATCAAAATAAAGCCGGTTCCGTCTTGAATATACGCAATAGCAGGAGCCTGTGTATCAGGAATAATCTTTTTTAACAGGTCATCTCGTTCGTTCAAATGTACGGCGCTAAAAGGAACTGGCAATGTTGCACAGGCTGTTTTCCATTCTTTTTTACCGAGCGGGTTAAGACCATGTGTAATATCGCAAAGCGCACAAGAGCGCGTATGACGGAGCTTTCCCCACACATACGAAAGCTCCCCTTTAATTCCTCCGTCTGCGGCATAAACGCCAATAAGTTGCGCAGAAGAATCTGAATGATGGGTCACCATGTTTATTTCCTTAAATCATCGGTTGAAGGGTGAATGGATGCTTGCGTATATAATGCTGGCATATCGGTAAGAATGACTTTTCCACGTCCTTGTCGCACTATTCCTTGAGTAGCAAAATCTGCCAAGGTTTTACTTGTAATCTCACGGCTCACACCTACAAGGTTTGCAATCTGTTCATGAGTTAGACGAACAATAGGTTTTCCTGTGATGAGAGCTTTTTCTGATGTTTTGAGAAGAACCCGTGCAATACGTGCTGGAAGTGGCCTCAACAGGTTATCTGAGAGCCGTTCCTCTAGCTCTTGAACGCGTTCAGCCAAAATTTTTGAGACTTGCACCGTAAACTGTGGATCAGTGCTCATGAGCTCTTCAATATGGCTGACCTTTAAAGCGCATACCTGACATTCTTCGAGAGCTTCTGCATAGTTTTCATGCATTGACTGTCCCATGAGTGCCATCTCGCCAAAAACCATTCCGGGGGTCAAAATGGCGATGGTTAACGTTTTACCGCTATCGATAATGCGAAATACACGGATTCTTCCCTTTTTAAGGATAAAGAGCGTTTGCTGCTGGTCTTGTCGAGAGAAAATCAGTTCACCACGGCTAAAAAACTGTGCAGGAGCAAGTGATTCTAAATGGCTCATTTGTTCGGGCGAACAATGAGAGAAAAGATCTGATTCGCGAATACAAGCAAAATCGCTATCCATATTTGCTCCAAGCTACTGATAGTCGGTGCGCTGAACCCGAAAATATTATGCGCGTTTGAGAACTACCATAGCAGTGAGTCCCATAACAACACCATAAACGATGTGCCCCATCAAAGAGAGCAAGGTAGCGGATGTAATGGTGAATACTGGTGCTCCCATCATCAGTGGCATCATCAGAAGAGGCCCAACAATCCAGAACAGTACTCCGATAAGGCTACCTGCAATGAGTGCACCGGAAACGTGAGTAAGTGATTGGTCTTGACCTGAGAAGTGAATAATAGCGCCGGCAAGAGCACCAAATACACCAGAAATCATCATGTGCATTGCAAAGCCTACAAATGCTGATTCTGAGCCAATCATGCTAGCAAGCATGGGGAGCATTCCCATCATTGCCATCATCATGCCAAAAATAACGCCTCCTGCTAACCCTCCGATAGTAGTGGCTAGAATGGTGGACTTGGTGGTGTTAGAAAACGATTGAGTGTTCATCATATGTTCTTTCTTCTGTGTACAGAATGTATGTCATACTCTATGAAGCATTGAAAAGAAGTTCTGTGAAGGTGTTTACAGAACGGAAAATACTCTCTGAATTTTTTGAGAACGCATGGTAAAGGACGGCCGGAAAAATACACTTTTCACCTTCATTTAGTGTGTTTTAGCAGGTGAAAGCCTAAAAGTAGAAAATTTTTCTAAGGTAAATCTCATCTTTGGCTTCTATGATGATTCCTATGTTCTTGACGTGTTAGTCCAAGAACGCCCTTACTCTGATTCACGATGAGCAATACTGTTATTTTTATGGTGATGTCATGAAGAGACAAGCTGTTGTTCTTCAACGTGCTGACAACATGAGATAAAGGTTTATGCCAGTTCAGAATCAGGGTAATCTAAAGATATAAACTACTCTCATATAGGAGTGCACCCCCATGCTTCAACGCGAACCCTATGCACAGCTACCACAGCTACCCTCTTTTACGCTTACATCTGAGGATCTTCGTGACGGAGAAAAAGCTCCGCAGTGGCTCACATCAGCTCTTTTTGGTGTTGAGGGAGGAACTGACACTTCACCACAGCTATCGTGGGAGGGTTTCCCTGAAGAAACTAAATCTTTTGTGGTGACATGTTTTGACCCTGACGCACCAACTCCTTCTGGTTTTTGGCACTGGTGTGTTTCAAACATTCCTGCCCAGGTGACATCTTTAGAGCGCGGTGCTGCACAGAAACTGCCAGAGGGTGCGCTTGCGCATCGTAATGACGGTGGCACTGACTCCTTTATTGGCTGCGCTCCTCCTGCCGGACATGGTGCTCACCGCTACATTTTCTGTGTTACCGCATTAGATGTTGAAAAGCTTGAGGTGGATGAGAATACTGCCCCTGCCGTCGTGGAATTTAACATTTTCTTCCACGGTATTGCTCGTGCTTTCTTAACAGTGACCTATGAGGAACATCCCTCTTCATGATGCGGCTAATTGCTAGCGATTTGGACGGCACCGTACTTGGAGAAGACTTTCGCTTTCGCCCCCGTACTATAGCTGCTTTAGAGGCAGCTATATCGGCAGGCGTTGAAGTGGTCTTTGTGACGGGCCGTCCCATTCGTTGGCTTACCCCTTTGCATGAGCAACTTGCCTATGATTCGTATGCGATTTGTTCTAATGGTGCGGTGGTGTATCACCTGGGGCGGGGTGAAATTGTTTCAACCTCTTTGACTCCTATGCGTGATATCGCCACCGCCCATCAGTGTTTAACAGAGTCTTTTCCTGAAGCAACGTTTACTCTTGAGACGCTTGAGAAGATTTATGTTCAGGGTGAGTTTGAAATAACGTCTGTCTTAGAAGGTGCTCCGATTATTTCTGGTGATTTATCAGATGCGTTTACCGAAGAAGATGCTGCAGTGAAGTATCTGATTCACCATCCATACGCGGACCCGTACGAGTTGTTAGAACGTGTACAAGCGGTGATTGGGGAATCTTTAGGAGCGACACTGGGCGTGAAAGGTCAGGCGCTTGTTGAGATTGCTCGTGCTGATGTTCATAAAGGACATACCTTAGAACGTTTCGCGTATGAACGTGGTATTCCCGCTGCTGATGTTGTTGCTTTTGGTGATATGCCGAATGACGCGCAGATGTTGTTATGGGCAGGGGAGGGGTATGCGATGGCTTCTGGCTCTGCTGCTCTGATTGAGCAGGTAGGACGTACCTGTCCTGCTTTTAGCGAAGATGGTGTAGCTCAAATTATCGAAGAGTTTTTGAGTGCGCACTGTGATAATTCTGAAAAATAACCCTTTTCTTTATCTTTTGTGCCGTAAATATTTCCTCGCATAATCAGCTTGACTAGGATAAATATTATTTCGATATCGAATCGTTATGAGATGTTCAGGTTTCTCTCACTTTATACCTATTCTTCCCAAAGGTGAACAGTGTTAACTATTGATTAGACGGTTCGATAGAGCCCTTGCTGAGAAGCGAAATGTGTGTGTGATAATGTTATCGACTTTCGAGTTGATGATAAAAGGAAGAAGCCAGGCTGGGGAGCCTGGCTTCTTCCTTATTAACAAGCTACGAAACTTGTATGTAATGAAATAACCTAGAGAATCGCAGAACGATCCGAACCATCACCAGAAGAATCTGAAGACATTGGTTCTAACGGTTCGGGTGCACTTTGACGAGAACGCGCAATAAACGCCATCGCATGGTACACCACAAGAGTTGCCGCAGTACCTAAAGCAATACCAGCGAACTGAAGACTACCAATATCCCACGTGTAGTCAGCAATGCCAATAATAAGAGCTACAGACGCCGCACTCAAATTCACCTGATTTGAGAAATCTACACGGTTTTCTACCCAAATACGCACACCAAGCATACCAATCATGCCGTAAAGCACAGTCGCTGCGCCACCAAGAACACCAGCAGGAACAGACGCTACAGCCGCACCAAAGACAGGGAATACGGAAAGCGCAATCGCAAAAAGAGCCGCAAACCAGTAAGCAGCAGTCGAATACACCTTAGTCGCTGCCATGACACCAATATTCTCTGCATAAGTGGTAGTACCAGAGCCACCACCCATACCCGCAATTGTTGTTGCAAGACCGTCAGCCATGATGGCACGACCAGAATAAGAATCAAGATTTTCACCAGTCATCAGAGCAACAGACTTAACGTGCCCAATATTCTCAGCGACCAGAATAAGAATGACTGGAATGAACAAACCTGCTAGGTTCCAATGGAACTCAGGCGCTTGGAAATGAGGAAGGCCAATCAGCCCTTGCTCCTCCCACGTCTTATGAATGACGCTAAAGTCTACTTCTCCACGAATGACAGCAGTCAGGTAGCCAATCATAACGCCCAAGAGGATGGACAAACGTCCTGTCATCCCTCTAAAGATAACGGAAATGAGAAGTATGGAACTAAGAGTGACGAGAGCCGTAACAGGTGCTTTCATGAAGTTATCTTTTGCGCTAGGGGCAAGATTGAAACCGATGAGAGCAACAATAGCGCCCGTAACGAGCGGCGGCATTAACGCTGTGAGCCATGCGGTGCCAGCCACCTGAACGATAAGTCCCACTATAAAAAGTGAGATACCTGCCATGACAATGCCGCCAAGAGCACCAGCTGGTCCTGCCTGATTCATTGCAGCCCCGATAGGGGCAATAAAAGCAAAAGAAGATCCAAGGTAGGAAGGTACTCGTCCTGCGGTAATGATGAGGAAGAGAATTGTTCCTAATCCAGAGAAGAGAAGCGTCGTTGCCGGCGGAAAACCGGTAATCAGAGGCACAAGGAAGGTTGCACCGAACATGGCAACAACATGTTGAGCGCCAATTCCGATGGTGCGTCCCCATGTGAGTCGTTCGTGCGGAGCAACGACGTTTCCGGGGGAAATATGTTTACCGTTACCGTGAAGTTCCCAACGGAACGGGGAACGAGGTGAGGTATTTGAGCTCATAAGAGGCTCCTGCTGATTGTGAGTATGTAAAAGAACCGCTGATTATTGTACGCCAAAATATGACAGGAAACCCCACCTGAACCCAAGAAAAGCAATAGACAGAGCACACATACAAGGTGAAACACTCCACCAACATATGCCAAACTCAACGGTTAAGAGCCATATAACGACATCTCTTAAACCACAAAACACCACATAAAAAACCGGTGGGTGCACCATCATCATGGTGCACCCACCGGCAGAATAATAATTCTTGAACGCTTATAGGCCTCAGCTCATTAGCGGATACCTTTCATACGCTGAAGAATCCAACCATTGAAGAACCAGAGGATAATGCCGATAACAATGGTGCCAACACCGAGGATGGAGAAATAGGCTACCTCAGTCTCCTCAGAATAGAACTGTGCCAACCAACCAGAAAGCACCGTTCCCATGGACACTGACGTAAAGTAGAACGCCATCATATTGCTTCGATGAGCTTCAGGGGCAAGCTTTGTCGCTAGCGAGAAACCCACCGGAGAAATCGTCAACTCAGCGATGGAGTACACAAAGAGGATAAGAACAATCCAACCAACATTGACAGAAGGGTTACCTGCCTGTGTCAGGAAGATCAGGAACGCAATACCTACACCAATGATGCCAAGGGCAAATTTAATAGGTGTTGGAGGCTGGCGATCACCAAGTTTGGTCCACATCGTACTAAAAACAGTACCGAAAAGGATAATAAAAATAGGGTTGATGGAGTTAATGGTGCTGGGAGGGAATTCAAAACCAAGAATGTTCCAGTCAAGGCGAGTATCAGAGTACACTGCCATGACGGTGAACTGCTGCTGGTAGAGAGCCCAAAATACGGCGTTACCAACCCATAGCGGCAAGAACGCAATAACTCGTGAATGCTCTGTCTCAGTGGTCTGCTGCGAGGTGAGTAGCTGGTACGCCAACGCAGAAGCGCCAAGGAGGATAAGACCCATGACCCAGCTAGAGAGATTATCTGCAGTCACAACACCCAAGGAAAGAAGAAGCGCAATGATACTGAGCACCGCGATAGCTGCAATGCTGTAACGGCGTTTTTCGTGTCCTTGGAGAGGATCAGAAATAGTGTGAACCTCAGCGGGAAGATTCTTACGTGTCAAAGAATATTGAATGAGACCAAACGCCATACCAATGGCAGCTAGACCAAAACCAAAGTGGAATCCAAGAGTCTTCCATGCAAACCCAGTCAATAGAGGACCAAGGAGAGCACCAATATTAACACCGATATAGAAGATAGTGAACCCAGCATCTCGTCGCGGGTCAGTTCGTGAGTAGAGTGATCCGACGAGCACTGACGCGTTAGTTTTAAGGCCACCAGAGCCGATTGCGACAAGAACCATACCGATAATAACTCCGGCAACACCAGGGAGTAATGCAAGAGCTATATGCCCTGCCATAATGGCAAGCGCCGAATAGAACAATGTTCGTTCTGGCCCAAATACGCGGTCACCGAAGAACCCTCCGACGATAGCGAAGAGGTAAACCATCGACCCATAAGCGCCGATGATACCGGTAGCTGAACTTTCTGGAAGTCCAAGGCCACCGTCTGCCACCGAATAGTAGAGGTAGTAGACCATGATGCCTTGCATGCCGTAGAACGAGAAACGTTCCCACATTTCTACGGAGAAAAGGTTTGCCAGCATACGGGGATGGCCAAAGAATTTTTTGCCGGTCGGGTTATGAGGATCCGATACCGGAGAGTTTCCTGCTGCTGCAGAATTCATATCAACTCGCTAAATTTTTTTTGGGGTACTGATACATCTTGTACACAGATGTTTTCTTGTAAAACCTTAGTCCAAAAACTGGTTTATCTGCATATTCTTAGCATATTGCCTTGTAAAACATGCTTTATCAGAGGAAACACATCGTAAATTAGGAGAAACTTTTTAACATTCCTTCAAAAATCCTCTTGTTGGTTCGTCCATCTAATGGAAGAGTTGTATCTAACGTCCGTATTTCTAGGAGTAAAAAATCATGAATGACGAGCTATCGCAAGTAACTGTTGAACAGATTCCTGAAGGCGCTAAAATTCTTGACGTTCGAGAAGACTTCGAATGGGAAGCTGGCCATATTCAAGGCGCTCAACATATCCCACTGGGAGAGGTACCTGCACGTTACGGAGAAGTACCTACCGACGTTGATGTGTATGTTATCTGTCGTTCCGGTGGACGTTCTTTGAAAGCAACTGCCTATCTTAACCAGTACGGTTTTGATGCGATTAACGTTCTTGGTGGAATGGGCGCGTGGGCAGATGCTCAAAAACCTATGGTTTCTGACAATGGAGACACTCCTCAAGTTCTCTAAAATACTGTACTTTTTCATGCCTCTTATGAGGCTTTAGAGAACACCTCTTGTCTGTAGGGCAAAAGAATCTACCGGATAGAAGAAAATTATCAGTCCCGTACATCCGGTAGCATATATTGGGTGAATAAGCCTGTGGAACTAGAGATTTTAGCTCTGAGCTACCCTATTGAACCTGCCCAAGCCTATCCGGTTATTACTGCTGATAGCAGGTATTCTTATTGGCTTGATAGCGCTTTAGCCAGCTCTAGCATGTCTCATTATTCTTATATTGGTGTAGTTCCTGAAGACTCCCAGATATTGCACTATGTTCACGCTGGAACACCAACCCCACAAGTACACCTCTACAACGGAAACGGAACACCCAACGGCACCATTGATGGTGACATCTGGGAAGTTCTCCACCAAAAATTAGAGACAGCACCCACCCCCGCATCGGGCACCATGTCCTCTCCTGAAGAGACTCTACTACTGGGCGGATACGTCGGATATTTTGGGTACGAAGCACACCTCGATTTAGACATCGGTGCTAATACTCCACATGCAAAAAATGCTCCCCGTACTACACCAGATGCTTTATGGTTTCCTGCAACGAACTACCTCATCTATGAGCATCGCACAGCAAAGAGCTGGCTAGTTGGAGATAGCACATGGATCCATCACATGGAGCAGCAGCTTCGTAACCTCACGATATACCAGCCAATTCCGGCACCTCCGTTGAACTTTCCAACGCCCTCAAAACAGGACTATTGCCAGCATGTAGAAACATGCCTAGAGCAGATACATGACGGCAACAGTTACGAAGTATGCCTCACCACCGCCACACACATACACACAGAAAAACCGTTGAGTGCAGAAGAAGCCCTAGGGATTTATCTCGCTCAAAGAGAAAAGAACCCTGCCCCTTACGCCGCTTTCTTCAACTGTGCAGGATGGTATGTGCTCAGTTCTTCCCCAGAACGCTACCTTCAGGTGAAAAACACCGGAATCGTGGAAACGAAACCTATCAAAGGCACCATTCCTCGCAGCCACGACCCCGTAGAAGACCAACAACGAGCACAATGGCTCAGGGACGACCCAAAAACACGGGCTGAGAACCTGATGATTGTTGACCTACTGCGAAATGATCTCTCAACAGTGAGCCAACCAGGTACGGTTAACGTTCCGGTGCTGATGGGAGTAGAAAGCTACTCTACGGTACATCAACTTGTGTCCACTATTCGTTCACAGTTACGTGAGGGAATCACTGCTGTCGATGCAGCGGCCGCATGTTTTCCTGGCGGCTCGATGACCGGAGCGCCTAAAGCATCTACGATGAGCATCATTGACTCATTGGAAAAACGCGCTCGCGGAGTATATTCGGGTGCTCTGGGGTTTTTTAGTGCAGACGGTTCGGCTGAGCTATCCATTGTGATTCGAACACTCATTATCGACGCTGACGGCACCATATCTGTGAGTGCAGGAGGCGCTATCGTCTACGATTCTCATCCTGAAGCTGAGTATCAGGAGATGTTGACGAAGTTGAACGCTGCTGTGCCACATAGAGGGCAGCCATAATTAACGGTAACTGCAAGGGCAGGCGACGTAGCCGTTGAGCATCTGTCTCAAATACACCTGGAATATCAATCCCTTCAAGGTATTGATAAATATTGGCTGGGAAAACTGCCACAAATAGTGCTGTGGCTGCTAAACCAGCAGCTTTTCGTGCTCGTGGTACGAGTAGGAGTGTTCCTCCGATAGTGAGCTCTGCTACGCCAGAAAGGTACACAATATTTTCAGCTGAGCCTGGAACTATGGGTGGAACAATACTCGCAAATTTTTCGACTGAATCTTTTTTGAAGTGCAACGCACCCATGAAACTCAGACCGGTACCAAGAACGTAGCGTGTTATTTTTTGGGATGTTTTTTCGGTTGGGTCAGAAGAAAAAATACTCATATTTTCAGTCTAGTCGGTTCTTGATGTAGTAGAGAGGTGTCAGCTAGTTCCGGAAAATGTATCTATAAGATTCAAAACATAGTGGCATATATGTGAATCATCTAATTGGGTAATAGATTCTCATTGTCACCAGAGGACAGAAAGATTTTAGATTAACAAGTGGCATTATTAAATATCTTTTCTGGTATCTGGCCTTTTGCTGGACTGCTTGGGTATTGGATGTTTAGAGCAATGTGGAGCAGGAAACAGGTTAGAACGAGGTTTATAAAGGCTCAGGCTAATTAGCGGTTTGATAGCGGAACCGGCGTTTGTCTGGCAAACATGGTCTATATGTGCAGGCTTGGTTGTTTGCTGGAAGTACGTGTTAGGAACAACGGGTGACAGCTAGCGGTCCTATCAATCAGAATCAGCGGGTCTTCAAAATCGTGTTTTACCGTAGCGATACTCAGCCGAACTTTTCGGTAGCTACTTGCCTGTCATGCGAATCCTTCAATGCGTGCAAACCTAGTTACATCATCAATGTGAACAAAATACCGGAACTGTATATCACAAGCCGGGTGTTTTTGGTCGGGTCACCGTTGCGATGTTATGTCTATAAAAACGACACATGAGTAGTGTAAAAATTTATGGATTTTTCTTGTTCCTGCCATGGCGTTGAGACACGGGGCGTCGGGTCGTCAAATAAAGATTTGGTCATAGGGTTGCCGCTTGTGCCATCAATGAAAAAACTAGAGTAATTTATGGAATAAATATTATAATTTTATAAATTTTCTTGAGAAAATTTAAGTCTCACTTTAACAAGGTGGTTTAAATAAAATGAGCGATTACCTGTTTTGGTGATTTGTTTATCAATATCCATCAGCTGATAGGAGTCTCAGATGCTTACATGGCTAGGAATCAAAAACAACACGCAGGAACAACCAGCCCGACAGTTCTTTGGTCGCTCAAAGAAAAAGACAGTTACCCTCACCCTTATAGGGGCACTGTGTCTCCTATGGGGTGTGCCGGTAGTTGTCAAAGCGCTATTGCCAGAAAAATGGGGCAATGATCCGGTAGGGGCAGTCATACCGGGACTCATTGGGATACTGGTAGCAGTACTCATGGTGATGGTTGTAGAGCGACTAGATTGGGACAAACAATCCCCACGATAAAGGGTAAGAGCTGCATTTATGAGTTACATAGATGATTTCTTTAAAAGGTCTGACACTAAAATTGCCACAGGTATAGCTTGCGTAGCACTATTTCTAGGAAGCTTTGGAGATGAGGCAACGCAAGTTATGTTTGCCTTACGTTTTTCAGAGACAGGTCAAACTGCACCTGCACAAGTATCTGCATTACTTGCTGCTGGGCTTCTTGGAGGTATATCAGCTGGCTTTTTTCACTTCGTTTGCTTGCATTTTTCGGCGCTCGGCGTGTAATCAATATTGTATTTATCGCTGAAGCAACACTTATTGCTGTTGCATCATTTATGAATACACTGTTCTGGTGTCTCATAGTTTCCGCAGCACTTGGGTGTCTAGGCTCTATACTCTGGTCTGCGGTGATGGTTGCGCTTCCTGCATTGTTTACTGATGAGGCAGGAATCGATAGAGCAAACCGAGTGATTCAATCGGTACGTAACCTTGGATATGTTGTTGGACCACTCATTGGAAGTATCTTTTTTGCCTTATCACCCGGGCCTCAGGGGTTCTTGTATGTAGCTATTCTCATGCTTATTTCTGTAGCCTGCACTGCTATATCGTTACCTAAACTATTGAACGTTGGTGTAGGTACGAAAAATAGTTATGGAGATAGTAAAAGCGTAGATATATTGGGATTACTCCGGACTGAAGGAGTATCTCGTGCAATCATTCCGCTCCTCATTACAGTTTTGGTAACTAGCGCATTAAACGTTCTTCTTCTGGTAAGAATCCGTAATGAACTCGGTATAAACGCCGAGATTTACGGAGTTATCGTTGCAACGTTGAGCACTGGCCTGGTAGCAGGCCCCGTAATTTTTTCTAGCTTTGTAGGAAAGAAAATCGGCGAGGCGCCTGGCGCTTCTATAACAGCAGCCGTAATTGGTCTCAGCATCGTAATAGTAGGTTCAACACAACTTACTTGGCAGATAGTGGTAGCAGCAGCATTCATTGGCGTTGCTAACGGTGTTCAAAACACTCTAATGTCAGGGTTCATCATCAAAAGAGTAGACTCGACAAAGCGAGTTCTTCAGATGCCTGCCTATGTTTTACTCCTGCAAACTGCAGTATTTATAGGTTTTATTGGTTCCGCTTTTATACATGTTGATCAAGCTGGTCTTGCTTTAGTTATAGTCGGTTTTATAGCTACGTTCGTAGGATTATTTGGCGTGTTTGTAAATCGGTCTAATAAACAACAACTTTCAAAAAAAGAAAAGAGGATACTGAGATGACTGCTGGAACAAGCAGATTCGAGCATAATCAATTAGCATTAGATGCCATTGATTTGCAACCACCAATAGACAAAATCGTGAGGTCTGGAATAGCAAAACTTCGAGTAAGCCAATACTATTTCGATGAGCCCTTGTTTGATGAATACGAAGCAACAACTGTCCGCGCAACATGGGACTTTGCCGCCGCTGAGAGCATCGTAAACGACGGAGATGAAGTACTTGACCTTGGATGTGGTGATGGGCGGCTTCTCTTGCACCTTGCTGGGTAACGTTTAGGGTGATTCTAAGTGTTCAAGAGCCGTTTTCACGAAGCCAGATTTTCTCTTTGACTGCACGATAGGGAAGGCAAACAGCTCATTAATCTAGGGTGTGACATTTGGGTGGAAGTTAAAAATCCATGTAACCACTGTTTAACCTAGTTAATAACCGTTTTTACCCCTATTTTTACTCCACTACAAAAAAGCTTCTTTCAAGAAGTTTTTTCATTAAACCTCGTACTTAAACGTGCGCGTGAGAAGCTGTAGATAACTCGCCACCTCTCAGAGGTGTTTTATCTGCTTATCAAAGACCTTCATCCATAAAGAATTAGCTATGTTATAGACCTAATTCAGTACGGATTTCATCAAGGGTATATGTGCGGACTCTACCTTCACGTATTGCTTGAGCACGAGTCTGCAATTCATAAGCATGTTCAAGTTCTGAGATACTCTGTTCCAATGCCTCTTTGACATAAAAAGCAACAGGGCGTTCAGTGCGCTGAGCCAATGCATTTAAACGCTTTTTGAGGGTGGTTGGTATGCGTACTGTGAGTACGCTATCTGATGTAGTAGCCATGTAACATACATGGCACATTGTATTGTGCGTGGTCAAGGAGTTTGAATCAAGAATTTTGGGATATTTTATTTCTCATTCCTTATACGTGACTCTAAAAAGATTTCCCCGTACACACGAGGGTTTGGTGGCTTTATCAATTTGTGATGTGATAAGTTGACTGATTATTTTTGCCATGATTGGATTAATATTATGCTAACCACCAGAGTAGAGGTGCTCAGATGGAAAAAAGAACAATGACTTTTATGAAAAAATTTCAACTGGTTTTGTTGTTGGATTTCTAACTCTTGGCTTAGCAGGAGGAATATACACTCCTGCAGTTGCGGAAGAGTGTAAGGGCGAAACGAAAACTGAGGTCGTATCAGTTGATTTTATTACTGGCGGCCAAACCAATGATGTTAAGTTAGATTCCTGCAAAGTCCAGAAAATGATTGATGGGTATGGGCAGGTAAAGGACTCGGCAGGACTTGCTGGCCTTTTGGGCTCGGGTTATTGGCCTGTTGGAGTAGCGGGCGGAATCTTCTTCGGATGGGCCTGGAATAACCAGGAAAAGCTTAAAGAATGTGCTCAAGATGGAAATGGGGTCACTTTCACAGAAATCAACGGAATTGTTACAGGCTGTTCATCTCAATAAAGGTGCTGAATTAAAGTGCTAACAAAAAATAAAATTATCCTGCCTTTGGTATTTTTTGCTATCGGTATATCTCTACTAGTTGCTAGAAGCATGGGCTTTATAAACGAAGCTGTCAGTAACTATTCGATGCTAGCTCTGCTAATTATCGCGATAAGCACTGGGATATATGTTGCAAGCGTTGCGCGGTCGAGCCATTCATAAGGAGCCGATAGAGAATTTAGAACGGGCTTAGAGCAGTTTTAGATAAAAAAGAACTGGAAGAACGGTAACTCTTCCGGTTCACAAATTCCGTCTCGTGTCTTACTGCGAAAGGAATCCAAGCTTGTGTCTACGAGTCTAGTACTATCCAGCAGAACCGCAACAAAAGAAGCCCGGTTCGCCGTACACGTCACAGACGTCCAGAGGGTCTTTCTCTGCTCAGAAACCAGGAGCGCCCCGCTGACCAAAACCCCTACGGGCAGACCTATACAAGTACGCATTTTAACAGCCCAGCCCCTTTTTCTATCGTGCGTTGGTTATCGACATTGACCACGTTTTCGCGTCTAATTACGTCTTTGATTTGCCCCTTTTTATAAAAATCTTTTGAGAGGAGTTTGCGAGCGCATTGGGGTGCGTGACGGGGGTATAAGGCGACGTTTAGCAAGTACAGTGTAATCACCAAACGTGGAGCTTCTTAGGCCTCTTGTTTTAGCGTAGTTGATGTTGGCTCTGGTGGCAACTGTTGGTGTTGGAAGCTAAGGGGTGGTTCTTGTCGTCGTGTGGTGGTTTGTAAGAGTAACTAACTGGACTTGTACTGTCTAGTTGCGTCCAGCGCTCACTCTTTGCCGAACAGAGCAGGGGGATACCCCAACTAACTAGAAAATACTTGTTTTGATATTTAAAAATACCTGTTTTGACGTTTACTTCTCTCAAAAAGCTCTCTACAGTGAGATACAAGTCATGCATAACATATGTTTTGCATAATAAGAGCGGGAGGGTTTCATGATTTTAAGAAACTGCTTCTGTGCTTAACGCCTTCAGGTGTGAAGTTGACTGGAACTATGGTTGCCCAGCTCCTATAGCTGGATTTTTGCCGGTCAGCGACTATCTTCTAGCAACTCAGAATTGGTGTGAAGTAGCTTGGGTGTTAGCTTGGCTAGTTGATGTCAACGTGCTTGAAGGCGGACTCGTAGGTATCGTGACATATCTGGTAGCTGCAGGTGGCTGGTGCGCAACCCCATGGGTGATTTAGGAGAAAAATGTTTGGAAACGAAAAGGTAAAAACTCTGTTGCGAATGTTTCAGACGAAAGGTGTCTACGAGTATTTTGCAACACCAGAGCTACAGATGTTCTGTGGTTATGTTGTAGCAGGGCAACGTAGGCAAGCAATTGCAGAGTATGCGCGGGTGTTCCCAAATGCCTCAATTGTTGAGAGATATGTGGCATTTGAAGCAGCGAAATCTTTGGGGAACGCTACTTTAACTAGTTTCCAAAAGTAGTATTCTCTCCAGATCTATAACCCGTTCCAATTCCACCCACGCACTTCCCTATCAGCTCTGACCCGGTTTATAGGAACTTTTTTCTTACACACGTCTGGCGTTGAAATGCACCACTGCCGCGTCAGTATCAGGTAATAATTGGCTAAGGGCCACCCTAAGCCTTGTGAACTTTTTAGGAACATATTGACCATTCCCAGGATTCGCTCTATAGTTGTTCAAAACATTGGCAAATATGTTTTGAATCACATTTTTAAATCCGGTAATGGATTCTCGTAGCAATTGGGAGTCGTCATGAAAAGGTTCATAAGACAGTGGCAGTTGCCTCCGATCTAACTTTCGTCATGAACGAGGTGTTTGATCTGCTAGGAATAGGGTCATGTGTTTCTTTGGTTAGAGAACTCCGAGGGTAGAAAGGGCTTAGATTAATAATTGACACTATTAAATATAATTTATGTGGCTCTCTGGATGATAATAATTATTTTTGCATCTAAGAGGTCTTATGAAAAAGATAATATTTTTAGAAACAATCCAATAATTCTCTCACTACTTTCAATACTCGCATTTTCTGCATATATACGCAATCCATTTGTAGATACATTGGTTTACTTTAGTGGGGTCCTTGCCTGTGTTGCTTCTATATGTATTGGAATATTCTTAGCAAAACTAGGGAAATAGATATAATTAGGTATGGAAAAAATTCCACAACCTACTATATAACTGATATGTATTCCTACGACCTATAAGGCGAAACGAGTATACGTGAATACCCCCTAACTGGGGTGCACACTTAACTACTCAGGGTCAAAAAAGTTCCCGCTTGTGAAAAGTAGCAGGACCAACGCAAAACCAGTTGCTTCGCAAACAGAATAACTGTGTACTACCGAATCAAATGTTCACCACTGGCAACCAAACTGGCCATGATGCCGAAGCCTAGATACCTACGAGTTTTTCATCATCTTAGCGATGCTTTATCTCGTGTGAACTGAAGAAGATGACTAGACTAGAGAGCATGACTAAGCTCTCCGAAAAAATGCCCATTGAACAAGCTCGCCAACGCCTACAAGAACTTATCCGAGAACTTGCCGTTGTTCGCGGAAAAGTAACTCTCGCTTCTGGTCAGGAAGCAGACTACTATGTGGACTTGCGTCGAGTAACCTTACACCACGAGGCTTCACGTCTTGTCGGTCAGGTCATGTTAGACCTGATTGACTCTGCCGGTATTGAATTTGATGCCGCTGGTGGGCTCACCATGGGCGCTGATCCTGTCGGGCATGCCATCATGCGCGCTGCCGGCGACGAAGACCGCGCTATTGACACTTTTGTGGTTCGTAAAGCGCAGAAATCGTACGGTATGGGACGTCAGGTAGAAGGCCCTAACGTGCAAGGACGTCGTGTTGTCGCTGTTGAAGATACCTCAACCACCGGTGGTTCTGCTTTGACCGCGGTTGAAGCCCTACGCGCTGCCGGCGCTCAGGTAGTTGCTGTAGCTGTGATTGTAGACCGTGCTACTGGCGCAAAAGAACATATTGAAGAGGTTGCAGGAGTCCCTTGCCTCTATGCATACTCAAAAACTGATTTAGGTCTCGACTAAAAAACTTTTCTGGTGGTAGCAGCTGCACCTTTTCTGGTGTTGCTGCTACCACTCTTTTCTTGGCAGATGGAGATAAGGTGAGCGAAGAATACGCTAGCTCAAAAGATGAAAAAACCTCCGCGGAGCTATCTCACACCATTGGTGTTGGGCCGTGGGAAGGAGAGCTACCAGATGGTGACTGGTGGGATGAGCAGCTCTTACGAGAAGGCGACCGTCGTAACGTTGTTGATAAATACCGTTACTGGAAAATGGAAGCAATTATTGCTGATCTCGACACCAAGCGTCACAACTTTCATGTTGCCATTGAAAACTGGCAACACGATTTGAATATTGGAACTGTTGTACGTACAGCTAATGCGTTCCTTGCGCAAGAAGTACATATTATCGGTAAACGGCGTTGGAATAGACGCGGCGCAATGGTGACTGACAGATATCAGCATGTGCGTCATCACCCCACAATTGAAGAGTTCTTAGAGTGGGCGCGTAGTGAAGATATTGCTGTTATTGGTATCGATATTTTTCCAGATTCACAGCAGTTAGAAACTTACGATCTGCCTGAAAAATGTGTTCTTGTTTTTGGGCAAGAAGGCCCCGGTCTGTCACCAGAGATTCACCATGCAGCAGAAGCTACTTTATCTATCGAACAATTTGGTTCTACACGTTCGATGAACGCGGCAAGTGCTGCAGCAGTGGCCATGCACGCATGGGTACGTCGCCATGTCTTTGGGCAAAAAGTGCATTCGTCCTAGGGCTTTATAACTATTAAAACGATGCTGGTGGGGCGGTTAAGAACATTCTTAACCGCCCCACCAGTAATGTATCTCTTAGTTTTGGACCGTTATATTTCTGTTGTTAGAGGGAAAAGACCCAGGTGGCTAGAGTCATGGTGGTTGCAGTAATGAGGAAGACCCCGATGACGTTGAGCCAGAAACCGCCTTTAATCATTTGCGAGATGGAGACATAACCAGAGCCGTATGCAATGGCGTTGGGTGGGGTAGCTACTGGAAGCATGAAAGCGCAGGTTGCTGAGAGCGCAACAGGAATAGCTAGTAGCATTGGGTTGAATCCCATTCCCATGGCGATACCACCGGCAACAGGTAAGAAGGTTGCTGCTGTTGCAGTATTTGAGGTTAACTCTGTGAGGAAGATGACTCCTGCTGTTACTAAGAAAATCATGAGCACTAGAGGTAGCGCGTCGAGGTGACCTACTGCTTTACCAATCCATTCGGTAAGACCGGATTTTGTGAATTGGCTAGAGAGTGCAAGGCCTCCACCAAAAAGCATGAGGACGCCCCAAGGTAGTTGCATCGCAGTATCCCAGTCGATGAGTCGAACACCTTTTTTACCGGCTTTGCCAGCGGGGAGCATGAAGAGAATACATCCGACGAGGATGGCAATTCCGGCGTCAGTAATAGGTGCTTGCTTGCCCCAGATAACGGGGATAAGAATCCATGCAAGTGCTGCACCAATGAAGATAATGAGCACTTGAAGCTCTCCTGAGCTCATGGGACCAAGTTTCTTGTACTCGTTATTGATGAGTTCTTTACCGCCTGGAATCTCTTTAATTTCGGGTCGGAATACTACTTGGGTGAGCATAAACCAGCAAATGAATAACATGATGACGGCTAGGGGAACACCAACAAGCATCCATTGTCCAAATCCAATGACGATGTTGTGCGTATCAGCAAGGTAACCGGAAAGTAGGGTGTTTGGTGGGGTTCCAATGAGCGTTCCTAGCGAACCAATAGATGCAGAATACGCGATACCGAGCATGAGTGCCGTACCAAAATTTGATGTGACGAGTTCTGCTGTCGCATCTTTGGTGCTTGTTCCTGTGTCTTTATGCTGAATTTGAGCGATAAGGGTTAGAACTGAAACGCCGATGGGGAGCATCATGACAGCTGTTGCAGTGTTGGAGACCCACATGGAGAGGAAGCCTGTAGCTATCATGAAGCCGGCAACCATGGCTGAGGGTCGGGAGCCCATAACTCGTAGGGTGAGAAGGGCGATACGCCGGTGCAGGTTCCACCGTTGCATGGCAAGGGCTAGGAGGAATCCTCCCATGAAGAGGAAGATGATGCTGTTGCCGTAGGAGGCTCCTACGTCGTTGATTTTTACTTCTGGGTTGAAGACCGGAAAAATCACTAATGGTAGCAGTGCTGTTGCGGGTATGGGGAGAGCTTCTGTCATCCACCAGCCACCCATGAGGACGGCCGTAGCTGCGGTGAGTCGTGCGGCGTGAGGCATATCTGCTGGCAGGATGCAATACATCAGTACTGCTGCGAATAGACCTCCGAATAGGCCGATGAGTCGCTTGGTGCGTTCACCGGATTCTATTTCTTCTGCACGTGAGCCTCGTGAGAGTTGTACTTGATCGATGGTTTGTGTAGGGACTGGCTCGTAGTTTTTGAGGTGGTCCCCTGTGACGTGTGGGTGCGGATTACTCATAGTGGTAGTTCCTTTATTGCTGTGTGGAGGGCGCGTCGTTGAGCCCTCACAAAATGTGATGCGTATTCGGTGATTCTAGCCACAAGGTTGGTGGTAAAGCTATCTTAGGCACGCCGATAGTGTAGAAAAAGACATCTTTTATTCCAAAAAATGAGAATTGTTCTAGGTGTGTTGTGTAGGGGCGTGATGTGCCATTGTGTGAGATTTAGTCAGCTTTCTTGGTGGTGGTATTTAATGGCGTGGAAAAGCGTGGGTTTTGCTGTGACATTTGAGTTTAGTAGGCTTTTTCTTTCCCATGGAAAGGGTGTTAAAGCTGGTAATAGTTGTTTGTAAGGTGACGAAATAGCGTGTTATTAAGTGGGTTTATGTCCGAAACATTGCGAAAAATTCCGTAGCTATTAGCCTGTAAGTTGCTAGAATAAGAAGTACAAACGTGCGCTTATGTCACATAGCTGAACAAGCGTACCGTGAACACGCAGTCATCAATACCGGTGGCTATCTAACAAAACTCCAAGGAGTCCGCATGCCTATTGCAACCCCGGAAAAATACGCAGAAATGCTCGAAAACGCAAAGACTAAAGGTTTTGCGTACCCTGCAATCAACGTTACTTCCTCTCAGACGCTCAACGCTGCTATCGCAGGTTTCGCAGAAGCAGGATCTGACGGTATTATCCAGGCCTCAACCGGTGGCGCAGCTTACTGGTCTGGATCTAGCAAAAAAGACATGGTCGTTGGTGCACTCGCATTTGCCGCATACGCCAAAGTTGTCGCAGCGCAATACGATGTAAACATTGCACTACACACCGATCACTGCCCCAAAGACAAGCTAGACTCCTATGTTCTTCCCCTTCTCGAAGAATCTGAAAAAGCTGTAGCTCGTGGCGAAGA
Source organism: Rothia sp. P7181 (assembly GCF_048513015.1). NCBI lineage: Bacteria > Bacillati > Actinomycetota > Actinomycetes > Micrococcales > Micrococcaceae > Rothia > Rothia sp. P7181. The sequence goes on along the minus strand of NZ_JBLXXZ010000004.1, from coordinate 85,192 downwards.
CCCCATCTTCAACTCTCACATGTGGGACGGTTCTGCTATCTCACTAGAAGAAAACCTCGAAATCGCTCAGCAGATGATTGCACGTACCGCAAAGAACCACCAGGTTCTTGAGGTTGAAATTGGTGCAGTCGGCGGCGAAGAAGACGGTGTAGAAGGCGCTATCGACGACTCTCTCTACACCACTGTTGAAGACGCTATCAAAACTGTAGAAGCTATTGGACTTGGCGAAAAAGGCACCTACATGGCAGCTCTTACCTTCGGCAACGTCCACGGCGTTTACAAGCCTGGTAACGTGCACCTTCGCCCTGAACTTCTCAAAGAAATTCAGGAAGAAGTCGGTGCGAAGTACGGTAAAGAGAAGCCCTTCTACCTTGTATTCCACGGTGGTTCTGGTTCTACTGAGCAAGAAATTGCTGACGCTGTATCTTACGGTGTTGTCAAGATGAACATTGACACTGACACCCAGTACGCATACACCCGCCCTGTTGTTGGACACATGTTCTCCAACTACGACGGTGTTCTTAAAGTTGACGGCGAAGTCGGAAACAAGAAGACCTATGATCCTCGTGTATGGGGTGCTGCAGCAGAAGCTGGCATGAGCGCTCGCGTTGTTGAGGCCGCTCAGCAGCTTGGCTCTGTGGGAACATCTATCAAGTAGTTCTTGCAAGAATAACGTTTTATCGTTGTTACGGTGCGATAGGTTCACAATGTGAGCTTGTCGCACCGTATTTTTTATTGATTTTCTAAAGATTTTGTTGACTTTCTAAGAATATGAAGAGTAACATCGCTCACAAGGGTGAAGTGTTTTACCCAAAATGCATCGGCAATCCTAAGGAGAATCTGCGATGTCTGTAGAAACAACAACGGTGTTCGTTCTCGTATATCTTTTAGTGGCGCTTACGGTAGGAGCGCTGGTTGTCGCTGTGCTGGTAACTCAGCTTAAAAAGAACCTTCTTGCTATCAAATGGTACAAAACTCAGAACCTTGAGCAGGTAGAGCGCCCTGAAACATCAAAAAGAGATAGCGTTCTAGGTGTCAACGGTGCGACCTCTTTTGCCGAATAACGTAACTAAGTATTTTCTCTTAGAGGTAGCTAACTTTTATTAGATGATTAAAAAGCTGCTCGTCATCAATTTGTTGTGGCGGGCAGCTTTTCTTGCGTGCCGTAAATGAACTAAGGTCAGGGTAATCCTCGGTAGGATGACTGCGTATACTCCTTGCATAATAGTTGAGGGACAAAAAATTGTAATTACACAAAAAAGAGGGAAAAATATCATGTCTTTAGCCGGAAAAAATCTTCTAGACGGGCCTGCCCCCACCTATTTGCCAGAAGAAACGGAATTGCTTGCCCGCATTGAACAAGGGGAATCGCCTGAAGTGTTAGCGCAATCCTTTCCTAAATCGTCACTGGCTTGGGCGCTTCTTGCGGAAAAAACACTGGAGGAAGGTAATCTGATTCAAGGTTATGCTTACGCTCGTGTGGGATACCACCGTGGGCTAGATTCTCTCCGTGCTAATGGTTGGCGTGGGCACGGCCCCATACCCTATACTCACCTGCCAAACCGAGGTTTTCTCAAAGCCTTATATCTACTGGGTGGAGCAGCATCTGCGATTGGAGAGTCAGATGAATCTGAACGTATTGAAAAATTCCTCAACGACTCTGACTCTGAAGCAGCACAACGACTAAAACAAACTTCCTAAAATATCTTTACCTGATACAAGCACAGTACGTCATAGGGGGTGGTGTTCAAGAATTTTGTTCTTGAACACCACCCCCTATGACATATGAACAAGCGGGAACTTACTTCACTAAATCAGGGAATGCATCTGCAACAGCTGGGAACGTAATTTTTCCGCTATCAGTGTTGAGTCCTGCTTGCAAGGAAGAATCTTCCGCTAACGCTTGATCAACGCCCTGTGCAAGCTTGAGGATATAAGGCAAGGTGGCATCGGTCAGTGCCACCGTAGAGGTACGTGGAACAGCCCCCGGCATATTTGCAACACAATAATGGCGGATACCATCGACCTCATAGATAGGGTCTTGATAGGTGGTTGGTCGGGAAGTCTCAAAACAACCACCCTGATCAATTGCTACGTCGATGAGCAGTGCACCAGTTTTCATAGAAGACAGGTGCTCTCGGCGTACTAGCTTAGGAGCTTTTGCCCCAGGGACAAGCACTGACCCAACGACAACATCTGCCTCGGAAATCTCACGCGCAATATTGCGTGGAGTTGAGTTCAGAATACGAGCTGTAGAACCAAAAATAGTATTCAACTCGCGTACTCGAGGGCCGTATCCTTCAAGAATGGTGACTTCGGCACCAAGTCCTACGCACATCTGTGCCGCATGGGTACCAACATTGCCGCCGCCAAGGACAACAACTCGTGCCGGTGCAACACCTGGAACGCCACCAAGAAGGATGCCAGGGCCACCTTGGGAACCCAATAGATATTGTGCTGCTGCAGAGCCGGCAAGACGACCTGCAACCTCACTCATGGGTAGGAGTAACGGTAGGGCTCGCCCAACGCGTACTGTTTCATAAGCAATAGCACGTGTTTTTGCTGTTATGAGAGCTTGTGTGAGTGGTTTGTCTGCTGCAAGGTGAAGATAAGTAAATAGGGTTAAATCTTCGCGTAGATACTGGTATTCGGATTCAATAGGTTCTTTGACCTTGACGAGAAGTTCTGCGTTGTTCCATGCCTCATCTGCGCTGACAAGGCGTGCACCGGCTTCTTGGTATTCTTTGTTGCTAAAGCCTGCTCCGACGCCGGCGTCGGTTTCTACAAGAACTTCATGTCCCGCTTCGACGAGAGCGTGAACACCGTCTGGGGTCATGCCAACTCGTTGTTCTTGTGGTTTTATCTCGCGGGGTACGCTAATGCGCATGAGATCCTCCATTGGACTGAAATATACAAATAGGCCTTGTGTGACCTAAATATCATTCTCTAGCGGTTGCGCAAAGATAACAATTATGTGTGAGATACTTCACCTTTGGGTGGTTGTTTAATATGTAAAACACCGTCATGATGCCTAATCCAAGCATCTTTTATACACCTGTCGCTACGTCAAAACACCTCCTAAGAAACAGATACACTAGAACGCATGCGCTACACCTTCCTCGGACCATCTGGAACCTTCACCGAATCGGCACTCCTGAGTATTCCCGAAGCTCATACCAGTGAACGCTTCCCCTCACCCACCGTTCCTGCCGCCTTTAGAGCACTTCTCTTAGACCAAGCAGACGCGGCTATGGTCCCTATCGAAAACTCTGTCGAAGGAGGAGTCAGCGCAACGCTTGACTCTATCGCTCGTGAAAAAAGCTTGCGAATTATCCGCGAAGTGCTCGTACCCATCGAATTCTCCCTCGTGGCACGCAAAAATATCAACCTTGACGATATTCAACGTGTATCAACACATTCCCATGCATGGGCACAAATACGACAGTGGGCAGAACAACACATTCCACAAGTAGACTATGTTCCAGGGCAATCAACAGCGGCTGCCGCCATGGGTCTACTTGAAGATCACCCCACCTATGATGCTGCGGTCTGCGCACCAGCTGTCGCTCAAAACAACCCTGAGCTAACTGTCCTTGCAGAAAACATTGGTGACAACAAACAAGCTGTTACACGGTTTATTTTGGTTGCAAAAAAACCCGTTATCCCCGAACCTACTGGTGCAGATAAAACAACGCTGGTAGTTCCGTTGCCTCAAGATAAACCTGGAGCATTACTTAACCTCCTAGAACAATTCTCGACTCGTGGTATTAACCTTTCGCGTATCGAATCGCGTCCAACAGGACAGTTCTTAGGGTCATACTTTTTCTCAATTGACGCTGACGGTCACCTTTTTGAATCACGGATGCAAGATGCGCTACGTGGACTCCATAGAATCAGCCCGCAACTCACCTTTTTAGGGTCATATCCTCGTGCGCTCTGCGAAAAAAATACTGTAGACCCTGTGCATACTGATAAGGCATTCTCTCAAGCTGAGCAGTGGGTAAAATCCCTACTGCAATAACCTATCCCCTTAGCTGACTATAAAATCACGGGGTGTATATTCCATCTTCAGAATATACACCCCACCATTTAGCTCTTATTCTGATTCTTGAGGATAAAGCGAAATCTTCACCGCGCCCGGTAAGACCTCCGCCTGTAAACGAATTGCATGAGGAAGAGTGTCCCCATCAATCTCTACCGGCTGTTCTTCTCGAACGAACTTAATGTTTGCACTCTTGCCCACTACATGCTCAAGAACTCGTCGGCGCTTATCGAATATTTGAGGACCTAGAACAAATTGCACCCCTACAATAATCCACTCACTCAAATTGCGAGGAGCCAGAATAATAACTTCTAGCTGACCATCTTGAGCATTTGTCGTAGACGTAAGATTTACCCCACCTTGCACCTGACCACAGTTAGCAATAAGAACTGAACGGACTTTACGTCGTATAGGAGGTCGATCATCTACTGTAATTTTGACAGACTTACGTGGCTTGAGAAGATTTTTTAAACCTGCCTGCAAATACGCAACCCACCCAAATTTAGTTTTTAGCTTTTCATCAGTGTCATGCATAATTTGGGCATCAAAACCTGCACCACCCATGATGATGTAGCGCCGTTCAGTGATGCTCTGATCTCGATGAGTCATTGTCATCTGAATCATGTCAACTCGTTCGGGAGTCCCATACAAAGCAGTATTAACTGACTCTGCAACATCTCCATAGGCTAAGTTAAGATTGCGTGCGAGAAGATTACCTGTACCCATCGGCACAATACCTAACGTGGCCTCGCTGCCGGCTAAAGCTGAAGCAACCTCACGAACGGTGCCATCACCACCAATAGCTATAACGCGCTGTGCCCCATGCTCTAAAGCCTTTTGCGCAACGTGATAGCCGGGGTCTTCAACCGTTGTCTCATAAAATAATGCCTCTGGCCATTGCGCCTGAGCCAACTGTTCCTTGATGGTCTGGCAACTTAACTCTGCCTGAGGTTTCGTTGGATTAAAAATAACCGCAACCTTCTGAGGCTCTCCCGGTGACAGCATCACGTGTGATGGCTGGTATATAGGGAAAACGTCTCGCCCTCCGTGTCTGTTGAGCATATTAAACGCCCACGTAGCGGCGCTACATCCTGCACCTAAAGCGAGAGTGCTATAGATGACTATTTTCCGTGTGCTGATGTTCATGATAGTTAGCGTATCAACTATGGGGTGTGTGAATTTGAGCGAACCCGCAGTAATTGCGGTAAATTTATACCGTGATTGATATTAACCTTCTTCGTGAAAACCCAGACCTATTCCGTGAATCGCAGCGTAAACGTGGCGCTGATGAGTCTTTGGTAGACCAGATTCTTGAAGCTGATGCAACCCGCCGTTCTAGCATCACTGAATTTGAGAATCTGCGCGCTGAACAAAAAACATTCGGCAAGAAGGTCGCTCAGGCTCAAGGTGAGCAAAAACAGGCATTGCTTGCTGAGGTCAAAGAACTATCTGAACGTGTAGCCCAAGCAAAAACAGCTTCCGAAAAGGCACAAGCTCAGCAAGAAGAACTCCTCACTCGCATGGAAAACCTCGTTATTGACGGTGTTCCTGTTGGTGGAGAAGATGACTACGTTGTTCTCAAGACCGTTGGTGAACCTCGAAACTTTGAAGCAGAAGGTTTCTCTCCTCGTGACCATCTCGAGATTGGTGAACTAGTAGACGGTATTGACATGGTGCGTGGGGCTAAAGTCTCTGGCTCTCGTTTCTACTTCCTCAAAGGTCACGTTGCCCGTCTAGAGCAAGCCCTCTTGTTCATGGCTCTGGATCAAGCTGTTTCTGATGGTTTCACCATGATGACAACACCTACCCTCGTGCGTCCAGAAACAATGAATGGTACAGGTTTTAATGTCAAGCACGATGACGAAATTTACCGTTTAGAACGCGACGATTTATACCTCGTTGGCACTTCGGAAGTTGCCCTAGCAGGTTACCATGCTGACGAGATTATTGACTTCTCCCAGGGTGCAAAGAAATACCTCGGTTGGTCTTCTTGCTATCGCCGTGAAGCTGGTTCTGCCGGAAAAGACACTCGTGGAATTATTCGTGTGCACCAGTTCAATAAAGCTGAAATGTTTGTGTACTGCCCCGTAGAAGAGGCTGAAGATATGCACGCTCAGCTTCTGAAATGGGAAGAGCAGATGCTTCAAAAGTGCGAGCTGTCTTACCGTGTTATTGATACCGCCGCTGGAGACCTCGGATCTTCTGCTGCTCGTAAATTTGACTGCGAAGCATGGGTTCCTACCCAAGGTACCTACCGTGAGCTAACCTCAACATCAAACTGCACAACCTTCCAGGCTCGTCGCTTGAACATTCGTGAACGTCTTGCTGACACTGTTGATTCTTCTGGTAAAACGAAGAAGGGTGGCACTCGTGCGGTAGCTACGCTCAACGGAACGCTAGCAACAACTCGTTGGCTTGTCGCCATTCTAGAAACACATCAGCAGCAGGACGGTTCTGTCCGTATTCCTGAGGCCTTGCGCCCATATATGGGTGGGCTAGAGGTTATTCCTGTCGTTCAGTAGTGTTTGCTATTTTTATGGCTCATTAAAGAGGTAGTTCTTGGTTTTCAAGGGCTACCTCTTTTGTTGTATATGAGGTGTTATCGGGACACCCTCGAAAAATGTTCGTCTAGACGAACATTTAAGTTATACTCGTCAATACACACAGACTTCTAACTCTCAGATAACACAAGGCGTAGCCTTATCAAACCTCATGATGTGAAAGGTATTCATCGTGAAAAAATCACCTAAATTCCTAGCTCTGTGCACTTCAGCAGTCTTGCTCCTTAGTGCCTGCGGTGGTGCAGGCTCTCCCTCCGCAAAGAGCAGCGCAGAAGCATCAGCATCCAGCGGCAAACCACAGGTTCTTACCACCTTCACCGTTCTTCAAGACATCGCCCAAAACGTTGCTGGTGACCACCTAGAGGTCAAATCCATCACCAAACCTGGCGCAGAAATCCACGGCTACGAACCAACCCCCGGTGATATCGAAAAAGCAACCCAAGCAGATCTCATCCTCGACAACGGACTAAACCTCGAGACATGGTTCGAAAAATTTGTTCAAAACACCGATGCGCCCCACGTCAAAGTTAGTGAAGGCGTCCCAGAAATCAGCATTACCGAAGACGCTTATGCTGGTAAACCAAACCCTCACGCATGGATGAGCCCGCTCGTCGCCAAGAAATATGTCGATAATATCGCTGACGCATTCGTAAAACTCGACCCAGCACACGAGTCTGACTACCGCGCCAATGCCTCCGCTTACCAAGAAAAACTACAAAAAGTACATGACGACCTCGTCGCAAGTATCTCCACTATCCCCGAAGAACAACGAGCACTCGTCACCTGTGAAGGAGCTTTCTCCTACCTCACTAAAGACGCAGGACTTCAAGAAAAATACATCTGGGCAGTCAACTCTGACGCTCAAGCAACACCTTCACAAATCGAATCAGTTGTTGAATTCGTCAAAGACAAAAAAGTCCCTGCAGTATTCTGCGAATCCACCGTTTCTGACAACCCCATGCAACAGGTTGTTACCGAAACCGGAACACCTTTTGGTGGAACACTGTACGTAGACTCCCTCTCTGAAGAGGGTGGACCTGTTCCGACCTATCTAGACCTGATCACCTACGATGCACAGACCATCTCTAAAGCTCTAACTCAGGAAAAGTAAAAAAATATTATGAGCGCCATCAAAGTTACTGGGGTTTCTGCCCATTATGGTTCCGTCCACGCCCTCGACGACGTTAACTTTAGCGTCGAACCAGGACGTATTTGCGGTTTGATTGGGATGAATGGATCAGGAAAATCAACCCTTTTCAAAACCATGATGGGAGTACATCGTGACTGTACAGGTACTGTTACCCTTGACGGTCATAGCCCACAACAGGCGCGTTCGACTGGAGTCGTCAGTTATGTTCCTCAAAGCGAAGAAATAGATTTCACCTTTCCGGTATCTGTTCGTGATGTGGTTTCAATGGGAACATACTGGCGACTCGGAACAACTCGCCGCCTCGATGCTCAAGCAAAACAGGCGGTTGCACGGGCATTAGAACGTGTAGAACTTACAGACCTCGCAGAACGCCAAATTGGTGAACTCTCGGGAGGTCAGCGGAAACGAGCTTTTGTTGCGCGTGCGATGGCGCAAGGAGCAAACATTTTCTTGCTTGACGAACCCTTTGCAGGGGTCGATAAGCGTTCTGAAAAGATGATTGTTAGTCTCCTCAATGAGTTAGCACAAGATGGGGCAACTATCCTCGTTTCCACCCACGACTTAAGCTCTTTGAGCCAGTTAGCAACCGAAGCAATTCTGTTGCGACGCACAGTGCTTGCTCATGCTGATGTCGAAACAGTTCTCCGCCCCGAAAACCTCATGAAGGTTTTTGGTACGGACGTTCTATCACCCCAGTAACTTTTCTTTTCCCCCTCATAAACCAGCCCGCATTAACCAACCAACAATGCGGACAGAAAGCGAAACTGTCATGCTTGATTTTCTTCTTTCCCCGCTTAGCCTAGGGCTGATGCAGCGCGCTTTTGCTGTAACTATCGTTGCAGCACTAGTCTGCTCAGTGCTTTCTTGTTGGTTGGTTCTTGTGGGTTGGTCTTTGATGGGGGACGCTATATCTCATGCTGTGCTACCTGGTGTTGTCTTTGCCTATATTCTTCAAATTCCTTTTGCGATTGGTGCACTTGTCACAGCATTAGTGGCGGTGATGCTCATCGGGGCTGTCGGTTCTCATCGAAAGATTCGTCAAGACTCTGCCATGGGTATTGTCTTCACGACACTCTTCGCTTTAGGTATTGTGATGGTTTCTGTAACACCTTCACACATTGACCTGAACGAAATCATCTACGGTAACGTTCTTGGTGTTAGTGTCGCTGCTCTTACTCAGGTGTGTGTGCTAGCTGCTCTTGTCACAGGCGTTTTACTTTACAAACGTAAAGATCTTACTCTCTACGCTTTTGATCCTTCATACGCTGCCGCTATTGGTCTATCTACTCGCTTGTTATCGGGTATTTTGTTGTTTTCGCTGGCGTTAACATCTGTTGTTGCGTTGCAAGTTGTTGGTGTTATTTTGGTGGTTGCAATGCTGATTATTCCAGGTTCTACCGCACGTCTTTTGACAAATAAATTCACAACAATGCTGTGCTACTCAGTGACTTTTGCATTAGTCGGGTCTATTAGCGGACTATACATTAGTTACTATGTTGATATTTCTCCTGGTGGTGCAGTGGTGCTTACTCAAGGAGTCATGTTTGCGGTAGTCTTCATCTCAGAGCGTATCTACACTAAGATTCGCACTCAATCACAAAAATCTTCTTCCCTTGCTCAGAGTTAAGTTCAATACTTTTTGCTGAACCTTCATGGCGAACTTGTATATCTTCTAGGTTCCTGCTGCTACGTACAAGAATAGTCTTTCCTGGAACGAGTTGGTGTTGAATAAAAAAGCTGAGAATCTTGGCATCTTTATCACTAACACGTTCTATTCTGAGGCGCTGTGGATCTTGGCAGCAATGTTCTAGAAGATAGTCTGTGAGGGTGCTCTGTTCTGGGTTATCTACCGTACCGTCTTCGGCAGGGATAGGATCTCCGTGAGGGTCACGAGTGGGATGTCCTAGTAGTGCATCGATGCGTTCAATCATGATATCTGAGACAGCATGTTCTAACACCTCTGCTTCATCATGAACTTTGTCAATAGGGTAGTTGAGAACCTGCACAAGAAACGTCTCTAAAAGGCGGTGTCGACGAACCATCGACACCGCATATTTTTTCCCTAGCTCTGTTAGCTCAATTGGAGCATATGGGCGATACGAAATGAGACCAGCATTCGCCAACCTTCTAAGCGCGTCAGAAACACTCGAAGGCCGATTACCTGTTTTTTGTGCAAGTAATGTTGTCGTTGCGACGTGCTGAGACCACTCCGATATTCCCCAGATTTCTTTAAGATAGTTTTGGGTGCTTTCAGATAAATCAGAAAGAGACATAGGAATATACTAACAGGAGAGAATACTCGCTAATACTCCAGTATGATGGGTAGCCTATTGAGCGGGTAGAGTCTTTGAACGACCGCTATTTTTACCTTGAACCCACCATAAGAAAAGACACCTGAAACTATGATGGAAAAACTACGAGTCCACCCGCCTGTCTCAAGTAGCTGGGTTCTTGAACCGAATACCCGCTACTTGATTGCCATAGACATTGACGGGACTCTGGTGCATCACGACGGGACCTTAAGCGAGGCCGTTAAAAAAGCTGTTCAAGATGTTATCTCAGCTGGTCATGCCGTAATTATCGCGACGGGGCGTTCTCGTCAAGCAGCACTTCCCATTGCACAACAGCTTGGTATCGCCGAAGGATATATGGTGACCTCTAACGGTGCGGTTACGCTCGAGCTCTCTGACAAAAATGGCGGCTATTACGTCATTGATAGTGTGGCATTTAACCCACAGCGCGCATTGAGCTTATTACAGGAGAAACTTCCTTATGCTCAGATGGCGTTGGAGACCATCTCTGGCGATATTTATGCAACAGACGATTTTGAAGATGGATCTTTTGGCGCATCATCGATTCCTGTAACAAAAACAGATCTTCTCGAACATCGTGAAGCCACCCGTGTTGTTGTCTTCGCCGAAGACGTTGACCCTCAAGACTTTAAAAAGGCCATCTATGCCGCAGGTCTTCACGGAGTGAACTATGCAGTGGGATGGACCGCATGGTTAGATATCGCTGCACACGGTGTGTCAAAAGCATCATCTTTAGAACAACTACGACGTACCCTCGGCATTGATCCCGCCTATACGGTTGCTATTGGCGATGGGCATAACGATAAAGAGATGTTACGTTGGGCAGTTCGTGGAGTTGCCATGGGACAAGCCCCTGAGGAAGTGATTGCTGTTGCTGATGAGGTCACTACTAGTGTCTATGATGATGGCGTAGCACGTACTTTAGCGACGCTTCTTTCTTAGGCGATACTGTATGAGACTCTATTATGACCCTGACTGTGGTATTTGCACTCAAGCAGGTCATTGGCTTGCTCAGCAAGAGGTAGGTGCTGACATTCTTCCGGCCTGGAGCGATGAGGAGTTTTCTTCGAAGGTTGACCCTCAACGTTTTTCTCGAGCTATTCCCCTTGTAACAGATGACGGACATACGACCTATGGTGTGATTGCCGTGGGACTTGTTCTGAAGACGAGCCAACGTCGTTCTTTACAACTTCTAGGACGGTATCTTCTGTCTCCTATAGGACGTTTACCTGCTGAAAAAGTGTACGCTCTCATCGCAGAGAATCGCTGGCGTCTTCCCGGATCTACCTGTTCTTTGCCACGACGTTCGTAAGAGTTCTAATGCTTTGGCGTCAGCCGATGGATAGAGCTGAGGAGCTCTTGAAGTACTGGTAACGCTGCTTCCTGTTCATGCCATTGTGCTCTAACTAGTGTTTTACTGACTGCTTGTGAACTGATACCGAGCGCCTGCGCTACTGCCTTTTGCTGCCCTCGCACACCTGGGATTAGTAAGGATATGACGCGGTTTTCGGCTTCTGAGCGTTCTGAGCAGACTCGATAGAGCAATCGTGCAATACCTGTGGCATGTTGTGAAAGTTTTTGGTCGTTACCAAGTACCACGACACATTTTGAGGGTGCTCCGGTGGGTGCTTGTTCTACGGCAAGACGTGAGTAGCTGATAGCGTCTCCGGAACATTCTGGTGTGCCGATAGCGCCGAGAGCCATCGCAAATCGTGGGACGCGTAGCCCTCCCACCCCAATACCAATCCAGTACCCGTTGTAGAGGGACCCGAGTAGGAACGCTCGTGTTGCATGTTCTGGGTGATCGAACGCGCCTTGTACTTCGTCGGGGTAGGTTTTGGTGAATGGGACGAACGGTTCTAGAGCGTTGAGTTTTTCGCAGAGCTCTTCGAGGGGAAGAGCTTTTGCGCCTTTGCGGCGAATAAAGGTCAAAACATACACGAGTTAAGTATGCCAGTCTTTGCGCTTAAAAGAGGCGTAGCTTACTCCCAGAAAAAGGAGTCGTAGTGTTTTCCTTGGAGGGTGAGTTCGTCTTCGAGGATATTTCTACAGGTAATGGGTAGTGCTATGCACTGGTATTGTGCGTCATCGCCGAGATAGCCTGTGGCGTATTCGAAATGTTCTCTTATGGGTGCGATGTCTTTGCATAGTTGCAGTATGTGTTGGAGCGTTTCTGGTGAGCTAAAAATCCAGAATGAGTCTTTGTCTGTGAGTTGGAAGAGGGCGAGTTGGTGGTTTGGCAGTGTGGGTCCTTTCAGATGTATCCAGCCTCCGAGGGGCCCCGGCCCGTCAGGTGGACAGATGGGGTCATATTCCCATGATGGTGCGTTGTTAAGCCATGGGGGCGTGGTGGGGTAGTAGAGGGTTCCCTCTGGATGTGTGGGCCAATGGGTTTGCAGAAGGAGCCCTTCTGTGATTGTCTCCCAGAAATTTTGGCTGGTCAGGGGTGTGGCGAGTGAGCTGATGAGTTCTTCTGATGCGTGTTGCCCCCAGTATGTTGTTGTGGTGGGTGTTTGGGTGGAGTGTATGAGTTCTTTAATGGTTGCTAGCTGTGCTGATTTTCCAAGGATTATGGTGAGGTTTTCTTGGTGAAATAGGTATGGGGTGTGTTCTTGGAACTCTTCTGAACTCATGGTGTCTTTCGTGCTATGAGGGTGCCTGTTCGTGGACGAGCTTGTGGTCTTGTTGTACTGATTTTAGCGGTCGTGGTTTGTGCTGTGGGGGTAGTGCCAAAACCTGTGTATTCGTCAGTGGGTGCAGGGAATTGTGTCGTTGCGTGGCAAAAATATTGTTGTTTTAAAGGTCGGTAAATAGGCGGTAAATGCTTAGGTAACAACGTCTTGTGGGAATGAGCTTGTCAGGTCAAAGTGAAATTTTTAGGTGAGATATTAATAAAATACATATTTTTCATTTAATTGCTTTTATGTCGATTAAGAATGCAATGGTACGGATGAATATATCTAATGTTCGAATAAATAATCGAATATATCTCATATTCTGAATTGATTTTCGAAAAGCTGTGAATAGTGGTGAACGAAACGCCAAGAAAGCGCATCTAATTATCGAACAAAACCTGTGAATTTCTCTCAAATGTGCCCCTCGTTAGCCATAATGGCAAACTAAGCCATCTGTGTATTTGTGCAAGAAAACGCATATATAGCACAGATTTTTAATTGAAATATAGAGACGCTAAGCAGTGTTCGAATCCTGTGAATTATCGAAAATATGGACACAAAAATCACAAAAAACCATAAAATATCCATAGAATTTGATAACGATTCTATAAAGTTGTGTACGCACATTGTCCGTTATTACAGCATTCCAAAAGATCGCCATCGGAGAAAGACATGTCAAATACAGAACTCAGTTCTCTCAAGAGTCTTCTTCCTAACCGACGCCAGGTAGGAAAAATTGCTCTTGCGGGACTCGGCGCAACAGCGCTAGGTAGCACCGCTGCCCAAGCCGCTTATAGCGATATTCGACGAGTAAGCACCGCATACCGAAATGCAGATGCGCAGCGCTTACTCAACCTCATCAACCAATATCGCGCACAATACGGGCTCCAACCCCTGCAACATTCAGCAACCGTTGCATCCGTAATGGACATAGAAGCTCGGCGCCAATTTATTCAGGGCTACTTCTCGCATGGCACCCAATTCATGTACAACCCCAAAGTGCGCGGATACAGCTTTGTGCGCGAAGTCATCGCACTGTCCTACAACGGGGATATCAGCCAACTTCTAGCATTCTGGAAGAGCTCACCGCCGCACCGCGCCGCAATTCTTGCTCCACAAGCAAACACCTGCGGAATCGGACTATGCTACGGCAACGGACGCGGACTCCCTTGGCGAGTCCTCGGAAACGTCGGAATCTACCGCTACGAACGTGGACGTGGACCATCAGACATTCAACCCACTATCGCTGGCGGAAGCCGTATCGCAACACAATCCACACAGCCAACCTACGCCATCAAAGGCGGAATCGGTGCAAGCTACCATAACGGCGGCGGCGAAGCTCGATTCGGCGTCCCCATCATGAACGAAAAAGGTGGACTCGTCGAAGGGGGCATTTACCAGAACTACAGTAAAAACGGCAACATCTCCCAATTCCTTTGGACCGCAGACACCGGCGCGTACCCAGTGCACTTTGAAGGTGATATTGGTCGGTACTGGGCACGACACGGTGAAGAAAACGTCCTAGGATACCCCCTCATGTACGAAACAGGCGGTCTCATCGGCGGTGGCGCATACCAGCGATTCAAACGAGGAAATCGCGTCACCAAAATTATGTGGCACCCACGCTACGGCGCGCACCCCATCCTCGAATACGGTGCAATCTCCGCAGAATGGAGCCGCAACGACTACGAACGCGGATACGGATACCCCATCACCGGAGAATATCGCCACGGTATTGAAGTGCACCAGCGTTTCAGTAAAGGCTACACTATCGCCTGGCATTCACGCACAGGACGTGTACGCGCCTTCAAAAGCTAAGACACGGTACAAAACTTCATCCATATAAAGCTTTGGGTGTGAACCAATATTGGTTCACACCCAAAGCTTGATGTGTTTAATGCACCTAACGCTGGACTAAAACAGCTACCGCACGATCCAACGTTTCTTTAGCCCCACCAATATCGTTGATGTCATTAGTGATAAACGAATACACCAAAGTTTTATCGGAAGCAGAACGTGCATAACCCGATAAAGAAATCACAGAATATAAAGTTCCAGTCTTCGCACGCGCATATCCCTGTGCCTGCCTTGTATCAGCAGCACCAAAACGTGAAGCTAACGTACCCGAACCACCAGCAACCGGAAAACCGTCTAACGCCAATGTCGTGTGAGAAGACGAGTCAGCAATAGCTTCAAGTACCTGAACAATCATCTTATTGGTGACTTTGTTATCACCCGAAAGACCACAAATATCTACCGGATGAAACCCCGTCGTATCAATACCATTTTGTTCTAACGTCTCTTGAATTGAGGTACGTGCTTGCTCAAAAGAGCCTTCACGACCTAAAGAAACCGCAAGATTACGTCCTAAAGTCTCTGCCAACATGTTATCTGAATGTTGCATCATATACGCTGCCTGCTCAGCAACCGTTGCCGAACTCACCTGAGCAAGAACCTCTGAATGTTCTGGTGCGTTTGTTTCCTCCCCCATAGAGAAACTTAGATTTTTCTGCGCACCTAACTCGTTGAGTAAAGACACAAAATAACGGTGTACTTCCTGTCCTGCTTGTGCCGGTCGGGAACGAGAAGCCTTCCCCTGAGCATCGGGAGAATAATGAGAGTAGAACGCAATAGGGCTGACTGCAGAGACCTCCCCAGCATCAATATCTCCTTGCGCCCACGCCGGATTAACCGAAGGCCCCTGATAGATAGACGTATCAAGATTGACACGATAATGAGAAGACCCCTGTGATAGCCCCTGAATTACTTTCTGAGCAAGCGTCCTTAAACCTGCATGACCTACAACATCGTCAGGGCGCGATAAACCAGTTCCTAAAAGAGTGTCTCCGCCCGCTACAAGAGTCAATACATGGTCTTGACGACGGACACTTGTTTCATAACGTGCGGTCGGATCAACCCGCTGAAGAAGAGCATAATCGACAAGAATTTTCAGGTTAGATGCTGGAACCCTCTGCTGTTCAGCACCACGCTGATAGAGCACTTCACCCGAATCTTTATCAATCACTAATCCCGTCACGTTCCCGTCAGGTAAAGAGTCTAAAATCTGGTCAAGAGTTTGCGTAAGAGTCGCTTTTTGAGAGCTTACTGAAGAATGAACAGCAGAAGGAATCTGAACAGGCTGAGGGCTAACATACGAAGACGTTGCACCATCAGCTAAAGTATGGGCTGACTGTACGTGAGGAATTGCCCACGCCCCAACACTTAGCGTTGCAACACCTAAAACGCTAGGTAATATCCATTGACGTTTCTTTGATGTCTCTGACGAAGACATAAATTCCTCACCATTCATATATTCTCCCAACACTATTCACCAGCAAAAGTCACGAACGTTAGACTATAAGAGAATAGCCGTAAAAACTCAGGTATATCTCATGTCTAGGTTAGACTGTACACCGATATGCTAAACGTACCTGCAACAGGTACGCCCCAACTCACAACATATAAGGAGACCTCATGGAACTTGACGTCACCCTCGAAATCAATCGCGGTTCACGCGTAAAGTACGAAATCGATCACGAAACCGGACGTCTACGCCTTGACCGTGTTCTATTCACCTCAATGCAGTACCCCACCGCATACGGATACTTTGATAACACCCTTGGTGAAGACGGCGACCCACTGGACGCAATGGTCATCCTCGACGTTGACGTTATCCCCGGAGTTGTTGTTGAAGCTCGCCCCATCGCAGTCTTCAATATGACTGACGAAGCTGGCGGAGATGCAAAAGTTCTCTGCGTTCCTGCCGATAAACGCTATGACCACATCCAAGAACTTGAAGACGTTTCTGAACAGCTCAAAGCAGAAATTCAGCACTTCTTCGAACGCTACAAAGACCTCGAATCCGGTAAATGGGTTAAAGGTGAAGGCTGGGAAGGCCGCGAAGCTGCAGAAAAAATGGTTCAGGAAGCTATCGACCGCCACAACGCATAAATTCATGCGTTAGAGGTTAAGCACTTCCAACCAAAACCTATAAGGTGTCATGGGCAAGAACATGTATCTTGTCCATGACACCTCTTTATTTATAGACGATATAAAACGAGTAAAACTTTTCTAAGGTTCGCCTCTGTTGCCAGAGATAAACCTCCTTATGGAAAGAACTACAGCAAGCAGATACCTTGAACAATCAACATCTTTCTGAAACGTGCAACGTGTGTTGAGTGAAGAACTAAAGGATAAGAAAGATGAGAAAACTGTGGTATAGAGTAAAGAACAATGACTCAAAAAAATACTCTTTCTCACCTTGTAGCTTGGGATACAGCAGCCCAAGTTGCTGCTCAGCTTGTACCTGCTGGACCTCAAAAAACAGTTCAAGAGATGACTCGTGCTGTAGAAAGTATCCGTTATGCGGCTTTAGTGTCAGTGGAGCACGTACACCGTATCACTCAACTTGAGGTAGCTCACCAGCTCACAGACTCACAAGTTCTCGTTGTAGACCGCCCCACATGGTCTAAAGCAAACACACAAGCATTCTCAACCATGCTTAACACCGAACCTTCTTCACGTCTAGCACAGAAGATGAAGAAACTAACAAAAACCCAAAAAACATTAGTCAACTATGCAACGGCAGTTGAAGTTGGTGCCGTGCTCGCTTATCTTTCCACACGAGTACTAGGACAATACGAACCATACGCTGCCCGCGCCGGGTGCGGGGCATCGGGTGGACGGCTCATGCTCGTAGCCCCCAATATCCTTGCACTAGAGGAAGAACTTCACCTCGATCCCGAAGATTTTAGACTATGGGTCTGTTTGCACGAACAAACACACCGTGTGCAGTTTGCCGCTGCGCCGTGGCTTGATGAGTATATCCTTCAACTCGTGCACCGCCTATCTTCAGATTTAGGGTCGAACACTGAAGAGCTCTTTGGTCATGTTATCCATACAGCGAAAACTTCCTTGGGCCACTCTACTTCTTCTCAATCAGAGGCAAATTCTTTGGCTCTTAACGATTCTGCCCATAAGACGCTTTCTGAGGTGACTGCTGTGATGAGTCTTCTTGAAGGTCACGCTAACGTTGTCATGGACTCTATTGACGCATCAGTAGTTCCTAGTATCAAAACTATTCGCCAACGGTTTAACCGTCGCAGCCAAACACACACCTTCTTCCACAAAATAGTGCAAAAACTCTTTGGCATGGAACGAAAACTTCAACAATATAAAGACGGACAAAAATTCGTTCAATACATTGTGGACGCTCAGGGTATGGAGCGTTTCAACATGATGTGGGAACGCCCTGAGAATCTTCCTACTGAACAAGAAATACATCACCCCCAGCAATGGATTGATAGGGTGTTAGCGTCAACGGAACGCGTCATCCCTTGGGCAGGAGAATAACTCATGCAAAACGGACGACGAGGACGTTTACATCCGGCAGTAGGACGCGCACGCACCCTTCTTGAACAAAACATCAATCATTTTTTGGGGCAAACACTTATTCACGCTTCAGGTAAAGCGCGTCCACAAGAGAATCCTCCACTTTTTTTGGTGGGTTGTTCTGGTGGCCCTGATTCTTTGGCGTTAGCGTCATTGGCAGCCCACTTTGTACGTCGTGGTGAGATACGTATCGGTGCAATAATTGTTGATCATCAGCTTCAAACAGGCTCTGACGAAGTCGCTGCACAGGCTGCACAAACATGCCGTGATATGGGATTGTCTCCGGTGCTTGTACGTTCTGTTACTGTTGACGCTGACCATGAGGGACCTGAAATGGCGGCACGTATTGCGCGATATGCGGCGTTTGAAGATGCCGTTAAAGAAACTGGTGCACAAGGAATTATGCTTGCACATACGTTAGACGATCAGGCAGAGACAGTGCTTCTTGGTTTAGCGCGAGGGTCGGGTACAAAATCTTTAGGCGGGATGAGTCCGGTGCGTGTTCACCATGGTGTGAATTATCTCCGTCCTCTGCTGAATTTACGTCGGTATGAGGTCGAACAAATTTGTGTTGCTGAGTGTTTAGACCCGTGGTATGACCCTACGAACCTCGACCAGAGCCTTATGAGAGCGAAGGTCCGTCATAGTATTCTTCCTTTTTTGGAAGAGCATTTAGGTGGTTCTGTTGCTCTCTCATTGGCCCGTACTGCTGCTATTAGTGGCCCTGACGCACAGTATCTTGAAGAAGAAGCTGAGAGAGTTTTTGCTCGGGTACAGCTTGAACTCTCGGCGGTAGGTGGAGTTGAATCTTTGAACCTTCCTACTGAGACTAATATGCAGGGTGTCGTAGTGATTAACCGTTATGCGTTGAGTCAAGAACATCCAGCGTTACAGCATCGAGTATTATCTTTGGCTGTTCGTTCTTTGGGCGGAGAAAATCCAAGTTTTGAACGTTTACAAGCATTAGGAGAACTCTTGTGCGGCCACACTATTGCTGGCCCTATACAGCTGGCAGGTAAGGTGAGTGCTTACCGTCGCCGTCCACCTGCGAAAGTTACAGTGGAACTTCGTTCATCTGCAGAGAAAAAAGAGATTCTTTTGAAAGAAACTGGGGTTATTGTTTTACTCACCACCGTGTAAGCTCCATACTTAAAGAACGAATACCGAGAAAAACATGTTTAGGTGCCGGTTTGCTTTAGCGCAGCTATCTGCTAGACGGTACACTAATTTTCTACAGCCCCCATATCAATCACAAAGGATTAGAGGAATCGTGAAGGCAGAAGACGTACAGGACGATATCAAACACGTTCTTTTCACCAAAGAAGATATTGACGCAAAGATTAAAGAACTCGCTGCACAGATTGATAAAGATTACGCAGGTAAAGAAGTTCTTCTGGTAGGTGTTCTCAAAGGTGCAATTATGGTGGTTGCAGACCTCTCACGAGCATTGAGCACCCATTACACCATGGACTGGATGGCTGTTTCTTCTTATGGTTCTGGAACAAAGTCTTCTGGTGTTGTTCGTATTCTCAAAGACCTTGACACCGACTTGACTGGACGTGATGTTCTGATTGTCGAAGACATTATTGATTCTGGGCTTACTCTTGCGTGGCTTCAACAGAATCTCATTTCTCGTGGTGCAAACTCCGTTGAAATCTGTGCTCTTCTGCGTAAACCAACATGCGTTAAAACTGATGTTCAGTGCAAATATGTTGGTTGGGATATCGACCCTGAATTTGTGATTGGTTACGGTTTAGACTTTGCAGAACGCTACCGTAACTTGGACTGTATTGCGACTTTAGCTCCGCACGTCTATTCCTAAATACACCTAAGATTCTCCTCTTGTACGGTGCGAACGAGGTAAAAATAGTACGCTCGCTCGCACCGTAAAATTTTAGCCTTGAGGGGAACGCACCTGACTGAACGGGAACTTAACAGGTTTCACCTGTACATTAATGTGCAGAATAACCTCTGCCCCTATAGTGGTTGCCTCGTGCTTCTACTAGACGGGTAGTCACCCATATTTGGAGGATTACCGCATTGGCGCAAAAAACCAATAAGAACCCAGAAGAAGATAAAGGGTTCTTCAGCAAGTTCATCTCAGGACCATGGTTCTGGGTGGTGCTCGCTTTAGCCATCTTCGCGACTTTTTCGATTACCTCGATGTTTAACGGTTCAAACCGTGTCGATACGAATGTCGGCTTAGAGTTATTGAAGAACGATAAAGCTGTGAGCGCGAAAATCTATGATGGCGATCAGCGCGTAGATTTAGAGCTTAAAGACGACTATTCCACTCCTAAGGGGCAGAATCTCGGAAAGAATGTCACATTCTATTTCGTAAATGCTCGCGCTGGTGATGTGGTTCAGGCTGTGGATAATGGAAAACTGAAGAGTTACACCGATCAGCCTGTACAGAATAACTGGTTTACTTCGTTACTGACATTCTTTGCACCTTTTGTTCTGATTGCTTTATTGTTCTGGTTCTTGATGTCTCGAGTCAGTTCTGGCGGCTCTCAGATTATGAATTTCTCGAAGTCTCGTGCAAAGAAATTCAATAAAGACAACCCGACCGTACGGTTCTCTGATGTTGCCGGTGTTGATGAAGCTCTCGCGGAGCTTGAAGAAGTGCGTGAGTTCCTTGCTGAACCAGAGAAATTTACTCGTCTTGGCGCAAAAATTCCTAAGGGCGTTCTCTTGTATGGCCCTCCCGGTACCGGTAAGACTCTTCTCGCGAAAGCTGTTGCTGGGGAAGCTGGAGTTCCGTTCTACTCTATTTCTGGTTCTGACTTTGTGGAGATGTTCGTGGGCGTGGGTGCTTCTCGTGTGCGAGACCTCTTCAAAGAGGCTAAGAACCATAAATCTGCCATCATTTTCGTTGACGAAATTGACGCTGTAGGCCGCCAACGCGGTGTCGGTATGGGTGGCGGTAACGATGAGCGTGAGCAGACTCTAAACCAGCTTCTTGTTGAGATGGATGGTTTTGACGGAACCTCAAATATCATTGTGATTGCTGCAACGAACCGACCTGATGTGTTAGACCCTGCTTTGTTGCGTCCGGGCCGTTTTGACCGTCAAGTTGGAGTAGATGCTCCTGACTTGAAGGGGCGTCAGCGTATTCTCGAGGTGCACGCGGCGGGTAAGCCTATTGACCGCCGTGTAGAGCTGTCTTCTGTGGCGAAACGAACCCCTGGGTTTACCGGCGCCGACCTCGCAAATGTCATGAATGAGGCTGCCTTGTTGACAGCTCGTGATGGTGGAAACGTGATTGATGAGCGTGCCATTGATGAGGCTATTGATCGTGTGATGGCTGGGCCTCAGCGCTCTTCTCGCATTATGAAAGAACATGAACGAAAAGTTACCGCTTATCATGAAGGCGGACACGCCTTGGTTGCGGCTGCTTTGCGTAATTCTTCTCCAGTAACAAAGATTACGATTCTTCCTCGTGGGCGTGCGTTGGGCTACACCATGGTGATGCCTGAGGACGACAAATATTCGACAACTCGCCATGAGCTACTTGATCAGATGGCTTACGCCATGGGCGGACGTGCAGCAGAAGAAGTGGTCTTCCACGATCCTTCGACCGGTGCTTCGAATGATATTCAAAAAGCTACTGAAACAGCTCGTAAGATGGTTACCGAGTACGGCATGAGCTCACGTATCGGCTCTGTTCGTCTTGCTGCTCGTGAGTCTGATCCGTTCCTTGGCGGTGGCGCTGGTGGAGGCAATAACTTCTCGGATGAACTTGCTTATGTGGTAGACCAAGAAGTTGCTGCTTTGCTTGAGAACGCCCATGATGAGGCCTTTGAGATTCTGACCGAGAACCGAGATGTTTTGGATCGTCTTGCCTATGCTCTTCTTGAGAAAGAAACTCTTCTTGAGAAAGAGATTGCAGAGATTTTCAAGGATGTTCGTAAACGTCCTGAGCGTTCACATTGGTACTCTAAAACAACTCGTGAACCTTCTTCTTTACCCCCAGTA
The DNA here is from genome assembly GCF_048513015.1 of Rothia sp. P7181. NCBI lineage: Bacteria > Bacillati > Actinomycetota > Actinomycetes > Micrococcales > Micrococcaceae > Rothia > Rothia sp. P7181. Next base: position 63,083 of record NZ_JBLXXZ010000004.1, on the reverse strand, counting down.
AAGGCTCCTAGCGAGGTGGACGGTTCTTCAGAAGATTCGCAAGAGAATGAGCCTATTGTTCAACAGCCTGTGATTGATACGGATTCTTCTCCGGTTCAGAAGCCTGTGACAGATGTAGACCCCGCTCCTGGTATGGGCAATGATAACGGTGCTCAAGGCCCAGATGAAAGTCCTTGGGGTGGTGCACGCTAATGGCAGTGGATCAGCCTCGTATTGAAGCAGCTGTTCGCGAGATTCTATTAGCGATTGGGGAAGACCCCGATCGTGAGGGTCTTGTCGACACCCCTGCTCGAGTGGGGCGTGCCTATGCAGAGATGTTCTCTGGTTTGCACGATGAACCCGGCCATATTCTGGGGACGACTTTTGATATTGACCATAAAGAACTAGTGCTTGTGAAGGATATCCCGTTTTATTCTACGTGTGAGCATCATCTTGTACCGTTTTTTGGTCAGGCACATGTGGGCTATATTCCGGGGGATTCTGGGCAAGTGACGGGTCTTTCAAAGTTGGCTCGTACCGTGGACTTATTCGCTAAACGTCCGCAGGTACAAGAGCGTATGACAACGGAAATTGTAGATGCTATTGAAAAGTATCTACGTCCTGCTGGTGCGATTGTTGTTGTGGAAGCTGAACATATGTGTATGGCAATGCGCGGGGTTCGTAAACCGGGTGCTAAGACGGTGACGAGTGCTGTGCGCGGTCAATTACGTGCTGAGGCAACTCGTGCTGAGGCAATGAGCTTGATTAATAGTTCTCGCTCGTAGTTCCGGAAGTTTGTGAAGAATCTTCTGCCGACGCAAGGGTGAGGGCACCTACGATATTTTCGTAGGTGCCCTCACCCTTATGCGGTGTGTATTTGTGCGTATTCTTGTGGTGTCTGTATGTTTTAGTTGCTATCGATAAATTTTTAGAAAGTGGGCGTTGTGGTGTCTTCTGTGTTTGCTTCTTCTGGTACTCATGTGATGGGTATTCTGAATGTCACTCCTGATTCTTTTTCGGATGGTGGTGAACACTATACGTTGCAAGAAGCAGTAGACCATGCATACCGTATGGTTGAAGATGGCGCCACGATTATTGATATTGGTGGTGAATCAACTCGACCTGGTTCTACTCGTATTTCAAGTGTTGAGGAACAGCGTCGTATTTTGCCTGTTCTTGAGAAATTACGTGATATTCCTGCTTTTTTGAGTATCGATACGCTTAATCCCGATACGGCTCGTGTTGCGGTTGAAGCTGGTGCAGACATTATTAATGATGTTTCGGGAATGAATCTTTCGGAGCAGATGATTGATACGGTTGCGTCACTGGATGTTCCTTATATTTTGACTCATGCTCGTGGTACTTCTGCGACGATGAATGATTGTGCCAGCTATGAGGATGTTGTTGATGAAGTGTTTTTTGAGCTTCGTTCTTTGCGTGATCGTCTTCTTTCTGGGGGAGTGGCGTCGAAGAATATCATTCTTGATCCTGGTTTAGGTTTCGCAAAAGTTGGTATGCAAGATTGGCAGTTGTGTGCGTCGATGACACGTTTTCGAGAGCTGGGGCATCCGCTATTGATTGCTGGATCTCGTAAGCGCTTTTTAGGGCGTTTATTGGAGGTTGAAGATTGTCAGCGTGCTGAACGCCTGGGTGTTGAGCCTCGGGGTCGTGCTGTTGATGAGCGTGATGCGGCGACGGCAGCGCTGAGTGTTATTGCGGCGTTAAATGGTGCGTGGGGTGTGCGGGTTCATGATGTTCGCTCTAGTGCTGATGCTCTTGCTGTTGTTCAACAAGTGAGAGCTTATTCTTCGGAAATGTGATGTTTTTGTATTGATGAAGCGACATGAGGTGTTTTTGACCTAAAAACATGTGTGAGCTTAACCTCTATTCCAAGCGCATTTAGTTCGTTTTTTAACTTTAAAACCTTGCAATGGTGCGGAAGAGGGGGTTCGTTGACATGTTGACGGGGTTCAATGTGGCGACAAACAACACTAAGTATGCTCAGGAACAGTGGATAATAGGAGACGGTAATACCCCATACTGCCGAACAAAGGAACATTGTGACGGAGTACCGCACTATTACAGAACAAGCTGTGCCCTCTGCGTATCGTACCGCAGACCGTATCACCCTCAATGGTGTTGGGTGCGTTGGGTATCACGGCGTTCTCGATAGTGAGAGGCAAACTGGTCAGCCGTTCTTTGTGGATATTACGATGTTCACCGATTTCTCACGAGCTGTTGCTGACGATGACGTTACGCAGACAGCAAATTATGCTGAAGTCGCTGAAACTATTCGTGATGTGGTGATGGGAGAGCCTGTCGATTTGATTGAGACATTGGCGGAAAAAATTGCGCAAGAAGTGTTAGAACATTTCCCTCTTCTTGCCGTTGAGATAACCGTGCATAAACCGAAAGCTCCTATTGAAGTGACTTTTTCGGATGTATCGGTGACGATTTTCAGGGAGAAAAAATGAGTGTAACTGCCATCCTCGCTCTTGGTTCAAATATGGGAGATAGAGAAGAAACCCTCATTAGGGGGATTGCAGACTTGTGTAGTCATTCGCAGATTTCTGTACAGAACATTTCTCCGGTTGCTGTGACTGCTGCAGTGGGCGGGCCTGACGGACAGCCTGATTTTTTGAATCTAGTGATTCAGATTGAGACGGATTTACGTCCTTTTGAATTGTTGGAGTATACGCAGAGCGTAGAAACGAAACATCATCGTACACGTGAGGTTCATTGGGGTCCTCGTACTCTAGATATCGACATTATCGAATACGGCAATATTCAGATGACTCAGACCGATTTGACGATTCCTCACCCTCGAGCTGCTGAGCGTGCATTTGTTCTAGAACCGTGGCTTCGTATGGACCCTTCTGCCGAGCTACAAGGTGTGCCGGTTGCTGAGTTGGCGCAAAAAGCTGAAGATCGTGATGGTATCCGCGAAATTCGTGAAGCACCGGTGGTTTGTGCATGACGTCTTTACGTCTGAGAGTATTACTCAGTGTTTTTCTTGGTGCTTTTATGGTTGGCGCCTTAGCTAATGCGCTGAGCGTGCGTTGGGGTGGCGCAGAGCTGATGCTTTCACCTTCGAGTCTTCTCGTTTCAGTGGTAATTTGTGCTCCCTTGATGTGGTTGGGTGTTCAGGTATCACGTTTTCGTCAGCGAGACCGGCGGGTTGATGCTGGGCGAATGAACCCTCTTTTGGCAGCTCGTACTGTTGTGCTGGCTCAATCTAGCGCCTATACGGGTGTGATGATTGCTGGCTGGCATAGCGCATTGCTTTCGTACCAGTTGTATATGTTCACTCTTCGTGCCGCATGGCCTCCGCTGGTAACGTCGATTGTTGATGTTCTTGCCGGTGCGCTTTTATGTGGTGTCGGTGTTTGGGTGGAGCATCTGTGTAAAATACCACCTTCTGATTCTGACGATCATGTCCCTAAAGACGAGCACATTCTTGAGCGTGATAGCCGTGGATATGCACGTCAGGATGATATTTAATAACTATTTTGAAGGTTGAGATGCAGGTTACTTTTCGATAGTGTGTAGTTAAAATTATGGGCACTAGAAAATGAGGTACCTTCTCATGACTCAACAGAACTCAACAATAGGAGATATTGAGCAGCGGCCGTGGATACGAGTATCACCCTCTTATGTGAAGATTGTCCTTATCAATAGGGCCATCTTCCTGCTGGTCATCATGAGTGTCGCAGGTCTTGTCTGGATGTTTCGTGAAGACGAGTTCTTCTCCTCTGGCCTCAAACTTCCTATTATTCTGGGAGTCCTAGGCGTTCTCTTCCTCGGACAACTGACATACCTTCTGCTGGCACCTCGCTACGTCAAATCTATTGGGTATCACCTTGATGAACGCCATCTCGTTATCACCCGAGGAATCTTGATGCGAAAAGTCATCTCTGTTCCTTATGGGCGTTTGCAATACGTAGACGTTACCTCTGGCCTCGTGTCAGGAATCTTTAAACTCGCTTCTCTAGAGCTTCATACAGCTTCTGTTGGAACAGAGGCAAAAATCCCGGGGCTTCCTCAACCTGAAGCTGAAAAAATACGAGAGATTCTGACTCAAGACGGCGTAGAACAGATGGTGAAGTAACGATGAGCGAAACACCACAAGAACATAATTTTTCTCTTGGACACGATGATGCCAAGAACAACACACATGACGAACCTCAAAATAGCGAACAAGTACCAGATGAAGAACTTCATTGGAAACGTGCCCACCCGCTGAGTCCTCTTGCCTCAAGCTGGTTTATTCTTGCGTGGATCGTATGGATTACCGGTAAAGAACTCTTCGAATCGGGGTTTTTAGAGTCAGATACTTCTTTGCTTGAGTCTCTACGAGACTTTTTAACTTTCATTACTTCAACCCCTAAAATTTTTGTTCCGGCACTGTTATCTGTGGTGATTTATTATGGGGTAACGTATCTTGGCTGGTTCTTTACATTCTTTGCTGTTGGAGAAAAATTCTTTCACCTTAAAACGGGGGTTCTTCTCGTCAAAAAGAACCGTAAAGCAAATATCAACAAAATTCAGTCCATCGATATTACGTCCCCATTCCTCGCTCGTCTTTTTGGTCTATCAGAAATGACAGTTGACGTAGCGGACGGAGACGGTAGTGCTCTTTCGATTAAATTCCTCAAACACCAACATGCTCAACAATTACGTTCGACTTTGCTCCAAAGAATAACGGACGTTAAGCAGTCTCAGCATGCTGCGCCCACACGAGAAGAATCAGAAGACGTACCTACCGTAGTGCTCTCGGAAGAAGAGAAACTGCAACAATTTTTACAGCAGGAGAATCTCCCAACGCCTACGGCAGTTGAGGATTCTTCAGAACAAGAGCTTCTAAGAGTTCCGCCCAAGCGTCTTGTCGCGTCATTATTGTTGGACGTGAAAGTGCTATTCCAGCTTTTGCTTTTTCTCATTTTCATAGTGGTTACTTTGCGAGAAGTGGGTGTAGGCTTCTTCTCAAGTATTACGTCCATCATCATTTTGTTTGGTTTTGCGAGCTCTCTATTTAACACTTTTGCCCGCCGCTATAATTTCCGTATTGCAGATACTCCTGAAGGTCTTAAAATTCGTTATGGACTATTCGATACCGTGACCCAGAGCGTACCCGTATCAAGAATCCAAGGGCTACAGATTAATCAGAGCGTTCTCTGGCGATCTTTGAACTGGTACAAAGTCGTAATCAACGTCGCCGGCTACGGCATCAAAGACATGATGAACGATAAAAAAATTACGGAAGAATTAGTTGTTCTTGCAACAGGTGAAGAACTCGAAAAAATCTTAGACATGGTTCTCCCCGTCCATGAGGAACGGGTAACAGGCCGATGGCTTCTCTACGCTCATGGAACTCGAGGTACTGAGGCTGGTTTTCGTCCTCGTGTAGCAAAACTCCGGTGGCTACGTCCACTATCGTACCGCCGTGCAGGGTTTACCCTCACCGATAAATATTTCATCCTTCGTGACGGTGTCTTGTACTACAAGCTTTCCATCATCCCCTACCAGTTTATCCAATCTGTTGATGTGCGCTCTTCACCTTTAGAACGACATTACGGGGCACGCACAGTTAACATTTGGACTATTGTGGGCCCTATTTCCGCCACAAATAAGAACATTCATGCCGAAGATGCCCAAAGAATTGTGCAAACTCATCGTGACGTCTACCGATAAGTGTGCATAAGGGCAGAATCTAAGGAAACAACTAGGGTAAGCTGTTACCCGTGAGTTTTACACAACCAGCCCGCATGAAAATTGGTGTGATATCTGCCGGTAAGGTAGGTGCCGTCCTCGGCGCCGCCCTACGGGCCGCTCAACATACCATCGTCGGGGTACACGCCATCTCAGAGGCTTCTCGCGAACGTGCTGAGATGCTACTACCTGGCGTTCCTCTTCGCAGCATCCCCGATATTGTGCAAGAAGCTGAAGTCGTATTACTTGCTGTACCTGATGATACTATTACTTCCGTTGTTGAAGGAATAGCGCATACTGTCGGTTGGAAAAACGGACAAATCGTTTTTCATACCTCCGGTATGCACGGCATTTCGGTTCTTGAACCAGCTGCCGCACAAGGTGCAATTTGTTTAGCAATTCACCCGGCCATGACCTTCACTGGGTTATCTCTGGACCTAGCGCGTTTACAAGATACTTGTTGCGCCGTAACTGGGCCGGCACCATTTCTACCTATTGCTCAGGCACTAAGCGTTGAGATGGGTGCTGAACCGGTAACTATTGCAGAAACAGACCGTGGACTGTACCACGCGGCATTGGCACATGTGGCAAACCACCTTGTGACCATTACTGGACAATCACTACAAATTCTCGAATCTATTGGGGTTCCCCAACCTGCACACTATTTACGTCCGCTCCTTCAAGCAGCGTTAGATAACGTGTTATCTTCTGGCGAAAATATGCTCACAGGACCAGTAGCTCGAGCCGATATCCAGACGGTACACACACACGCACAAGAACTTAGCCAGTATGCACAAGAAGAGAACTCTGAAGATATCTCAATAGCGTACATAGCGTTAGCTCAAGCCACCGCGCAGAGAGCTCACGCGCGAGGCGCATTGAATGATGAACAGCTTGAACGCGTCCTAGACGCCTTACAACGCTAACGTTTTAGTGCACATGATGAAAGGATCTTTCACCCCGTGACGAGTAGTCCAATAATTATTCGTTCTGTTGATGAACTTCGCCAAAGCGTCAGTTCAGCACTTGAACGAGCCCAAGAACAAGCTCACCAGCAGGCAACAGAAGAACAACCCGCAACACCCGTAACATTGGGTTATGTGGCAACCATGGGCGCATTACATGAAGGACACGCCACGCTCATCCGTCGCGCTCGCGAACAAAATGATGTTGTTGTGGTCTCAGTCTTTGTCAATCCTTTACAGTTTGGCCCTGGCGAAGACTACGAGAAATATCCACGCACCCTTGAATCAGATGTTCAGGTTGCTCAAGAAGCTGGTGCCGATATTGTTTTTGCCCCAGATAACGACCAAATGTATCCTTCTGGCACCCCTTTGATTACGGTGTCTTCAGGGAAGCTCGGAAATCTTTTTGAAGGTAAGACACGTCCTGGGCATTTTGATGGTGCTTTGACGGTTGTCAATAAGTTCTTTAACATTCTTAAATCTGGTGCTCGTCATCATGTTGTCAACGCGTATTTTGGTCGTAAAGACGCACAACAGGTGTCGTTGATTCAGCGTATGGTTCAGGATTTTAACCACGATATTGTGATTAAGCCGGTGCCTATTGTGCGTGCTGATGACGGTTTAGCTCTTTCTTCTCGCAATCAATATTTGAGTGCTGAAGATCGTGAGCGTGCGCTGGTGTTATCGCGTACATTAGCGATGCTTCGAGAACAGCAGATTACTCGTGGGCTCACTGAAGATGATATTAGCGCTGCTCGCGAACGCATTGACGCTGTTGAAGGTGTGCGCTTAGATTATCTTGAAGTAATTGATTCAGAAACCTTTGAGCCTCCGGCAGCTGATTCATCAAAGGTCTTGGCTCTCGTGGCAGCCTATGTGGGGCAGACTCGTCTCATTGACAACATGGAATTAAACTAATTTTTCCGCTATATATTCAAAGACGTTAGGTTTTTTACGTGACTAATCATCAGAAGGGCGTTTCTTCAGAAATGCCAGTTATTGCAGATATGTCTGAACAGATGCAGATTCGTTTGGGCAAACGTGCAGATATCCTTGCTTCAGGACGTGAAGCATACCCCGTGGGTGTGCCTGTAACGACCACTATTGAGGCTATCCGCGAAAAATACGACGGTGTGCTTAATGCTGAGGATACTACCGGCGATATTGTGGGTATTGCTGGGCGTGTCGTGTTTGTGCGTAATACCGGTAAGCTGTGCTTTGCAAGTTTACAGCAGGGTAACGGTACTCGTATTCAGGCGATGATTTCTCTTGCCGGTGTAGGCGAAGAAGCCCTTGCTGATTGGAAGGCTTTAGTTGATCTTGGCGACCACGTTTTTGTTCATGGTGAAGTGATTTCTTCTCGTCGCGGTGAACTTTCTGTGATGGCTGATTCTTGGCAGATGGCTTCTAAAGCATTACGCCCTATGCCCACGTTGCATAAGGAACTGAATGATGAGACTCGTGTCCGTCAGCGTTACCTCGATTTGATGGTTCGTGATGAGGCTCGTGAGCTTGTGATTAAGCGTGCAAAAATTACTCAAACTATTCGTGATGTTCTAAACGGGCACGGCTATATTGAGGTTGAGACTCCTATCTTGCAGCTGATTCATGGTGGTGCTGCGGCGCGTCCGTTTGGTACACACCTGAACGCGTTTGACCAAGATATGACGTTGCGTATCGCTACCGAGCTTTTCTTAAAACGTGCGCAGGTTGGCGGTATTGAGCGCGTATATGAGATCGGGCGCGTTTTCCGTAATGAGGGTGTCGATTCTACTCACAGCCCAGAGTTCACAACGTTAGAATGCTACGAAGCGTATGCTGATCAGTTTGTGATGGCTGAGCGTATGCGTGAGATTATTTTGGCTTGTGCTGAGGCTGTAGGCATTTACCAGATTGAAACTGATAAAGGCACTATTGACTTAAGCGGTGAATGGAAGTGGGTTGCAGTCTATCCTGGTCTGTCTGAGGCTGTTGGGGTAGAGATTACTCCGGAGACTCCCGCTCAGGTACTTCGCGATATTGCTCAGAAGCACGATATCTCCGTAGACCCTCAGTGGGATGCTGAAAAACTTGTGGTGGAGCTCTTTGGTGAAATTGTTGAACCGACGTTGCTCAATCCTACTTTTGTGTATGATTATCCTCCGTCGGCTCAGCCCTTGGCTCGTCCTCACCGTGATAAGCCGGGTCTGATTGAGGCTTGGGACTTGATTATTGGTGGCATGGAACGTGGCACTGCTTTCTCGGAGCTTATTGATCCGGTGATTCAGCGTGAGCGTTTGACGGAGCAATCTCTTCTTGCTGCTGGTGGAGATGATGAAGCGATGCAGTTAGATGAAGATTTCTTGCGTGCTCTTGAGTATGGTGCTCCTCCAATGGGCGGTATTGGTCTTGGTGTGGATCGTCTGATCATGCTCTTTACGAATGTTGGTATTCGAGACACTATTTTGTTCCCGTTGATGAAGCCAGAAGCTGATTAAATTTGTGTGAAAGCGTTGCCTGCAGGAGTTCCTGTGGGCAACGTTTTTGTATAAGCACGTTATTCTAGAGAAAAGTTTTCATGAGGAAATGAGTTCGGTGATGGATTATCTTATTGCGATTATGCCTTCTTTAGGGGCGGGTATTGTTCTCTTTTTTATTTTGCGTTGGATTACTCGTGCTGATAGGACGGAGCGAGCTACTGCACGTGGGATTGAAGAAGACGCAAAGCAGTGGTACGAGAATGTGAAGAGTTCAAAGGGTACTCGTGATCCTTTTGGTTCAGAGCAGTCAAAAGATACTGAGGTTAAATAAAAATAGTGTTTTTTCACTATTTATTTTTACCTTATTCGTATTTATTGCTATTCTTCTAAGGGATATATAGTATATAAATATATATGGATTCTGTTTCTTAGAATGAGAAGAATAATTCTTTCTTTGTTCTAAGTGGTGTCCTTTGCTACGGTTTAGATAACTCAGGAGAAACGTAATGGCTCAAAAGGTAAAGATTATTCTTGAAGATGACCTCGACGGCGGTCCCGCAGAAGAGACTGTGCGTTTTGGTCTTGATGGTGGCCAGTACGAAATTGACTTGTCTAGCGCAAATGCTGCTCGTTTGCGTGATGCTGTGCGTCCTTTTGCTGCAAAGGCGCGTCGTGTGCAAGGTTCGCGCACTCCTGGTCGTCCTGCGGGTTCACGTTCTGTTTCTGCGCCCAAGCGTAATCCTGAAACTGCTGCTATCCGTCAATGGGCTAAAGATAACGGTTATGAGGTTTCTGACCGTGGTCGTATCCATCAGGATATTCAGGATAAATATTATGCCCAGCAGAAGACTAAGGGCGATTTCTAAGAACCTGCTATCTTTTACCTGATTTTAAAGAGTTTGGGGCTTTCCGTGTGGAAAGCCCCAAACTCTTTAAGGCGTTTATATATTTCTTGAGAAATGTATAAAGTTATTCTTAGTCCACACTTTAGGGGATATGTATCTATTGATATATCAGCATATTTCCCACTGCTGTATTTTATAAGCTTTCTTATCTTAATAGTTTTTAAAGAAACTAAATTCTTCTGAATGTTGTCAACGCCATTCATTTTCTTTTTTAACAAAAATAGTAAGTCTGCCCATAAATAACTTACCAACACCGAACGTGGTAAGTGAACACCTCAAACAGGGTCTAAAGACTCCTAAGAGGGGGGGCGTTTAACTACTTATCTTTTCACCGCATGCGAACAGCCCCCAGAAAGAACAAAAATACGCGTAATGTTTTGCATAACGTAAGATTTTGTGAGGAGTGTTCAATGTTTGAACGATTTACCGACCGTGCTCGGCGCGTAGTGGTTCTAGCGCAAGAAGAAGCGCGCATGCTAAACCACAACTATATCGGCACCGAACACATCCTATTGGGTCTCATCCACGAGGGTGAAGGTATCGCCGCTCGTGCATTAGAATCCTTAGGAGTAAACCTCTCGAGTGTTCGAGAGCAAGTTCAAGACATCATCGGCCCCGGTGCTCAAGCGCCATCAGGCCATATTCCTTTTACCCCGCGGGCAAAGAAAGTTCTAGAACTTTCGATGCGTGAAGCTATCCAACTCAACCACGGCTATATCGGCACCGAACATATCCTCTTAGGGCTCGTACGCGCCGATGAGGGTGTTGCAAATCAGGTTCTCACCAAGCTCGGTGTAGACGGTGCTAAAGTTCGTCAAACCGTCACCGACTTGATCGCAGGATACTCCGGAAACAACGAAGGCAAAGAAACTGCCGGTGTTGGTGCTGGAAACTCCAAAGAAGGCGCGCCTGCTGGTTCTGCCATCCTCGACCAATTCGGACGCAATCTCACTGCCGCAGCCCGCGAAGGCAAAATGGATCCGGTCATCGGCAGACACCGCGAGATGGAACGCGTCATGCAGATTCTCTCGCGCCGCACCAAGAACAACCCCGTGCTCATCGGCGAACCAGGCGTTGGTAAAACTGCCGTCGTCGAAGGGCTCGCTCAAGCAATTGTGCACGGCGACGTTCCCGAAACACTCAAAGATAAGCACCTCTACTCACTCGACCTCGGCTCACTCGTCGCTGGCTCACGCTATCGCGGAGACTTCGAAGAACGGCTTAAAAAAGTTCTCAAAGAAATTCGCACCCGTGGCGACATCATCCTCTTCATCGACGAAATCCACACCCTCGTTGGTGCTGGTGCAGCAGAAGGCGCCATCGACGCAGCCTCAATCCTCAAGCCCATGCTTGCTCGCGGCGAACTGCAAACTATCGGCGCAACCACCTTGGATGAGTACCGTAAACACATCGAAAAAGATGCGGCCTTAGAACGTCGCTTCCAACCTATTCAGGTCGATGAACCTTCACAAGCTCTGGCTATTGAAATTCTCAAAGGCGTGCGCGACAAGTATGAAGCGTACCACCGCGTGACCATCTCAGATGAAGCCATCGAATCAGCGGTAAACCTGTCTGCACGGTACATCTCTGACCGTTTCCTCCCCGATAAGGCAGTAGACCTCATCGACGAAGCGGGCGCACGTCTACGCATCAAACGCATGACAGCACCACCTGAAATCAAAGATCTCGAAGAACGTATCGCCCAGCTTAAAACAGAAAAAGAAGCTGCTATTGCTGCTTCTGAATTTGAAGAGGCAGCAGAAATTCGCGACCGCGAACAACAACTCATCGAGAAAAAAGATGAGGCAGAGAAGAAGTGGCGCGAAGGCGGAGACGAATTCGGTGAAGTCACTCCTGACGTGATTTCTGAAGTTCTTGCCTACGCAACGGGTGTTCCGGTCTACAAAATCACCGAAGAAGAGACCAGCCGTCTACTCACCATGGAAGATGAACTCCACAAACGAGTTGTCGGACAAAAGAACGCTATTAAAGCTCTTTCTCGTTCTATTCGTCGAACTCGTGCTGGACTCAAAGACCCCAACCGTCCTGGTGGCTCTTTCATTTTTGCTGGACCTACCGGCGTTGGTAAAACCGAGCTTGCTAAAGCGCTTGCTGAGTTCCTCTTTGGTGATGAATCTGCCCTCATTACCTTGGACATGTCAGAGTACCAAGAGAAGCACACCGTTTCTCGTCTCTTCGGCGCACCTCCCGGATATGTGGGCTTTGAAGAAGGCGGACAGCTCACCGAGAAAGTACGACGCAAACCCTTCTCCGTCGTACTCTTTGACGAGGTAGAAAAAGCTCACGCCGACCTCTTCAACTCACTTCTACAAATCCTTGAAGATGGACGCCTCACCGACTCTCAAGGACGTGTCGTCGACTTCAAAAACACCGTCATCATCATGACCACTAACCTTGGTTCTCGTGATATGGCACGTAAAGTACCTGTCGGTTTCCAAAGCGTTGGAGACGTTGAAGGTGACTACGAGCGGATGCAAGCACGCGTGATGGAAAGCCTCAAAGAGCATTTCCGTCCAGAATTCTTGAACCGTGTTGATGATATCGTCGTCTTCCCGCAGCTTTCTGAGACTGAAATCTTGCAGATTGTGGACCTGTTCACTGGTCGTTTAGCTCAGCGTCTTGCGGAGCAGGATATGAGCATTGAACTCACAAACTCTGCCAAGATTCTGATGGCAACAAAGGGATATGATCCTGCGATGGGTGCACGCCCACTCCGCCGTGAAATGCAACGAAACATTGAAGATGTTCTATCCGAAAAGATTCTTTTTGGAGAGATCAAACCGGGAGAAAAAATCACGGTCGATACGGTGGGCGAAGGAGACCTCGCAAAATTTGTGTTCTCTTCCGTCACGATGAGCGAATTATCTGAGGACTCAGTAGACTTCTCCGCCCACGAGGCAGAAGAAGAAGCTGAAGAAATCGTTGAGCACGCTCAAAGCTCCGAAACAGAAGAGTAAAGGCACTCCTGGGAGCACCTCAACTCTCAAGAAACTTATAGAGGTCGTCAATGACTAGTAAACCTCCCTCCCCCCTGTGTGGGGGAGGGAGGTTTTTAGTTCCCGCCCTTGCGCCTATTTTCGGCTATGCGCTCACGCAACGACTCGCATCGGTTTAGTTCCCGTCCCCTGAACATTCCAGTAGAGAAAACACCTCACTCTTTAAAGGCTCAAACCCGATGAAGTTCTTTGAGCTAACCCGTCATGAACTAGCGTAGATAAACACCGCTCTTTCTGCTCAAAAGGACTATTGAGCTGATGTAAATGCGTTAGCTCCTCAGAAATATCTGGGCGATGATTTACCGTATGAGCGTCGAAAAACATTTCTGGTGGCACAGGTGTGAGAGCCTGACGCAAAACCGCCATAATAGCACCTCGAAGCTGACGGTCTGTGCCGTGCCAAGACTGCCCTTTAGGGGTGTAATCTGCTGGAGGTTTTCCTTCACGAACCCACGCACAATGCTCCTGTACCGGACATGCCTGACATTGTGGGGTACGTGCAGTGCAGATAAGAGCACCAAGCTCCATTGTTGCCGCATTCCATTGAACAGAATCTTCTAAAGACTCTGGCATGAGTGACTGCGCTAATCGAGTTTGTGCTGCAGTTAAAGATTTACCCGGTAAGGCTTTCGCCAAAATAAGTCTGCTATGAACTCGTCGAATATTAGTGTCGATAACTGTTGCTCTGCCACCAAAGGCAAAAACACTAATAGCAGCAGCCGTATATGAGCCAACACCGGGTAGCGCCACTAACTCCTCATAACTTTGAGGGACGATACCAGAATGTTTTTCAACAATCGTCTTTGCGGCCTCATGAAGACGAAGAGCACGCCGAGGATACCCAAGTCGTCCCCATGCCCTAAGAATAGTTGCAGAATCTTCTGCTGCAAGAGCAGCCGGCGTACTCCACCGTTCAAGCCAATATTCCCAGACCGGTAACACACGTTTGACGGGGGTTTGTTGGAGCATGAACTCACTGACCATCACCTCCCACCCCGTGCGTGTAGGGGCACGCCAGGGAAGGTCTCTTTGGTTCTTCTCAAACCACGAAATAACGTTTTGGTGGATGACGGCGAGTTCTTGTGCCGATGGTGATGAATGAAAATGCTCAGAAGCCACAAGAACACCATAAAGGATTTAACATATCCATAGCCAATAGGGGCAGAAAACTAGCACAATACACGCTATTCTAGATATATGTCTCAAAATGGTTTCGAAGATCCACACGGCGACGAGCCTACACAGCAGGTGTACATCCGACGTCGTATTTTTGCACTCTTAGCACTTCTTCTCGTGCTGATCCTTCTTATCTGGGGTTTTGTGTCTATTGTGAGAGCGCTCAGCGGCTCATCTAAGAACACAGACGCTTCTGCTTCACAAGCAACAGCGTCCAGTTCTTCAGCTGCTCCTTTTAGCGATTTTACAGACCGAGCTTCAGCGTCTGCCCACGCCGACAATAAAGACGGCGACAAAGATAATAAAGATAAAGACGAAGCAGATAATTCTGCTTCTGCGCAGGCTTCAGATAATGCTCAAGAGCAGAAAAAAGAAGAGGACGCGCAAGCTAGTGCATCTGCAGAAGCCGCAGAGACTGCTGCAGCTGAACCAACTCAGGAACAGCGCACTGAAGATGCAACTGCATCCGAGACTGCTACTGCTGAACCTACCGAAGAGCAAAGCCCTGCCGTAGTATCAGCTTGCTCCGCAGCAGACATGGCTGTTTCCTTAACCGTTGATAAGAATTCTTACGGTGCCGGTCAGTTCCCTGCTATGGCAGTTACTTATACCAACACAGCCGGAACTCCTTGTGCTGTTGGAGGTAATGCCGGAACCGTCGATGTCAACATCATCTCTGGTCCAGCTCAGGTATACAACTACGCACAGTGCAACGCTGCTGCAGCTGACCCAGCAGAAATCGCTGCTGGTGCAACCGATACTAAGGTGATTACTTGGGACCGTTCCCTAAACGTCCTCGGTTGTGGCACTAAACGCACCATTCAGCCTGGACACTACTGGGCTACTGCAAGCGTAAACGGCGTACACTCCAAGCCTGTTCGTATCATCGTCACCGGCTAGTACCATAAACTTAACGTTGAGCGCCGACAGTGTTTTCTACACTGTCGGCGCTCAACCTTTAACGCTGAAAAATAATACGCTGTATTTTTATCTGAACTGTTCAAGCAAAGATGCCTCTGCCATCCGTGAAAGAGACTCACGAATCACACGAGCACGCTGCTCACCGATACCATCAACAGCACGCAAATCGTCGAGACTAGCAGACATCAACCCCTGCAAACCATCAAATTGTTCAACAATACGAGACGCAACTGCCCCTGGCATAGACTTAATACCCGATAACAGACGATACCCACGCGGATACAACGGCACATCTAAATTCTGTCCATCTAAACCGATAGCGTCTGCAATCATCGAAAAATCAACAAGTTCTCTATCATCAAGAGAATATAAACCGCTAAGAGCCACATCGACCTGTTCACTATGAGGGGTGCCTTCTGCCGGCAAATAATCACGAAGAATCACTCGAGCATCGGGAGTATCTGGACGGGTCAACTCCTCTAATTGCAACGCAATGAGACGACCACTAACACCAAGCTCCAACACATAAAACCCTACTTCAGTGCAAATACGACGAACCATCTCCATCCGTTGCAAAGTAGCCGCAACATCACGAACCGTAACACTCGACTCAATCTCAAAAGAAGACAACGACTGAAGAACTTGCTCTAAACGCTTCGTATAAGACTCCAACGTCTGAATCGCTTGATTAGCTCGGCTCATTAACACCTGAGAATCTTCCACCGTATAACGGATACCATCCACATACACCGAAATAAGAGACATGGACGCGCTCACCGAAATCACTGGAAAACCCGTCTGCACTGCAACACGCTCAGCAGTACGATGACGAGTACCAGACTCCTGCGTCGGAATACTAGGGTCAGGTAAAAGTTGAACACCAGCATGAATGAGCTGCGTCGCCTCACGGTCACAAATAATGGCGCCGTCCATCTTTGCAAGCTCTCGAATCCGAGTTGCAGAGAACTCTGTATGAATCGCAAAACCACCAGAAGATATTTGAGATACCGTCTTATCATTGCCGAGCACAATGAGAGCGCCGGTTCGACCACGAAGGATTCTCTCTAACCCTTCACGCAACTCGGTGCCAGGAGCAATACGAGCAATAGTTTTAAGAAGACGTTCACTGTAGACAGACTGCACAAAACTATCTTATGCCAGTAACAACATAAACCTTAAATTAGGAGGTTTTAGAGGACTTCTCAGCAGGGAACAACAACGTTAAAGCCTCATTCAAAGAAATAACCTCACGAACGCTCACACCAGCAGGAACCTCACCCACACCCGCAGGAGAAGCCGGCACAATAACATGAGTAAAACCTAGGCGCGCAACTTCAGCAATACGCTGACGAATACCAGGAACAGGGCGAACCTCACCAGCAAGCCCGACCTCCCCAAAAACAGCAAGCTTACGCGGCAGAGGCTGATCTTGCGCAGCCGACGCTAACGCCATCACCGCCGCTAAATCAGATGCTGGCTCAGCAATTTTTGCGCCACCAACGGTTGAAATATAACAATCTAAAGAACCCACATGAAACCCTGCACGCTTCTGAAGCACAGCCAAAAGCATGGCAATACGAGAATGATCAAGACCAGAAGTTGTCCGTCTTGGCTGGGCAGTAGAAGACTGATCTAATAGCGCCTGAATCTCCGCTAACAAGGGGCGACGCCCCTCCATAGTTACCGTAACGCACGTACCAGATACAGGGTGCGCTGTCCTCGACACAAAAAGCCCTGACGGATCAGTTACAGGCGCAATCCCGTCCTCATGCATATCAAAACAACCCACCTCATCGGTTGGGCCAAAACGATTTTTAACAGCACGCAAAAGACGAATCTGCGAATGTTTATCACCTTCACACTGGCACACGACATCAACTAAATGCTCTAAAAGACGTGGGCCAGCTATCGTGCCCTCTTTCGTCACATGACCCACAAGAAGAGTGCACATATTTCGAGACTTTGCTGCAGCAATCAACGAAGCAGCAACCTCACGCACCTGAGTCACACCACCGGCACTTCCCTCTACTTGAGTAGAAGCAAGAGTCTGCACCGAATCAACAATCAAGAGCGCCGGATTCACCTGCTCAACATGAGCCAAAGCTACACTCAAATCCGTCTCAGCGGTCAAAAACAGCGTATCTGCCACCGCACCAATACGATCAGCACGCAATTTCACCTGAGCCGCTGACTCCTCACCGGTAATATACAACACCCGATGCGACGCATCAGCACCTGTACCACGAGCAAAACGAGCCGCAATATCAAGTAACAACGTGGACTTACCGACACCTGGCTCACCAGCCATCAAAATGACCGCGCCCGGGACAAGACCACCACCAAGCACCCGATCAAACTCAGGATTACTCGTCGGCATATACTGAGCAACCGTAGAATCAACCGACCCAATAGGACGAGCCGGCTGAGCTACCGCAGAAGCAGGAGCAGTCTTAGCAACAGCCACCCCCTGAATTTCTTCTACCGTTCCCCATAGCTGACACTGACCACAACGCCCCACCCACTTAGCGGTCGTCCAACCACACTCAGCACAACGATACGTATTCGCAGAACGAGAAGACTTACGAGCACTCATTAACGACCCTCCACACTAAAACTCAAGATACAGCCTACCAACATGGCACTACTGATCCCCTCTGAGCTGAGAACGCAACACAATATTCAACGTACGAGTATCATCAGGGCACAAACCACGACCACCAGTAGAAGAATCCTCAGACTGCTCAAGAGCCTGATCTAAAAGTTCACGCTGCTTTTGCGGATCTTGAGGAATTGCCGGAATCTGCTGAGTACGTGGCGCATGCTCCGTCATCGAAACTGTCAACGGCACCAAACACTGAACCGCCTCATCATGAGACTTCCCCGTAGCCTCCAACAAATCAACCACAAGAGGGCGAACCATCAACACCAAAGACTCCGCCTCCAACGTACGAACACCCATCAGCACAGGGTCAAGCTGCTGAGCAATACGCACTAAATGACGTTCCGTCTGAGCTTTAAGATCCGAACGAATATGGTCCTCACGATGAGAAACCGCCTCACCTAACAAGGTCACCGCAACACTCAACTTAGAAAGCACCGTCGTCAAAGAAATAATGGCACTTTCAGAGAGCTGCACATGAGCCAACGTAGAAGCCATACGCCGGTTCAACACACGAGTATTACGAATCGCCAAATCAACAGCATTCAACGTAGAAGCTAACTCCAACAACTCACTTCGATGGCTACGGCCCAACCACGATAACTGAGCCATACCCTTAGCCGTTACCACCTCGCCATCTGCTGTCGCATACAGCGGCTGTAAATTACGGGCACTGGCCAACGCCATCCACGCAGCCTTAGAATCATAGGCCTCCATCGCAGCAGCAGATTCCTTGAGCACATCACTATAAGCTGCCAATAACTTCTGAGAATTCCAACGAGGAGACACCCGAGGATCCTTCGGGAAAAGGAACATCATCAAAAACGCAAAAGCACCACCCACGATAGCGTCAAGACTCCTCAAAAAAGGACCCTCAACCGTGGGCGTCATCAAAACTACCAGACAGGACTGCAAACCCATCTGAATCGTAAAAATAATGCCATCGTCAAGAAAACGTGCCACCAAAATAGAAATCAGAAGAATTACTGCAGCCTGCCAAATGCCACGCCCCAGAAGCAACATCAACGCATCACCAATAATGACACCCAACGTCACACCAATAGTTACTTCTAACATCCTCCGCGCATGAGTAGCACCACGCACATACCCCAACGAAACAATAGCCGCCGTAGCAGCAAAAATTGGTTCACTATGCCCAAGAACATGCTGAGCAAAAATATATGCACCGATACCAGAAGCAACAATCTGAAGAGACTGAAAAAAGCCCTCACGAACCCTTCTCATGCCAGTCATAAACCAGTCACAAAAACTCTGTACAAGACGCGACCACGCGTGTGAAACTCCCATGCTCTCTAGTGTAGGCGCTCAACACAAAGAACAAGAAAATAGCACAGAGTTAAGGAACCGTTCACGTAAGCGTTTATTATGAGCAACTTTCCACTCCTAGAGTTGCACCTGTATGGGACAACTACCAACACCCCATTCAACGGTCTACCCATACACCTGAGATAGAGAATATCTCAGATTTTCTTCACATACGGAAAAGGACAATTCGTGAAAGCAAAAGCTCTTGCAAGCGCAGGCTCCCTAGCCCTTATCGGACTATTCGCTCTTTCTGCTTGCGGATCTGATAACGCAGTCAAAACAACCACCAACGACTCATCCTCCGATACCCAAAGCAACATCAGCGGAACCCTCACCGGTATCGGCGCATCCTCACAGCAGGCAGCAATTACCGCATGGGAAAGTGGCTTCGCAACAGAACACAGCGGCGCAAACGTACAATACTCTCCTGACGGCTCCGGTGCAGGACGCAAAGCATTCCTTGCAGGAGCAGCAAACTTCGCCGGCTCTGACGCCCATCTGTCCAAAGAAGAATACGAAGCATCCAAAGCTGTCTGCGGTGCAGACGGCGGCATCGACATCCCCGTATACATCTCACCTATCGCTATCGCCTTCAACGTACCCGGCGTCAAAGAACTCAAACTCGACGGCGAAACCATCGCAAAAATCTTCAAAGGCGACATCACCAAATGGAACGATACTGCCATCGCTTCCCAAAATAACGGTGTCGAACTTCCTGACACCACCATCACCGTCGTCCACCGCTCTGACGACTCAGGCACCACCAAAAACTTCACCGAATACCTCGAAGCTGCCTCAAACGGTGCATGGGGCAAAGAAGCTGACGGTAACTGGCCTTCCGAATATGCCGGTGAAGCAAATAAAGGCACCTCCGGTGTCGTCTCCACCACCGTAGCAACAGAAGGCGCCATCACCTACGCCGACGCATCAGCCATCGGAAGCCTCGGAACAGTATCCGTCAAAACCGGTGAAGATTACGTCAAACTCTCCCCAGAATCTGCCGCTAAAACGGTAGAAATCTCTGAACGAGTTGGCTCCATGAACGAACACGACATGTCCATCGACATCAACCGTACACCCAACGAAAGCGGCGCATACCCCATCGTGCTCGTCTCATACCACATTGTCTGCTCCACCTATAAAGATCAGAACACCGTAGACCTCGTCAAAGCATACGAAAGCTACGTCGTATCTGAAAAAGGACAGCAAGACGCTGCTAACGCCGCATCTTCAGCGCCGCTCACACCAGCACTACGCGAAGAAGCACAAAAAGCAGTCGATTCCATCACCGTCGCGAAATAAATATCAGCAACGAACGCAGAACCGAGATAGAGCGCATTCATGACTACCCAAATACGGTCCACACTTCCAGGGCCAACAGAATCACACTATTCTGAAAAGCCAGACAACGAGACAAACCGTCCTCAAGGTTCACGCCCCACCAACGGCGCAACACTCAACCCGTTCTCACAGGCAACACATGCAGGTAGCCCAGCCACCGACAAGATTTTCTCCGGAATTTCACTCGGTGCAGGAATCCTCATTCTCGCTGTTCTTGCGTCCGTTGCGATATTCCTCATCATCCAAGCAGCCCCAGTTTTCTCTGCCCCAGCAGCAGAACTCACCGAAGGCAGCTTCTGGTCTTATATCTACCCGCTAGCAGTTGGAACGCTTATCGCCTCCGCCATAGCGCTACTTCTGGCAACACCCATGGGCATCGGTATCGCCCTCTACATCTCCCACTACGCACCAAAGAAAATTGCGAAACCGGTCAGCTACCTTATCGACCTGCTCACCGCAATCCCCTCCGTCATCTTTGGTGCATGGGGAGCTATGGTGCTCGCACCACAAGTCGTACCCATCTACGACTGGCTCGGAACACACATGGGATGGTTACCCATCTTTGCAGGGAACACTTCACAAACAGGTAAAACCATCCTCACCGCAGGAGTCGTCCTCGGTATCATGATTCTGCCCATCATCACCTCCATGTGCCGTGAACTTTTCATCCAAACCCCCAAACTGCAACAAGAAGCAGCGCTAGGGTTAGGCGCAACACGCTGGGAAATGATTCGTATGACGGTCCTTCCCTTTGCACGAACCGGAATTATCTCCTCCGTCATGCTGGCACTAGGACGCGCACTCGGCGAAACCATGGCCGTCACCCTCGTACTCTCTGGAGGGCCACTCACCGCCTCCATTATCTCCTCCGGAAACCAAACCTTCGCCTCAGAAATTGCGTTGAACTTCCCTGAAGCTTATGGCTTACGCATGTCAGAACTCATTGCTGCCGGTTTGGTGCTCTTCGTCATCACCCTCATCGTCAATATCGCAGCACGACTTATCGTCAGTCGCTACCGCAAGAAGGCATAACTCATGAGTATCGCATTATCATCATCTGACTATTTTGGAGTTCGACGAGCACCACGTTGGATGCCTCTCGCAGTAGCTGCCCTAGCGGTAACCTTCGGAGCGGCGCTCGCTTCGGTTGTTGGGTTTTCGTGGGTTAGCTGGGGTCTCTTTTCCGCAGTAACTTTCATCATTGCTGCTCCGATAGTGACGGGAATGGTTGAAGGGCGACGCCGTGGAGTGGATTCTTTAGCACGGTTCCTAGTTCTTGGAGCTTTTATCGGTGCTCTTATCCCACTGACCTCGGTGATTTGGGTTGTCCTTTCTAAAGGTCTGCCTCACTTATCGGTTGATTTGTTGAGCACCTCGATGAAGGGCGTAACAGGTGTTCACGATAACGCTGCATTAAGCGGTGAAGGCGCCGTCCTCGGCGGTATTTACCACGCGATAGTAGGAACATTAGAGATTACTCTCCTTGCAACAGTGATGTCGGTTCCTGTCGGTCTGCTCACTGCCATCTATCTTGTGGAATACGCCAAAGGTGGTGTCCTTGCGAAAGCAATTACTTTCTTCGTCGATGTGATGACTGGTATCCCATCAATTGTGGCTGGTCTTTTTGCGGCATCATTCTTCGCCTTCGCAACAGCTAACCCCTCTGAAAGAACAGGTTTTGTTGCGGCTGTAGCCTTATCAGTTCTGATGGTTCCTACCGTGGTCCGTAACGCAGAAGAGATGCTTCGTATTGTTCCTAACGAATTACGTGAAGCTGCATATGCGCTAGGCGTTCGTAAATGGCGCACCATTATGAAAGTTGTTATTCCCACTGCCATTTCTGGTATCGCCTCTGGTGTGACTCTTGCAATTGCGCGCGTTATCGGTGAGACTGCCCCGATTCTTGTAACTGCAGGGTTTGTCACCTCCATCAACTGGAATGCTTTTGGTGGGTGGATGGCAACATTGCCAACATACATCTACTACCAGTTGATGACACCAACTAGCCCAACCGCTGCTGCCGTTTCTGAAGGTCGAGCGTGGTCAGCTGCTCTTGTACTTATCGTCAT
Source organism: Rothia sp. P7181 (assembly GCF_048513015.1). Taxonomy (NCBI): domain Bacteria; kingdom Bacillati; phylum Actinomycetota; class Actinomycetes; order Micrococcales; family Micrococcaceae; genus Rothia; species Rothia sp. P7181. The sequence continues at coordinate 40,557 of NZ_JBLXXZ010000004.1, read as the reverse complement.
TGTCATGGTGTTGAACCTAGCTGCTCGACTGGTGGCAAAGGTTTTTGCCCCGAAGACAAGCCGCTCATAATACTTTTCCTCTCCCACTCGCAATAGTTAAGGAAACTCTCTTGTCTCAGCGAATCGATGTTGAAAACCTCAACGTATACTACGGTGATTTTCTTGCTGTAGAAGATGTCAATATGACGATTGAACCGCGCTCGGTCACTGCTTTTATTGGGCCTTCTGGTTGCGGTAAGTCAACGTTCTTACGTACGTTGAACCGTATGCACGAAGTTATTGCCGGCGCTCGCGTTACCGGAAGTATTCGCCTTGATGGGCATGATCTGTATGGTAAGGGAGTTGATCCTGTAGCAGTTCGTGCGAAGATTGGTATGGTTTTCCAGCGTCCTAATCCGTTCCCGACGATGTCTATCCGCGAGAACGTTCTTGCTGGGGTGAAGCTCAATAATCGTAAGATTTCTAAGAGTGATGCGGATGAGCTAGTAGAGACTTCTTTGAAAGGTGCAAACCTGTGGAATGAAGTCAAAGATCGTCTTGATAAGCCAGGCGGTGATCTTTCTGGCGGCCAGCAGCAACGTTTATGCATTGCTCGTTCTATCGCCGTCAAACCTGAAGTTATTTTGATGGACGAACCTTGTTCTGCGTTAGACCCCATCTCTACTTTGGCGGTAGAAGATTTGATCAATGAACTGAAAGAAGACTATACCGTGGTGATTGTGACCCACAATATGCACCAAGCGTCACGTATTTCAGATAAGACCGCATTCTTCAATATTGCTGGCACTGGTAAGCCTGGAAAACTGATTGAGTACGGTGATACTCGAGAGATTTTTAGCCGACCGAAAGAGCAGGCAACGGAAGATTATATTCTTGGTCGTTTCGGATAAGACCGAAGTCTGCCGGCAGAAGATGAGGGGTGTAACGCGTGTATGCGTTACACCCCTCATCGTATATGTGATGCAGTACGAGTGTGCATGAATAATTCATGAAAAGATTCTGAGGCTATTTGAGAGCTGGGGAGAGTAGCAGAAAGAATAATGAGGCGATACAGAACGCCGCTGGTACTGTTGCCACCCACGTCAAAATAACCTTGAGCGCGATAGGAAGACGTACAGAAGAGAACCTTTGATTGATGCCTGCGCCGAGCACGGAGGCGGAGGCAAAATGAGATGAAGATACGGGTGTGTGCAGAAAAGCTTGAGATAAGAAGAGAGCTATTGCTGTTGTTCCCTGTGCAACTGCACCACGGAATGGGTCGATTTGAACCATTTTATGTGCAAAGGTGTGTCCGATACGCCATCCGCCCACGAGGGTTCCTGCTGCGAGGGTTAGCGCGAAGAAGAGAATGGCCACGATAACCCATAACGGGGTGAGCGATATATCTGCGCATAGACACATTAATAAGAAGAACAATAATGCTCGTTGTCCTACTTGAATCCCGTGTATGAGAGAAATAGCTGAGTTTGACATCGACATTGCGTGGCGTGAGACCTTATGCACTGCACGCGGATATGCCTTAGACGTCAGACGCGATAGAGGAAAAACTGTTGCCCACGAGAGGAAAAATACTAAGGCGGGGAGCACCAGAAACGGAACAAGAATGAAGCTTTTAAAAGACTCTGTGAGCGGGTTAACGGTCGCAATATTTGATTCATTCGCCGCCCAGACTGCGCCAATGAGTCCGCCAAAAAGAGCGTGGGTAGACGAGGAGGGCATCCTAAGCCAAAAGGTGATGAGGCCCCATACTATTTGAGCGAAGAAAGCTGTGAGGAGGATGGCTAAACCTACATTGTTAAGCGGCACCTTCACCCATTGTGAGTGATGGTTTGTGAGGATGGCTGTACCAGCGAGGACTCCTAAGAAGTTAAGGCAGGCGCCGACAAGTAACGCTATTCTTGGTGTGAGTGCGCGGGTTCGTACGGGGACGGCGGCGGCGTTGGGTGCATCATGGAATCCCGTGACGAAAAGATAGCCGGTGAGTCCTAAAAATGCGAGGATAAACAGGATGATGCTCACTATTTATGATTCCTGTACCACGATGCGACCAATTTGTGCGGAGACTGCTCTCATGGAATCAGATACAGCTTTGAGTTCTGTAATGAATTGGAAGTGCTTCATATAATGTTGGCTGTTATTTTGGTCGACAAGTTCGGCACTGTAGATTTCTGCTGTGCGTGTTGCTTGGCGTGAGATGCGTAGCATGTCAATCCAGTATTCGTCGAGTCCTTTGAGGTCTTCGAGTTTTGGGATAACAGCTGTTGTTAGGACGGCTTCTCGTTGGATGAGGTCGAGCATCGTGGTCAGATGTGAGGGGAATCTTTCAATACGGTGTAGTGAAAGTACATGTGCGGCACTGGTGAGGCGTTCTACCGCTGTCATCAGGTGGTTTGCTAGCGTGTAGAGGTCTTCTCGAGGTAGGGGAGCAGCGAAAGAGCTGCGTACGAGTGTCATGGTGGTAAAGAATAGGTCTTGTGCTTGTGCTTCTTGTGTGAACATCTCATCGAGGATGTTAGAGGTGTCAGCTTGTTCTATAGAGCCTACGAGCTCTGAGAGCATATCTGCTGAGTTGATGACTTTTCGTGAGAGTTCTGCCAGAGATTTTAGAGAAGAGTTTTCAGAGAGGAATAAGTAGTCAAACACGGCTTTCCTTCGGGTGGTTCCCCGCAAACTTATGATGTGCGTAGTGGTGATGCAGGCAGATGAGCCGTTCTGGGGAAGTGTTTTAGGCGATGCCAGGCTGGGAGCGCCTCTCGGCGGAAGGCCGCTCGTAGCGGCTATATTTTTGGAGCCCGGGGCTACCTATTAGCAGCCTGACATCTATATCTAGTTTCTTCTCTTTTGCTAAGGATGTCAAACGTTCGATACCGATGATGCTACATGTGTAGATAGCGTTGTTGGTGTCTATTCGAGGGTGCCTGCTCGCCATGATTGTGCTGCTTGTTCGAGTTCTTGGGAGATAGTAAGGAGCTGTTGAGTTTTGCAGTGGAGTCGTTCTGCTCGTCTACGTGCTTCCGTCTGTACTTCTGCACTGGGGTGTAGTTCAGGTTGTAGCGTTGGCTCAGATGAGCGCATGGGATAATTTTTGCCTGAGACGATGGTGTGCGCGGTAGCTCGTTGTCCTGTTGCGATAACAGCACAGAATGCGGCGAAACGTTCTAAGGCTATGTCGAAATCTCCGGTGTAGGCTCCTGTGAGAATGGTGTTGGTGGTTTCTGCGACTTCTTGTTCGGTGGGTGGGTCTGCTACACCTGCGATGAGGGAGGAACGCCAGTTTTGTTCCATTCCGCGAGCATAGTAGTGCGCGATTTGTGTTGTATGTGTGTGGACGGTGTCTCTAATGAGGTAGATTCTCCAGAGTGCGCCAGGTAAAGAGAGAGCAGGCGCTTGTGACCACATTTCTGCGAGTGTTTCTAAGCCGAAGGTGTCGGTAAAGTGGACAAGTTTTTGGGTAATGTTTGGGTCGGTATTTTTTCTTCCTTGTTGTAATAGTGCATGCGCTGAGAAGTGTGCTGCCTGTGCGGTTGTTTGAGGGTCTGAACCACCAGGGTAACGGTCGAATACCTCAGTGGAGAATGTGACGGGGCGGTGGTGTGTTCTGCTGGGTCGAGGGTTTTGGGGCATAGGGATATTCTAGGTTTTTTAGTGTTGAGGGTGAGAGGGTTTAAATGTGCTCCTTATCGCGTTAAAAATATTCTCTGTGGAGTTTTTACTTTTTCGATAATTGCTGTATAGTAGTACCTGCTGAGTTCGTTTGAGCTTGGTGGAGCGCCTTTAGCTCAGTTGGTAGAGCATCGGACTTTTAATCCGTGGGTCGTGGGTTCGAGCCCCACAGGGCGCACCGAAAAACCCCGTTCTGGTATATATTCCAGAGCGGGGTTTTCGTTTATGTTCAAGCAATGTTCACAATGATAGAGCCTAAGGTGGTTACGATGATCGAACAACAAAAACAACCAGATTTTACGGTTAAATCTTTCGACGAACTAACCCTTCGCGAACTTCACGGAATCTATTGCACCAGAGCAGAAGTTTTTACCCGCGGGCAAAAAATTACTGAACCAGACCCAGACGAAACAGATATTAACTGTATACACATGTTCCATCAGGACGCTGACGGAACAATCTTGGCATATATCCGCATGTTCGATTGTGGCAAATACGTCGACGAATCACATGAACTAATGCCTGGGGCTTGGACAATCGGAAGAGTCGCAGTGCACGAGAAAGCTCGAGGAATGGGACTTGGACGCACCATCCTTGAAACCGGTATTCGTTGGATTAAAGAAAATACATCAGCTGATCGTATTGAGCTAACAGCACAGTCTTATCTGAAAGATACGTTATATCGAGAGTTCGAAGAATACGGTGAAGAATTTATGGAAGCTGGTATTCCACACGTGCATAAAGTTTTACCTCTGCACCCATAAAAATATGTTCCCCTCATCAATAAAGGCTGGGTGTCTTACCAAAAATCTTTGGTAAGACACCCAGCCTTTTATATCAGCACTTTGAGAAAAGGAAGAATCCCTTATTTAGCGGTGATAGAGAGCAACTTGCTTGAGGTGTTTACGTCGCCAGTTACGCCTGCAACGTCTTCGTACTTGACGGTGTTAGTGACAAGAACGGGGGTGACGAGGGAGTAGCCAGCTTTTTCAATGACGGAGCGGTCAAAGGTAAGAAGTTCTTGACCAGCTTCGACGCGGTCGCCCTTAGCAACGAGAACATTGAAGCCTTCGCCGTTGAGGTTGACGGTGTCGATACCGACGTGAATGAGAAGTTCTACACCGTTATCGAGTTTGAGGCCGATAGCGTGGCGAGAAGCGGGGATTGCGGCAACTTTGCCTGCAGCAGGAGCAACAACAGAGTTTCCGCTAGGAACAACTGCTGCACCCTTACCGAGCTGACCAGCTGCGAAGATGGGGTCTGGAACTTCAGACAATGCGATAGCTTCGCCTTCAAGAGGGGAAGAAATCTCTACTGCTTCACCGGATGCCCAAGGAAGGTTTTCCTGAACAGCGGAAGTAGCAGCCTGAGCCTTATCTGCAACAGCACCAGCAGCGGCACCGGCAGCGCCTGCAGCAGCACCAGCGGTAGCAGCTACTTTCTCAGCTACTTTGCCGGCAGCAGGAGTCTTGGACTCGTAGCCGAATGCGAGAACACCAGCCATCGCGCCGAAGAACGCAATGGAAAGACCGATGACGTAGTAGCCAGCAGGCTGCATCGCAGGGATAGAGAGCAAGGAGGTGAATGCGAATGCGTAGGACTTAACACCCAATGCGGAGATGGTAGCACCACCGATAACAGCAGGTACCAAGATGAGAGGAATAACGCGCTTGTAGCGAAGTACAACACCGTAGAGTGAAGGCTCAGAGATACCGCCGAGCAAACCGGAAGCAGCTGCACCAACAGCGGTCTGGCGGAGTTCTTTGTTTTGCTTAGCACGGATAGCAACACCGGTTACGAGACCGAATACTGCGAAGTTGTACGCACCCATAGGGGACTGGATGAAGTCGGTACCGATGGTCTGAAGGTTGTTGATCATGACCGCGTTCAAAGGCCAGTGTAGGCCAAGAGGAACCATAAAGAGGTAGAGACCTGCGATGAGACCGCCAACAAGCCAAGGAGCAACTTCGTTAACGCCACCGATGACGTCAGAGATAGCCAATGCGAACTTGATACCGAAAGGACCAACGAGGAATGCGGTAACGGGAACAAGAATCATGACCGAAATCATTGGTACAAATACCATGTGAAGCATGGTAGGAATAACGCGCTTGAGGAATCGCTCAAGTGGAGCAAGCAAAGCAGCTGCGAACAACGGTGGGAAGATTTGTCCGGTGTAGTTCATGACGTACAAAGGAAGATCTAGACCGAGGAAAGGAACGTTGACAACGCCATCAACTGCGATGTTGTTGAAGCCCTGGAAAACGCCGGTCATCAATGCTGCAGGGATAGCTGCACCAACCCACATGTTTGCGCCAAGACGCTTAGCAGCGGTAGCACCAATCATGATAGGCATGAATTGCAAAACAGAAAGTGATGCTGCAAGCATGAGGAACCAGAAAGGATAAGCACGACGCCACTCATCGAGCATGGCTGTTGCAACTTCTGGATCAGAGAGACGAGGGCCGTTAACGATGTCGATGTTTACGGTTTCGCCGGTGAGGTCAACGTACTGACCGAAGTAGCCAATCTGCTGCATGAATACGATGAGGGTTAGAATCATCGAGGTACCAAGCAGTGCCCAAAGAACTGGGCGGAATGAGTCAGATAGAACGTCGAATACGCGGGTGAGGACGCTAGCGTTCTTCTCGCCTTCAGCGGAAGAATTGCCGGAGCTTTCCCCAACAGTGTTCATGCCGGGGAGTTTGAGCATGTCGTTGTAAACAGCTTCAACCTTGTCGCCAAGAACAACTTGGGTCTGTCCGGACTGTTCGATGATGGAAAGAACACCGGGGATTTTTTCAATCATTTCGGTGTTGATTGCTGCACGTGACTTAGGGGTAACGCGCAGACGGGTTGCACAGTGAGTGAAGTGCGAGATATTTTCTGGGCCGCCAAGACCTTCGAGGATTTTGGCACCCATCTCGGAGTTGTTCACTGGTACTCCTTCTGGATTGGTGTGTGCGGAAAGTCCTGAGAAAACATAAAAGACCCGAGCTACACCTCACCGAGTTTCCAAAGCAATACTTTGGAAGGTAGTTCTCTGCTATGAGAGCTACCGTAATATAACCGGTGGTCCAACAAATAATGCATCTAAAAATGATGATGTTGAACAATGTAACTCAGGTCTTGCCTGCTATCTCAGTAACAATCCTGTGATGGTATGAGTAAACGCTTGAAGAAGCGCTTTCGGCAGTAACTTTACACCCTCTGAGCGTTTTCTTGCAATACCCGCAGAAAATAACAGCTATCTACATAAAACGTGATTGACAAGTATATATTTCGATTGAGGAATATCTCTAAGGGAAATATCTTAAAAAACTTGTCTAAAACGACCATCCTTCTTACAGCAAAACTGATTTTTGGAAACGCTATGAGAGACGAGCCGCACGTTCTGCTTCAACAGCTTGAGGGTGATAGCGACGCAACCAACGCTGATGGAAACGCAGGTTCACTTCCACAAGAACAATGCCAAGAACACCAAGAACAACAGACCACAGATGTAACTCTGCCGGAGGCATCATAAACTGATGATATTCATGTAAGAGAGGAACATGAATTGCTGCAACCATACCAAGATAGAGCAACCCAACCATCGCTAAACGATATGAGCGCAACGGACGTATAACGGTTGTCACGTTATAAATACCAATCATGGTCAACGTGATAAAAGTAGCCGTCTGAATCTGCTCTTCAACAACAGCGCTACCCAAAGAACGACCTAAGAAATTAACGCTAACAAGCATCGTCGTAATAATCACCGCGGTAGGAATCGCATAATGCAATGCACGGTTCAAGAACCCCGAAACATATTTACGAGTATTAGGGAACATCGTAATAAAGAACGCTGGGCCACCAACAATCAACAAATCAGCTGTTGAATACTGACGTGGTAAGAAGGGGAACTTCCAACACAAAATACCCAAGGTGATACCCAATAAAATCGCAAACGCTGTCTTTGAAAGGAATAGATTCGTCACGCGCTCAATATTGGCGATAATCTTTCGACCCTCATCCAACACCGACGGTAACCGGTCAAAACGTCCATCCAAAAGAACCAAACGAGAAACAGCTTTCGTCGCTGGAGCAGCATTTCCCATGGCGATACCTAAATCAGCATGCTTGAGAGCTAACGCATCATTAATACCGTCACCGGTCATTGCAACAGTCTTACCATGCTCTTGCAACGCAAGAACCATATTCTTCTTCTGCTGAGGATTTACACGACCAAAAACAGCATGGTTCAACACGGCTTCAGTAAGTTCAGGGCCTTCATCAGGTAATAAGGACGTATCAATAGCACCAGCAGAAACATCCATACCAGCAGTCTTTGCTGCTGCCGCAACAGTCTGCGGATTATCACCAGAAAGAACTTTCAAATCAATTCCCTGTGACCGGAAATATGCTAATGTCTCAGGTGCTTCTTTACGAACTTGCTCGCGGAACGTTACAAAACAAAGTGGCTTCAAAGCAGTGGGAATACGAGGTACCACCTCACCCTTTGCATCGCGTTCTAACGACGAAGCATGGGCAAGTACCATCGTCCGTAATCCACTAGAAGCAAGTTGCTGAGCACGCTCTCTTTCTGCAGAGCCGCCCTCTAAGAGAGCTTCAGGGGCGCCTAATACCCACGCTCCAGTATCAAACTCCACTGCAGAAAACCGTAGTGCAGACGAAAATGCAATAACACCGCGTACGGGGCTTGACGGAACAACACGGAAACCGTCAGCTAAAGCTGCTGCCGTAGGGTTAGCGTTTTCATCAGCACCAAACCACGCAAGCGCCTGTTGCCCCGCCTCTGACAGGGCAGAAGAAGAGTCGTCCTGTGATGTTTGAACAGATAACGGCAGGAGCTCATTAAAACGTACGCCGCCTTCAGTGAGAGTTCCTGTCTTATCAAAACACACCACGTCAACACGAGCGAGTACTTCAACGGCAGGTTGTTCTTGGATCAGAACATCATCTTGAGCAAGCTTGACTGCAGCAGTTGCAAAAGAAATCGTTGTCATCAGGGCTAACCCCTGAGGAATCATAGAAGCAATAGAAGACACCGCAACGATAATGGCGTCTTGCCAGACATTATGCTCAAAAGCATAACGCCAACCACCAGCAGCTACCATCTGCCCGTTAAGAACAATTGCAATGATCGGCACTAACGCATAAGTAATCCACCGAACTACGCGTTCCATTCCGGCACGAAGCTCAGAATGAATAACGCTAAACTTTCGAGCCTCTTGAGCTAACTTCGCTGCGTGAGATGACGTACCTGCTGCATAAATACGGACACGGCCAGTTCCACCAACAACAGAAGAAGCTGACAAAACCTTGTCATTAGGACGTTTAGCAACTGGATCGTTTTCTCCAGTGAGCATGGACTCATCAACATCTAATCCGTCAGAACTTAACACTAACGCGTCAGCAGGGACCTGATCACCGCGTTTGAGCAATACAACATCATCGACAACAAGTTGTTCCATGGGAAGCTGAACAACAGAGCCCGAACGAATGACACTCACCGGATCACGACGCAATAATGCAATCTGATCAAGTTTACGTTTGGCAGAGAACTCTTGAATAAAACCAACAACAACGTTGGCAATCGCTGCTAAAAGAAATAAGGTGTCAAGCCAACGTCCTAAAGCAATAACAACTGCACCGCATAGACCTAAAACAAGATTAAAAAGGGTAAATAAGTGAGTGCGAATAATCGTCAAAGTGCTACGAGAAGAGGACTGATCTTGGTGGTTCGTCATGCCAGCACGAACACGCTGTTCAACCTGAACCTCATTGAGCCCATTCTTCATAAGATCCTCAGACGAGGGCGTACTTAACGTGGAATCAGTTGATACCGAACCAGTATTTTTCACGAAATAAACCCCATTATGATGATGAATAAAATATATGACCTATACAGCCTAAGACGACTCTATATCAGAGTAACCACAGAAGTGGCAGAATACCTCATCCCTAGGAGGTATATATCCTAAGAAAAATGATGGAAGAACCTTTATCTAGGATTCATGCCGTTCTGGAAGAATCAGAAGCCTACCATTTGAAGGATGACGCAACACCTCAATAGGGTGACCATAAACCTCGCTGAGCCTTTGAGATGTACACACCTGCTCAGGAGACCCTTGAGCAATAACTTTGCCACGATTTAACAGCACAATAGAATCGGCGTACGCTCCAGCAACATCTAAATCATGCAACACCACCACAACAGTAGCGCCTTGCTGAGCAAAAGCACGAGCATTTTTAAGAGTCTGCTCTTGATGCAAAATATCTAATGCTGCTGTCGGCTCATCGAGCAAAATGAGCTCAGTACTTTGAGCAAAAATACGTGCTAGATGAGCACGGCCCGACTCACCACCGGAGAGCGTCATAATATCGCGTAGCGCCATATGCTCAACTTCAGTGATGCGCATACATCGTTGGATAATATCTTCGTCTTCTTGAGCAGCAGATGTGCCCTTCCACGGTGTGCGCCCCATCGCAACGACTTCTTCTACTGAATACGGAAAAGATACTTCCGTTTTTTGGAGAAGAACAGCGCGTTTTTGAGCCAGTTCACGCGCCGACAATGACGATAAGGAAATGCCGTTAAATTCTACGTGCCCAGAACTGAGCGAAACATCGGCACAAATTGCTGAAAGAAGTGTCGATTTACCAGCACCATTAGGGCCAATGAGAGCAACCACCTCACCGGCATGAGCCTTAAAAGAAACCTCTGAAAGGATGTCTTTTGCCCCGATAGAGACCGAAACATTATGAACATTGAGCACGCTATACACGTCCTTTTTTGATGGTTCTCCGTAACAGGAGGAAGAACGTTGGGGCACCAACAAGGGCTGTAAAAATACCAATAGGTAAATCTGCAAAAGCAACAAGAGTACGTGCTGCTAAATCTGAAGAAGCAATCAGCAACGCCCCTCCTAAAGCAGATGCTGGAAGAAGCAAAGTATTTGAGGGCCCTAAAAGTAGACGTAATACATGGGGGACAATCAGCCCGACAAAAGCAATAATCCCCGCATAAGCTACCGCAACACCCGTTAGAAGGGCTGTTGCAATAACAGCAATGATACGAAGCCTTTCAACATGGACTCCTGCGTGTTGAGCAGCTCTTTCTCCTAAAGCTAATAGGTTGAGCTCAGCAGCAATATATGCACAAATAACAAGACCTATCACAATAATAGGAAAAGCTGTATAGACTGCTTTCCATGTTGCTCCGTTGAGTGAGCCCATCTGCCAAAAAACAATCTGGTCACGAGAAGCATCGTCCGCGATAAAAATCATTAAAGCAATCAGAGCATTTGCAACTGCTGTAATTGCGACACCGGCAAGAATCATCGAAAGAGCTTCAGCTTTACCGTGTGAGCGAGAAAAAATATATACCAAAGCTGTGGTGATTAGAGCCGCGCAAAACGCAAAAACTGGAACAGTAAAAATTCCAAGGAACGTCCACCCAAAGACGATAGCTGTGCATGCTCCAACGGCTGCTCCTGCAGAAATTCCAATAACGCCTGGTTCTGCTAGTGGGTTGCCAAAAATTGATTGCATGACAGCACCAGAAACACCCAGAGCAGCACCCACAAGCACTCCAAGAAGGATGCGGGGAAAACGAATATTCCATAGCGTGGCATCTGAGAGCTGTAAGGTGTTTAAGCCTCCAAAGAATCGTCGATAGATAGAAGAAAATACTTCAGTAACAGGTACCTGATATTGGCCAAGAGCGGCAGATGATAACAAGACCAATATCAGTAGTACTGACATTATGGTGAAGGTGAGAGCAACTTTTTTTTGCTGAATCCAACTGGTGAACACTAGGAGGTTTTCGCTTCCTGTACAGGAATATAAATTGCTTGAGCTAAGGACAGTAATACGGCTGGAGTATTAGGTCCGAAGGAGAGCACCTGACCGTCGTTCATATCAATAATGCGATGGTTTTTACCAGCAGCTGTTTCACTGACACCAGGACGAGCTAAAAATCCTTCATATCCTCCGGTTGATTCTAATCCGCCAGTCATGGTGAGAATCAAATCGGGGTTGAGTTTAACGAGGGCTTCAGATGTTGCAGGAGTTGTTCCTTGTGCGCCCCCTTCAGAGGCTGCATCAATACCGGAAACTGAGGTAATGAGATCGTCAGCTCCAGAACCTTGACCGAGAACGAAGAAGACTCCCGCTGTACCACGTACGTATAGGAACGCCATGGATACTTTTTGTGACTCTTCCTTGGGCGCTACACGCGCAATAGATTCTTGGACGAGAGATAGCTCAGTGCTGACTCGCTTATTGAGACGTTCTCCAGATTCAGGAACGCCTAATGCGTGCGCAACGGCAGTAATTTGTTCACTGATGGTATGTAAAGAACGTTTAGGGTCAAAATGTACGACGGTTAGTCCAGCACTACGTAGCTGTTCTGTAATTTCTAGAGGGCCATTTGTGGTGTCCATCAGAATTACATCAGGATGTAAAGCAATAATAGCTTCGGCGTTGAGGTCATGGCCGTTTTGCGTAACGACTGGAAGCTGTGCCAACGATGGTTCTGTTGTTGAGGTAACGCGACCGACTAGATGGTCAGCTAAACCTAGTCCTTGCACTGTCTCGGCAAGGGTTCCGTACAGGTCAAGGGCTAGAATTCTGTCAGCTTTTTCTACGGTGACTTCTGTGCCTTGATGGTCGGTGACTGTTACAGGCAGTTGGGGTTGCTGTGGGTTTTCAAGAGGAAGTACCGCTCCAACGCTTTGTGCTGTTGCAGTACCAGTTAGTTCCTTGGGGTTTTTTGATGCGTGTTCTTCGAGGTATTTTGTTCCTTGTTCTAGCTCCGATAGATGTTCAGATTCTGCCTGAGCTGACGAGTCAGATGATGGCGATGATGAACTTTGCTGAGAGTTATTGAGTGTTCCTACCCCACAACCAGTGAGAAGGAATAGGAGAGGAAGCAAACACAGTACGATAACAGCGCGGAATGGGTTAGAGAGGGAAGCAGAGGATATGGTTGGGCGCATGGAAACTCCAAAATTGTGGTTTTAAAAAAGCTGTTCGGGTAGACAACGGATGGGTAATCTACCCGAACAGCTTGATTGAAGCTATCGACGATAGCGTTGTGAGGTTATGCTGTGCGTCGGCGACGAGCTGTGATAAGAAGCATTGCACCAAGGGCTAGCATTCCTCCACCAGCAATGAGGAATGGAACAGTTTGGGAAGTTCCGGTGTATGCGAGTTGTTCAGCTGTGCATCCTGCTCCACGGTATGCAGTTCGGGTGACTGTTGTGGGCTGACCTGTGACGCTCTTTGTTTCGGGTGTAAGAGTTCCGGAGAAAGAGATGGGGTCAAGTGTTTCGCCGGCGTTATAGTAACCTGCGAAGGATTTTGCTCCAGCTTCGGTGAGTACTGCTGGAGCAGAAACAACAGAAATCTTCTGCTCGTTCATTGACATCTTTGAAAGGTCAAGACTAGCAAAAGCGACGATTCCGTAGTCAACGTTTTTGCCTTCCATGGAGTTTGCGTTGACGTGTGCGTAGAGAGTTCCGCGTTTTCCGTTGATTTCTACACGAAGGTTAGAAAGTGTTGTGTTGAGAACTCCGTCATGTCCGTGGAAGTTAATGGAGCCGTTGAAGGATATGGTGCCTTTTGCTCCTTCAATATTTCCTGTTCCGTTGGACCAGGTAAATGCACCAGAATTGTAGGTAACTCCATCAAGGTTCCATCCGCCGTGAGCAATTCCTCCGGCAACGTAATTGCGGAATGATGTGCGAAGTCCCCAGTCAAGAACACCTGCTGAGATGATGTTCTTTCCTGTACTTTCCTGAGTGGTTTTACCAGGTACTGTTTCGGTGATTTGCACTGGAACACAGGTTGCTGCTGAAGCAGAAGAAGGGTTGCGTGATACGTGTGTATGAGAGTTGCCCTTGGGTGTGGTGGTTTCAGGAGTAGCTGTATTCCCTTGTTGGGTTGGATGTTCAGAAGAGTCTTGAGAATGTGAACTTTGTTTTTCTTCTTCGGTATCCTGCTTAGTTGGGTGATTTTCTGCACGGTCGTAGGAGAGCGTGTTGTCTGTAGCCTCACCCAATTGAGCTTGAAGGTTTAGGGGTGCCATCTCTGTGCCAGCTTGGTAGAATCCGCCAAAGGCTTGTGCTCCTGCTGTACTGAGTGAGACTGGCGCGTTGGTGAGTGAGACGATATTTTTCTCTATTTTTAGAGAGCTGATATCGATGTTTCCAAGGTGCACGGCACGTGCAGATGTGGTTGATCCGTCCATTGACTTGGTGCTCATGTCTGCAACAAGGTATCCGGATTCTTCGCGTATCTGAATTTGTAGGTTGGAGATAGTGATATCGAGTTTTCCGTGGTGTCCTGTGAATCGTAGGACACCGTCAAAAGCGAATACGCCGGTTTTTTCTTGGGGGTTGAATCCAGACTTTGCTTCGTTAACTTTGGTGAAGGCGAAAACATTTTGGTTGTTTTCAACGTCGGTGAGGGATATTTCTCCCTGTGCGACACCTTCGGTGATGTAGTGAATAAAGGATTCTTTAACGCCCCACGTGGCTTGAGCTGATTCGACACTTTGTAGGGAATCATGAGTCGGTTCAGCAGGCTTAGTCGGTTCAGCAGGCTGAGTCGGCTCAACAGGCTGAGTCGGCTCAACAGGCTGAGTCGGCTCAACAGGCTCGGTCGGCTCAACAGGCTCGGTCGGCTCAACAGGCTCGGTCGGCTCAACAGGCTCTGGCGCAATCTGTGCACTGATAGTCAGAGGGTCAAGTTCTGTGCCAGCCTTATAGAAATTCGCAAAGAGTTTCGCTCCATCTTCGGTGAGCGTTGCATTAGCGTTTGTGAAGGTGAGGGTGTTGTCTTTGAAAGATGGCTGTGTCAAGACAACGTTTGCAAAGTTGACGTTTTCTAGGTCTGTGATATTTCCAGCCATGTCTTTAGAGGTTCCTGAAACTTTGATGGTTCCGGTTCCATCAGCGTTAAAGATGAGCTGGAAGTCTTTGAGTGAGATGTCAAGTACACCGTGGTGTCCAGTGTAATGAAGAGCACCTCCAAAATTTATGTGTCCGGTTTTTGTGCTTAAGGAGTATTCTCCTTGGCCCTGTTCCCACGTGATGATTTGTTGGTCGTTGAGGGAAGCTCCATCGCTTGCTTCGATGTTTCCTGCGGCAATAGGTCCGGTGACATATTTATGGAAAGATTCTTTGACGCCCCACGTCATTGTGGAGTTTTCAAGAGTCTTTTGGGTTTGTATATGCTCGCTTGCTGCAGGTGGTGTTTCGACTGCTTGGGTTGCGGGGAGTGTGCTGAAACTGGAAAGGCCAATTGCTGCGGTCGCCAAGAAAGCGTAGGAGCGCTTTGTGCGTTGTGTCGGCATGATATTCCTCTGAAAGGTATGGCTATTTAGGGATGACGCTATTAGGCTACAACAATGTACGCTAATTGCATACATGTTTAGTTACCCTAACCTTATCATCTGTTGTGAAGCGCGTGCTTGCATAAAACGAATTTTAATGACATTATGTCAGTAAGTTATTTAGTGACATCGTGTCACTAAAATGTCAGGAGTACACCATGAACGCCACTGCAACAACAGAAATCCCCGCCGAAAAATTTTCAGCACGACTCAAACGCGAAAGCGAAGAACTGCACTCAACAGCAGAACACTCGGGATTCATGACAAAACTCATGAAGGGCGAACTATCTGAAAAAAGCTACCTGCGTTTACTCAACCAATATGTGTACCTGTACGAAGCCCTCGAAAAAGTTGCCCAAGGCTACCGAGAAGCCGGCAACAAAATGCTTGAACCCTTCAACCAGCCAGAACTAGCGCGCACCGAACGTATTCGCGCTGACATCAAAGCACTTGGACAAGAAAACATCGACCCAGCTCTGCCTGCAACAACTAAATACGCTCAGCGTATCCTCGACAGCGCGCAATCACCCGAGCGTTTCCTCTCTCATCACTACCTACGTTACCTAGGTGACCTATCTGGCGGACAAGCAGTAGCGGTCTTGATGGGACGTCACTACGGTATTAGCTCAGAAGCCTTGAGCATGTATCGCTTCGACGAGCTACCCAAGCCTAAAATTTTCAAAGATTCATACCGCACTCTCCTTGATAACGCACCTCTGAGCGAAGAAGAACGTCAAAACGTCGTTGACGAAACACTCCGTGGCTTCCAATACAACGCAGAACTTTTCAGTGAGCTGATGGAACAAGAATCTCACTAATCTCGTCTCATACAGTAAAAGGTGGATATCTCCAACACCGGAGATATCCACCTTTTACTGTATAACTACTGTTATTTGAAAGAGCGATGAGCCTTACGACGTTCCCGAAGATATTCCACACCGACAGGAAGAACAGAGGCAACCACAATTACGATAACGATAGCCTCAACATTGTCTCGGATAAAAGGAATACCGCCTAAAAGTACACCAGCAAAGACAAGAGTAAAGACCCACGTGATCGCACCGGTAATATTCCACTTCGCAAAATCACGATAACGATATTTCGCAATACCCGCAGCCAAGGGAACGAACGTGCGCACAATAGGAACAAAACGTGCAAGAACTAGAGCCTTGCCACCATATTTCTCAAAGAAGCTCTCTGCGGCGTGAAGATTCTTCGTATTGAGCACTTTTGCATCAGCACTAAAGAACCTACGCCCAAAGCGATGCCCCAAATAATAACCAACTTGATCACCGGCAACAGCAGCAATACACAAGCAAAGAATCATCACCCAAAGGTTCAAACCTAGCTGAACGTGAATGAGACCAAGGGTGAAAAGAAGAGAATCACCAGGAAGAAAAGGGAACAATACGCCAGATTCAATGAATACAATCAACGTCACCACAGCCAAAGCCCAGGGACCAGCTTGCTCAAGAATCTTCTCAATGTCTATACCTAATACCGCGACAGGCATCTGCACCATGTCAAAAATACCTGCCAGAAGAAGATGGCTCATAAAAAACTTTCCTGTTGATAGCGGTCTAATGAAAGTAAACTCCTGCCGATTCTACTAGGTAAAAGCCCCGTACATGCTGAGAACATAAGATTATCTACATCTCTCTCCAGAGACTTCTTTGCCAGTGAAAGGTTCCGTAGACTACAAGATATGTCGAATTACTCGCAGATACATCACGATGAGTTATACACCGAAGCAATAAAACTTCTCAGAAAACTCACAGGAAAAAATGACGCTGCCTTCCACCGCGGACAATACGAAGCAATCGAAGCCCTCGTGCAACACCGCCGTAAAGCTCTCGTCATTGAACGTACAGGATGGGGAAAATCTGCAGTATATTTCATCGCATCATTACTGATGCGCAAACGCGGGGGAGGGCCTGCTCTCATCATCTCTCCACTACTTGCACTCATGCGAGACCAAGTACAAGCGGCCGCCCGAGCTGGAGTCAAAGCCGCCACTATCAACTCCTCAAACATCACCGAATGGGACGAAATACGGCAACAACTCCAGCAACAAACATTAGATGTGCTCCTCATCGGCCCAGAACGCCTCAACAACCCAGATTTCTACGAACATTGGCTACCAGAACTTGTCGATTCTCTTGGATTACTCGTCATTGATGAAGCACATTGCATCTCAGATTGGGGGCATGACTTCCGTCCCGATTATCGCCGCATCCGCGAAGTTATCGCTCAGCTAAAGCCCAATACCCCCATTCTGGCAACAACAGCAACCGCAAACCAACGAGTCATTGAAGACATTGCAGAACAGCTTAACTACTCTGGCAACACCCTAAAAAACTCTTCTGAACAGAACTTCGATATTTTCATTCTGCGTGGACCGCTCTCTCGTGACTCTCTACGACTTGGTGTGCTCCACCTCAAAGAATCTACAGAACGTATTGCATGGCTTGTTGAACACCTCAAAACATTGACTGGTTCAGGGATTATCTACACCCTTACCGTATCTGCTGCAGAAGATATCGCGCATATCCTCAGAAATGCCGGATACGCGGTGCAATCATATAGCGGACAGATGTCTGTCGAAGAACGCATTGAAGCAGAAGAAGCTTTACGACACAACACGATAAAAGCACTCGTGGCAACGAGTGCTTTGGGCATGGGCTTTGACAAACCAGATATGGGATTTGTGATTCATTGCGGTGCCCCATCGAGTCTCATTGCCTACTACCAACAAGTTGGCCGTGCCGGACGTGGCACCGATAATGCAGACGTCTTATTACTACCTGGTGCAGAAGACCAAGATATTTGGGAATATTTCGCTACCGCGTCAATGCCTACAGAAGAAAACACTTCTATTGTTTTGAATGTGCTAGAAAAAGCTCGAGAACAAGGCCAGACGTTAACACTAAGCGCACTAGAGACTGTCGTTGATATTCGTCGCAGCAATCTAGAACTTCTTCTAAAAGTGCTTGCTGTAGAGGGTGCTGTACGTCGTGTGTCTAACCGGTGGGTAGCAACTGGGGCGCCGTGGACTTATGACGCTGAAAGATACAGAAAAGTAGCGCAAACACGTCAGCACGAGCAAGAAGCAATGCTCTCCTATATCAGTACGTCTTCATGCCGAATGGTATACATGGCTCAGCAACTGGACGATACTACAGCTACGAAATGTGGACGGTGTGATAACTGTGCAGGTTCTTGGTATCCCCAACAGATTAGTTCGTATGCTCATGAAACAACCCGCAATAGTCTCCAAGAAGCAGGTGTTCGTATTGAACCTCGTCGTATGTGGCCCAGTGGACTTAAGAAACTTCTTGAACAAAAGATAGGCACTGGGAAAGACTCTGAAATTCCTTCTCGCGCAAAGATTGCTGAAGAAGAACGTGCCTGCCAAGGGAGAGCTTTAGCGAGGCTAACTGATATTGGGTGGGGTAATGTTCTGCGAGAAATTTTCAAAGAAGACGCTGAAGATGTTGAAGTGTCGTCGGAGCTAGGTCAGGCCTGTGTCAAAGTGTTGTCCCAGTGGGACTGGCAGAATCGCCCGAATGTTGTCATCGGGGTGCCTTCTGAACATCATCCGCGTTTGGCTTTTTCTCTTGCTCGTGGTCTTGCTCAGACGGGACGCCTTCACGATTTAGGCGATATTCAGTTAGTACAACCAACGTCTTATGCGCAGGGGAACTCTGTGTTCCGTTGTGCGGGGGTTTGGGATGCCTATGCGATTCCTGAACCTATGAGAGTGTTTTTACAAACGCATCACCCTTCAGTACTTCTGGTGTCTGATAGCGTGAACTCTAGATGGAGTACAACTGTTATTGCTCGGCAATTACGTCGGGCTGGGGCACACAGTGTGTATCCTTTTGCTTTGGCTATTTCCTAGATAAAAATGGTTTTGAGTAGTTTATATGTGTAACACAGAATATGTTCATGCACGTCGTATTCACCGGAAAGAACACCAAGAATGGATGCATGAGGCACTATCCTTAGCTCAGTGTGCTTTAGATAGTTCAGATGTGCCTATTGGTGCTCTCGTTATCGCTTCGGACGGAACCATTATTGGTCGCGGATACAACCAGCGTGAAAAAAACCAAGACCCTACCGCTCATGCTGAAATCATTGCTCTACGTGAAGCTGCCGAACAGCGTGGACAGTGGCGTTTAGAAGACTGCACGTTAGTCGTGACCATTGAACCGTGCATTATGTGTGCTGGCGCAATTTTGTTGAGCAGAATATCAACTGTTGTTCTTGGTGCGTGGGAAGAGAAGACAGGGGCGGCAGGGAGCTTATATGACGTTCTGCGTGATAGAAGATACCCACATTCTGTCGAAGTGTACTCTGGTGTTTTAGAAGAAGAATGCGCATCTCTTATGAAAACTTTTTTTGAAAAGAAACGCTCAGAAAGTCACGGTCCATTTGGTCGTTTTTGAAGTTCTTCACGACTGGTGTTCATGAAAGTTACCCCTAGCGTTGAGCGCTTGGTGTGATATTTCTGCCAGCAGTTGGTTGAAAATCTCACACCAAAAGACCAAAACTGACCGACGAGTTCAAGTTATGATTTTCTCACAGAGAAGAATACGTGGCTCATAAGGGGAAGAATATGCTCATCGTTGATAATATCTGGGCAAAAGGACGGCATAACGCCCTCTTCGGACGCACCAGCTTCACCCTCAACCGCGGAGAAGTCATCATCATTCAAGCAGATAGCCAACTCGAAAGAACCGCGCTATCACTGACACTAACAGGTCGCATGAAACCCTCCGGCGGAACGATTCTTTGGACAGACCCTCAAAAGCCTTCCCGAGAAGAATCCAGCATGAAAAAGCTTCGTCGTCGTTCAGAACTGATCGACTCTCCGAACATCAACGAACCAGAAAACCATATGAGAGTTCGTGATTACGTATCAGAAATGCTGAGCTACACCATGGGACCTTTTACTCGACCACGCTCTGGGAAATGGCTGAAAGAACACGGACTGGAAGACCTCGATAACCTCTGGAATGAACAAGTAACCGGAGAGCAAAATATTCGCCTTATGACCACTCTTGCCGCCAATTATCAGCACGCAGACTTACTCGTTTTTGATACCCCCTCACGGCATCTTAACCACACACGCATGTGGCTACCATACCTTCTACAACTAGCTGAAAACGAAGAGCGCCCCCGTGCCGTCGTTGCTGTTGTCCCTCATATTTCCTCCACCTGGGACGGCAAACAGGCCGTGGTAGGAAGCGCACACGATGAACTCCTCAACGAAGAAAACGTGAAAACACACGAAGAACAAGATTCACACCCAGAAACAAACTCCTCGAACGAAGAAAAAGAATACGACCTTCCCCAAGAAAACCCTGACACAGCAACGGAGAGTGAACAACGATAAATGAGCATTCTAAGAGTTACTCTCGCTGAACTAAAACGTCT
Source organism: Rothia sp. P7181 (assembly GCF_048513015.1). Lineage (NCBI taxonomy): Bacteria > Bacillati > Actinomycetota > Actinomycetes > Micrococcales > Micrococcaceae > Rothia > Rothia sp. P7181. The sequence goes on along the minus strand of NZ_JBLXXZ010000004.1, from coordinate 20,051 downwards.
CACAGCAGGACTACTCCCTAAACTAGTTCTGCTGGCAATGGCTTGTATCCCCCTGCTGTACGGCGGAATATATCTATACGCAAACTGGGACCCTTATGACTCTGTAGACGATGTTCCCGGAGCCCTCGTGATGTTAGATGCCGGTGCAACCACCCAAGACGGCGAAACCATAAACATCGGAGAAGATGTCGAAAAAACTCTGCTGGAGAAAGCAAACTTTTCGTGGCACAAAGTACCCACCAGAGAGCAAGCTGTTCATGATGTCACCCACGGAGTATATGAGTTTGCGCTCGTTATCCCTCAAGACTTCTCTCAAAAACTTCAATCCGCTGGGTCTTTTGTACCCGATGAAAACGGCAAAACTCCTGATATTGACCCCCAATCTGCGGGGATTGAAGTCATTACTAACGATGCAAACAACTATATTCTGACAAATATTGTGGCAAAAGCTGGAACAGCTGTTCGCGACTCTGTGGCATCGGAAGTCGGCGATAAAACAGCGAATGCCTTACTCGCAAGTTTCACTACCATTCACTCAAACCTGCACGAAGCTAGCGATGGGGCAAGCCAACTAGACCAAGGAACTCTCACACTCAGCGATGCTGTTGGACAACTTAAAGATGGAACAACACGGCTCAACGACGGCTCAACACAGCTCAATGACGGCACGCTACAACTTAAAGATGGTTCGTCTCAGCTTCTTCACGGACAAGAAAAACTAGCGGACGGATCTGCCAAACTTGCCCAGGGTGCCCATCAACTCTCAGACGGAACACAAGACGCTCAGAACGGGGCTTCTCGTTTAGCCGATGGTGCAAACACACTTAACACTCACCTCGAATCAGCGGCTGAAGGTGCACAAAAACTTGCAACAGGTGCCTTAAAACTCGATGGTGGAGCGCAACAACTGGCTCAGGGCACTCAAACGCTCTCAGATGGTGCTCAACAGCTAGACCAAGGCACTATACGCCTCAACGACGGTGCCCAAAAATTAGCAAACGGTACTGAAACGCTCTCTACGGGGGCGCAAAAACTTGCAGACGGTATAACAGCTATCGACGAAGGCGCCGCCCGTTTAGCTGAGGGAAACACAACCTTAGACAAAACTCTGGCAAATTCCCCACTACCTGAACTAGCCTCGGGGCTTAACGCCATGTGTCAGGCTCCTACCTCAGAAGAGCAAGTAGCGCACTACGCTCACCAGCTGACAGATGACGTGACAGCACAACTTCACCAGAATATTGAACGGCGTTTGCAAGCTCTTGTTCAAGAGGGAACTCTGACTCCAGAACAAGCACAGCAGATGCTTGAACTTTTAGGTTCAGAAGAAAATAAGGCGGTTTTGACAGACCTTAACACTGCCGTCTTACAAGGTATATCTTCTCAAATGACAGAATTTTCTTCTCTATGTGAGAATGGAACGTCAACGGTTGGTGAACATATCAATACATTACTTTCTTCTACTCATGAGTTGTCTCAAGGTGCTCAAAAGCTTGCAGGCGCTACAACACAAGCTAAGACTGGTGCTGTTTCACTAGCTGACGGTGCAAAAAAGAGCTTCCAAGGTGCTCAACAGGTAGCTGATGGTACTCAAAAAGTTTCTGAGAATATGCACCAATTATCTTTGGGTGCTCAGAAACTTCATCATGGTGCTCAAGACCTGGTCACAGGTAGTTCTCAATTGAGTCAAGGAACTATGACACTCGCTGATGGTACACACCAGCTTTCTGATGGTTCACAAAAATTATCTGATGGTGCTGAGCAGCTTGCTCATGGAACGTATCGCCTATCTTCGGGGGCGGGGGAGCTTGCTCAGGGCGCTGAACAGCTTGCTGATGGTGAGCAACAAGCACTTTCTGGGCAGTATTCTCTCAACGACGGAATTGACCGTGTTCATTCTGGTGCTCAAAAACTCCAACATGGCGCCTCAAAACTAGATCAGGGTGCTGGAGAGATTCATTCGGGAACTCAAAAGCTTCAAGATGGTGCCGGAGAACTCTTTGAAGGACTAGAGGAGGGAACGAACAAAGTCCCTTCACTGAATGAGGAAGATCAACGTCGTATTGCGAATGTGATGTCTCATCCTGTCAAGCTTAAAGAGACTTCCTTGGCCTCTGGTAGTACCTATGGTGAAGGCATGGGGCCGTTCTTTATTGTGTTGGCATTATGGATTGGTGCTTTGATGCTGGTTCAGACTTTGCGTCCAGAGAACACTCGAGCATTAGCGTCTTCTGCTCCGACCTTGCGTATTGCTATTGGCAGTTGGGGGCCTTTTGCTGTTCTTGGCGTATTGCAAACTCTTTTGTTGTTCTTGGCGGTACATTTTGGTCTTGGTTTCAAGATGGAACATCCGTGGCTTTTGTTGCTGTTCTTAACGTTTGTTTCTTGTGTTTATACCGCTGTGATTTATGGTTTTGTAGCTTTGTTATCTGCTCCTGGTAAGTTGTTGGCGCTTGTGGTGCTTATTGTACAGTTGGTTACTGCTGGCGGTATGATGCCCTATGAAACGTTACCTATGTCTATTCGTTGGTTACATTCGTTCCTTCCGATGGGGTATGCTCTCAGCGGTACGCGCCGTCTAGCCTATGGAATTGATTATGGTGCGATTACAGGTGATGTACTTGTTCTCGCCGCATGGGGTGTTTTCGGTTTATTCTTAGGTTTTATTGGAACTTATAAGAATCGCACATGGAATTTGAAGAAACTTAATCCGGAGATTGCAGTTTAATGTCGGTGTCTCATACGCAAGATGAATCTGTCTCAGATTTTCAGTATCCTACCCCTGCGGTTGCTGCGGTAACGCGTCGTCCGGGGCGTACTAACCGTACACAGTTTAAGCTTTTTCAGGCGGCGCTAGAGATTATGAGCCAAAAGGGTGCTGAAGCGACGACGGTTGAAGAAGTAGCGCTTAAAGCTGGAGTCTCTAAAGGAACTGTTTATTATAATTTTGGTTCTAAAAAGACGATGATTGAGCAGCTCCTTCAATATGGTGCGCAACTTTTGAAGACTCGAGTGCAACAAGGCTCTCAGAAGTCTGACCCTCGTGAGGCGATGAGGGCTGGTATTAAGGAAGCTTTTGAATATTTGGCTGAGCACCCAGGGTTTGCCCGTTTGTGGATTACTGAGATTTGGCGTAGTAAAGAGCCTTGGTCTGAAGCGATTGTGAAGACTCGTCAGGATCTGGTGAGTGAATTAGAGAATATGGTGAGAGCGATTGGGACTCGTTATCCTGTGGATCATGCTCAAGACCCAGAAGCTGTCTCTATTTCTATTTTTGGGTCTATCTTTATGCTTGCGATGGACCGTGAGATTCATGCTGCCGAGCGTACCTCTGAGGACGCTACTCGTGCTGTGATGTTGACGGTTGATTCGTATATCGCGCATTAGAGCACTTTGGGCAGGGAGTTGCTTGAGATGAACTTTTCTGCTCAAAAGTTGAGAATGTTCGGTGTTAACGGGTAAACTTGCCACAGTTGGTGACGTGTCCGAGCGGCCGAAGGTGCAACACTCGAAATGTTGTGTACGGTAACCCCGTACCGAGGGTTCAAATCCCTCCGTCACCGCGTTGGAGAGCCTTTCTATACTGTAGTCCAGTGTAGAAAGGCTCTTTTTTGATGTTTGTTTTCTGGGGTGTTGGTGATTATCTTTTTCACAGCCTGTGTTTTTCTGTGAGACAGCGGTACAGTTTTTGGCTGAAAATGGTAGCTTGAGAGTATGCGTTTAACCATTCTTGACCACCCTTTGGTCTCACATAAAATTTCTGTTCTTCGTGATAAGAACACCCCTTCTCCTATTTTCCGTCAGCTTGTTGAAGAGATTGTGACGCTTTTGGCGTATGAGGCGACTCGTACTATTCGTACTGAGGAGCGTGAAATCGTCACTCCTGTCACCTCTACGACAGGTAAGGTTTTGACTAAACCGCGCCCGTTGGTTGTTCCTATTTTGCGTGCTGGTTTGGGCATGTTAGAGGGTATGACTCGTTTGATTCCTACTGCTGAGGTTGGTTTCTTGGGTATGGCTCGCAATGAGCAGACTCTGGATATCGTGACTTATGCGGAGCGTTTGCCTGAAGATTTATCGGGACGTCAGGTGTATGTTCTTGATCCTATGCTTGCAACGGGTGGAACCTTGATTGAGTCTATTAAGTTTTTGCGTGCTCGCGGTGCGGAGCAAATTACGTGCTTGTGCATTATTGGTGCTCCCGAGGGTATTGCTGCTTTGCGTGATGGTATTGACGGGTTTGAGAACGTTGATTTGTTCTTGGCTGCTGAAGATGAGTGTCTCAACGATAAGGCGTATATTGTTCCTGGTCTTGGTGACGCTGGTGACCGTCTGTACGGTCTTGCTCAGTAGCCAGATATTGGACGGTCTGGCGTTTCGCTATTAAAAAATTTTTGACCTTTTAAATGGGGGTATAAGAGCTTCTTCTCTTATACCCCCATTTGCATACAAAATGCATAAATCATGTTGTTTAATATTTTGTGTAGTGCTTGAGTGTAATTTTTTGTGAGATTATTTTGGGTTGCTGGGGTGGTGTTTAGAGGCTCTTTTCTACACTCTTGGGATAAATGTGGGAAAGTGTTGGCATGAAGGAGTGCTCCCCACTTTGTGGATGAGTTTTGGTGTTGTTGTGTTGGGATCACTCGGTGTTGGCGTGGCTTAGTGTGCCTATTTAGTACGTGTGCTTTGTTGTGAATCTTGGAAGAATGCGATGGTGGTGGGAGCTTTTTGTGAGGTGTGTGGTCTTGTGTGGTTTAGGCTGGGTGAGTTTGGGACTGGTTCTTGGTCTTGGTGCTAGTAGGGATGAAAAAGGAGAAAAGTTGAGGTTAGTCTTGACAAATCGCTAGTGCTACATGGTGTTGTTGGTTGGTGTATATCGGACAAAAGTGTATGCCTTGAAAGTACAGGTTGTTTATGTATAAAAAATAATAGTTACGTATTTTTATGTACCAAAATATGAGAAAAAGAGAACCTGTATAGACAGCATTTTTTGAGATAATTCCCTCAACTGTCCAAAAAACAGAGGAATGTTACTTGATTTATCGACGAAATCATACAACGATAAAACGGTAAAGCGATCAAGAGCTTCATGTGTGGAAAAGCAGAAGATCCTGCACAAACCACCCAGATATACGCTCTTATCCCACCACAAGAAGACAGGTAAGAAGAATGTCCGGAGCACCTGGATACGTCCACATCTCTCAGCGGAACAGAGTATCAACTCAACGCACTGCGTCGAACCTATCTCAGGGACGTCACATGCCCAAACACCCCGCTAGCCTGCGTCCTATGACAACACATCATATTGACACCCCACCCGCAAAACTCAACCACCCCGAGAGTGAAGCACGTGGCTTTGTCATCTATGTCGGGCTCTCTGAAGAAACAGCAGCATCAAACGGGACATCACTTGTGCGTATCGTACAAGAACTACGCGACTATACCCGCGGTATCGTCCCAGAAGCTGACTCCTACGCGGCCGTCGCGCTAGCTCCATCCGGAGCAGAAGGAACAGACCTTGAAGTCGTGCGCAACGCCCTAGGTGACCCCACCGCTGTACACCACCAGCCCGAGCCTTTCTCATCTACACAATACTCATCCCAAGAACACAAACCTGCTCACTCCGTTGGTGTTCTTATCGACCTATCGCGTCGAGAAGTCTTTCTAGACGGTGAAGTCCTTAACCTCACCTACAAAGAATTTGAACTCTTGAACTACCTCGTTGAAAACGGTGCACGCACCGTCGGACGCGAAGAACTCCTCGCAAGCCTATGGCGAGATGCCGAGGAAACACCTAATGAACGAACCATTGACGTCCATATTCGTCGCCTACGTTCAAAATTGGGACGTCTTGCCAACACCGTACGTACGGTACGAGGGCAAGGGTACAGATTCTACGAGCACCCCGAAGTCGTTGTATGGGCAGCTCCCGAATACTCCATCTAAAAGCTAACGCATAGCAATAAACCCGTGTAGGCGTCTAGAAAATAGGCGCCTATACGGGTTTAAAGAGAAACACGAAAAACAAAAACTATGGCTGACACACCAACTCTTTCAATAACGTCTCTAGGAACAGGCCCAAAAACTATTGTCTTTCTGCATGGACTCATGGGACGTGGCAAAAATTTCACCGCAATTGCAAAGAACCTCGAACAAGACTTTACAATTCTGCTCATCGACCTTCCCAACCACGGAAACTCTCCATGGACAGAATCCTTTGACTATAACAACATGGCAGATAGCGTCGCACAAGCTATCTGCGCATACCACGGCGAACCCGCCCCCGTTGTTGATGTCGTTGGACATTCCATGGGAGGAAAGGTCGCAATGCTCTTAGCGTTAAGACATCCAGAACTCGTGCGAAAGCTCGTAGTCTTAGATATCGCCCCTTCAGTATCTACCGGAAACTTTACCCATCTGCTGGGCTCTCTTCTGAAACTTCCTATCGAGGAATTCTCGACGAGAGCCGAAGCCCATAGAATGCTAACACCAGCAGTGCCAGACTCTAGCGTGCGAGGATTCTTACTTCAAAACCTCATTCGCACAGAAGAAGGATTCTCTTGGCAACCGAACTTACAAATGCTCTTTGAAAACCTGCCGAAAATTATGGGATGGCAAAACCCCAACCTTTCCTTCAACCGACCGGTGCTATGGATTGCAGGAGGGCGCTCCCCATATGTCACGTCAAAAGATACCCCTGTTATGAGGAGCCTCTTCCCACGCGTGCAAAAAGTTGTGTTTAAAAATGCTGGACACTGGGTGCACGCAGACCAGCCGGAAGAGACCGTGTACGCCCTCAAAAAGTTTCTAGCTCAAAGCTAGAGACCGGCTAAGATGGTGCTTATGGCTGAAGAACTTTCACAAAGACCAGATGACACACGAACCTTGATTATCATGCGTCATGCTGAAGCTGACTGGGGCATGGACGATTTCAACCGCCCCCTCACCTCTCGCGGGCACCTTCAAGCCCGAACCGCGGGCGAATGGCTGCACCATACAGGAACTCTTCCCGAAATGATCGTTTCTTCTGCTGCGTTGCGCACTCGGCAGACAACAACATGGGTATGTGAAGCTCTCGGAGAAAAAGCCCCAACAGCCTCCCTCGACGAGAGGCTCTATAACGCTCCAGCTCGTATGCTACGTCAGTGCATTGAGAATACCCCCGATTCTGTTCGCTCAATGATGTTAGTTGCTCACTTGCCAGGCGTACAAGATGCAGCAATGGATTTAATGAGCTCAACATCTGACTACGAATCACTCATGGATATTTCTTATGGTTTTCCGCCCTCTTCGATTGCGGTCTTTGAGGTGGAGACTTCTTGGTCTGAACTATTAGATCACGATGCGCGACTAGTTTCTTTTAGAACTTTCTAAGTTTTGAGGAGAACATAAAAATCCCTGGGCACTTTTACCTGAAAGCGCCCAGGGATTTTTATGTGGCGGAGACGGGGGGATTTGAACCCCCGGTCGAGTTTAACCCCGACCCTTCATTAGCAGTGAAGTCCATTCGGCCGCTCTGGCACGTCTCCAACACCGTATCGTGTTTAGCCCGTCAACATCTGACTCAACCGCAATACAGCATTCACCATACTAGCTGTTTTGTGGGGTGTGGTCAAATAATTCTGTTGTCAGAGTCAGCCGTTCTTTAACCCAAAAGAAAAACCGCGTCTCTCACTCATGAGAAACACGGTTTTACGTGGCGGATGGTAAGGGATTTGAACCCTTGAGACGGGGTTACCGCCTACTGGTTTTCAAGACCAGCTCCTTCGGCCGCTCGGACAACCATCCGTAGAAGAATCTACCAGAGAACTCATGAGAATACAAAACAGTGCGGCGACAATGTGTCAGAAAACATAAAATATTAGATGAATAATAAATACACCTTCGTCAAAACCTGCCCCTCTCTAGGTGATTTTTCAATTTTCTTAACGTAGTGTTGCGTTTGACATAGTGTCAGCAAATTAATTTAGGGTAACCTAAGAAAAGGAAGTAGATGAAAGGGGGAGAACGTGAGCCTCAAAGACTTCTTACAAGGACGCCGTAACGACGCAGAACTCGGCCAAGGAATCTGGAGACGCGCACACGACCGCTTCAACCGTGGAATCGACAGATTCCACCAAATCCTCGAAAAACTACCAGACGACGGAACCCTCGAACTCGTCGTTCCAGAAGCAAACGCCCTCGCAGACCTACTACCACGCGTACGAATAATCGCAGCCCGCGCCCAACAACTAGCGCCCAGCAACAGCACCGACATCCCCGCATCACCCAGTGGCATCTACTCAGAACTTCACCGGTGCCTCTCACGAGCCGGAAACTCCGTCGCACTATGCGCAGAGGCCCTTGCCATGGTGCGTTGCGCCGGAAGCTGCGAATTCCAATGTAGCCGACAAGAAATCGTCATGCGACGTGTAGAAACAGTGCGAGAACACATTGAACGTGCAGAAGAACTCCTGCAACAAGCACACTACGAAACAACACAACGACACAACGAATACGCACAACAAAAAATTAGTGCATCCGCCTAAACACTGCCAGTGCTCATCAAAGACCCCATAAACGTCTAAACTAAAAACGATGAGCAACACCCCACAACACCCCACCAACCCACGGCGCAAATACATACTCCTCACCCTCGCCGCCCTCACCGTTGCTCTTAGCGCCGGAATCATCGGCGTGCTCCTGACCGAATTCCTCCACCTCATCGAAAACCTCATCAGCAAAACTCAACAGGTGCCCCACCTAACACCTATTATGATGGCAACCGCCGGCGCCATCAGCGGAATCTGCTGGTGGAAACTACGCCAAAAAAACCTACCTAGCACCCAAGACATCATCACCACACGCGCGCAACACTACCCCTTCACCAGAACAACCATTGACGCCTTCACACAAGTATTCCTCGTCGGCGCAGGCGCATCCATCGGCAGAGAAGCCGCCCCTCGACAACTTGCAGCAACCATCGCCCACCGTCTCTACCACCCACAACACTTCACCCCAGAAGAACGCAACTTTCTCACTGCCGCCGCCTGCGGTGCAGCACTCGGGGCAGTCTACAACACCCCATACGCTGGAGCCGCTTACACCATCAGCATCGTTTCCCCCACCAAAAAATGGAGCAAAATCCTCGCCGCTCTAACGATTAGTTACCTTGCACTCCTCATCCCTAGAGCCATCTACGGTGCCGCACCCTACTACCAACTACCAACATACAAACTCGAATATTCCAGCTGGATATGGGTGATTGGAGCCATCCTTATCGGCGCAATACTTGGCACAACCTTTCGTATCATTAGCCAAAACATCATCCAAAAAATACGCAAAGAACGCCCCCGCCACTGGTGGAAACTACCTGCACAACTATGCTCACTCATGCTCCTCACCGCAGTCATCGCCACCTACCAGCCAAATATTCTAGGAAACGGTGTCCTCATCATTGAACAAGGACTCCACCACAACATCACCCTCAGCAGTTTCCTCATCCTCGCCATCACCAAACCACTACTCACACTTCTGAGCCTACGAGCTGGTGCCGCTGGAGGAACTCTCACACCCGCGTTAGCTACTGGCGCAAGCATCGGTGCCTATATCGCGCTCGCATCCAGAACACCCGAACAACTACCGGTCTTCATGATCATTGGAGCAGCAGCATTATTATCTGCTAGCGAGGCCTCCGCACTTTTTGGGGCACTATTTACCATAGAACTCACCCACGCACCGATAGAGTTATGGGCGCCGCTCCTCATGTGCTCTATCGGCGCTGAATACCTCGGAAAAATACTCAACCGGCACATACAACACAACACGTGGCTCAACCCGCCACATTAGTAGCCATTAATGTGGCTACAGAGTAGAGAAGAAAAACCTCTGAGCTGTGGTTTCATGGATACGGTACGACAAATAACACCGCCTTCATCGACCCAAACTTAAAGGAAACAATGAACCGCTACGCCCACATCGACGCTATGAGAGCTTTTGCCGTCCTACTCGTCGTATTCTCCCATGCAGGCCTAAGCTTTGTACCCGGCGGTTCTGGGGTTACCATTTTCTTCGTCATCTCTGGCTTCATCATCACATTCTTACTTCTGAGAGAGCGAGAACAAACCGGAGGATTTGACGTCAACGGATTCTACATGCGACGTCTCATCAAAATTTTCCCACCTATGCTCCTAGCGTTAATTATCCCCACGCTGATTTATATGAGCCTTGGCGGAAAAATCGATATTATCGACTTCCTCGGACAAATATTCTTCTTCTTCAACTGGCGTTACCTAGACTCACAGGTAACAGTTCTACCCGGTTCTGTTGTGACCTGGAGCCTATCTATTGAAGAACAGTTCTACCTTGTCTTTGCACTCATCTGGCTCTTCGCCGTGAAAAGCAAACACTATAAAAAAATTGTGGCAGGCATTGCCTCAACCGCTATCGTCTACTCCATCTGCTCCCGCATATATTTAAGCCTTCACCACGCCACCGGTGACCGTATCTACTTTGGTACAGGAACTCGAGTTGAGGCCATCGCACTAGGAACGCTAGTTGCACTATGGTTCTTTACCTACCGCAATACTCCAGCAGTTCAAGGTCGCCCTGTTGTTGGCACTCGATTCCGAAATACGCGAAGAATCCGTGACGGTAGAACTGTTCCTCTCATGGGGCGTAACACAATCGTGATTCTTGCTGTGCTTCTATATCTTGTGTCTCTGCTCATTCGCGATGAGTTCTTCCGCCAAACAATTCGCTACACCATTCAAGCTATTGCCGCAGCCATGATGATTCTATGGGGGCAAGTTGCGATTCGTGAAAAACTTGGTGATCAGCTCATGCACATCTTACGGTGGAAAGGGCTACAACTCTTAGGGTTAGCAAGCTACAGCATCTACATCTCTCACGACGTTCTTTACCATTTTCTTGAGCCACACCTTGGAATGCTTCCCCGTCCAGTCTTAGTGTTAACACTCGTAGCAAGCGGTCTAACTCTTGGCATCCTGATGTATAGGTGCATTGAAGTTCCCGCGTTACGGTATAAAGATCGGCATTTTGCGTCCGTACACGCAAAAGCTAGACAGCAAAGCTCATAAGAGAAAAATCTACAGCTAAGAATATTTGCCAAGAAAAATGGGCAGAACCTTCCCTTGCGAAGATTCTGCCCATTAACATCTCTAACCTTTATTTTTGTAAAGGTACCTGTCGGATGAAAAAGCTGAGAACAAAGCTCAACAATACCGCTGGTATAGAGAACAAGAAAATAGGAGGCATCGCCGTAGAAAAAGCTTCAGCAATGAGCTGTTGAGCAGTCTCTGGCAAAGACGCCAAAACCTGTGGAGTAAGCGAACTGAGCTGTTGAGCGTTGAGAGACTGCGCTGCCATCTGAACAGAATGTTGTTGTGTAAAGGCCGTGAGATTACCAATAAATAAAGACCCTGAAACAGCAATTCCTAGAGAAGCCCCTAATTGTCGGATAAATGTTGTTGTAGAAGTTCCTGCCCCGATATCACGTGGAGGAACACTATTTTGAACAACCAGCAGAGTATTCTGCAAGGTAAAACCGATACCAACACAAATCACGACCATTAACACCGATAACCACAGGTACGATGTGTGCTGGTCGATAACGCTAAACCCAAGAAGTCCCAGAATAATCAAAGCTGGCCCAGCAACAAGATACAACTTATAGTTTCCTGTAGCAGAAATTAGACGGCCTGAAATAACTGTGGCGGCAACTTGAGCAAAAGTCATAGGAAGAATCATCAGACCAGCAACAGTTGCAGAAACACCCCACACCATTTGGAAAAATGTCGGAAGGTACGCGCCCACGCTCATCATCGCAGCAGAGACACCGACTCCCATGAAAACGCAAACCCACACATTAGGGTCTTTGAGAATACCTAAAGGAATCAATGGTTCTTTAACGCGTAACTCCACCGCAATAAAGAGAGCAACACTGACTACCGCTAAGGCGATGAGAGCCATGATTTGTGGAGACCCCCAAGGGTACACGGTTCCGCCCCAGCTCGACACCAGAATAAGCGATGATGAACCAAGAACCATCAGAATAATACCGAGATAGTCGATACGTGGCGGCGTAGCGTGTTTTGGTGTACCAAGATGCAAAAATTTGAGGATAAAGAACAACGCAAGAGCACCTAATGGAAGATTCACGTAGAAGACCCAACGCCAGCTCAGCGCATCAGTTAGGAAACCACCTAATAGAGGACCGGCAACAGACGCAATACCAAAAGCTGCCCCAATAAGGCCCATATAGCGTCCACGGTCGCGTGGCGCTAACACATCGGCAAGAATAGCTGTTGCACCTGTAAAAATGCCGCCACCACCGATGCCTTGAACAGCGCGGAAAAGAATAAGCTGCCACATAGACCCTGCCACACCACAGAGTACTGAACCGACGAGAAAAACCACTGCCGAAAATAGAAAGAGAGTTTTTCGTCCGTAAAGGTCACCTAACTTACCGTAAATGGGTAAGGTAATGGTCGAAGAAATCATATATGCCGTGATAACCCACGAAATATGCTCTAATCCGTTTAAATCACCAACAATAGTGGGCAATGCGGTAGCAACAATGGTCTGATCTAGCGCAGCTAAAAGAACCGTTAACAACAGTCCAATAAGAATCATGCGTAGCTCACGAGAACCGGGAACAAGCCACGAAGAACTACCGTGTATATCAGGTGATGCAGGTGAAGGCACTAAAACTCCTAAGTATTCAGAGGCCGAGGCTACGACCTATTCACTCTACTCCGAGGTTCTATAAAACACCTTATGATGTAAGGAATCTTAAATGTGATGTTTTAACTATTTTTAGAGGATATGACAAGGGTTATTGATTTTCGATAAAGCTGCTCTCAGACCGTCATAGTTCTAGGAGTCTTGAGGACTATATCTATACACTGGAGATGAACAATATTATCGGCTCATTAGGAGTACAGTTCTCATGCCACATTTTCACCGCAATGAACGTGCTGCATCGTTACCTGCTCGTCTTTCTCGCAGCTGGTTACTTGTTTCGGCAGCTTCTTCTGAAGAATATATTGCGAACGCTCTAGAGTCAGAATCAGATTCCATCCTCATCGACCTTGAAGATGGCACGCCTGAAAATCTCAAAGACGAATCTCGTGAAAAAATTGTTGAACTGCTCAATGGTGAAGTTAGCACTTGGGTCAGAATCAATGGGATGAGAACAGAACATTGGAAAAAAGATGTTCAAACACTCAGCAACGTTAAGGGGTTGCGAGGAGTCATGCTGGCAGAAACCGAGCACCCTGATGAAGTGACTCGAACTGCGATGATGATGCCAGCTGGTACACCGGTTATTGCATTGGTTGAGTCTGCTTTAGGTATGGTGAACGTGGTAGATATTGCGCGCGCACCGGGGACGTTCCGTCTAGCGTTCGGAGTGGGTGATTTTCGTCGAGACACAGGCGTTTCGGATGACCCTATCGCCTTATCATATGCGCGTTCTCAACTTGTTTTAGCGTCGCGTGTTGGTGGTTTGCCTGGGCCTATTGATGGGCCTTCATTAGGTAAACACGGTGGTTCGTTGATGAGTGATTGTGCGGTAACATCGAGTCACGGCATGACTGGAAAATTGTTGCTTGATCCTCAGCAGGCAGAAACTATTAATATTGCGCTTGCTCCCAGTGAAGAAGAAATTCAATGGGCACGCGAAATGTTAGCCGAATCAACAAATGGTGCAGTTCCTAAGGATGGTTCATATCTTCCACGTTTGGCTCGTGCACGTAAAGTCTCTGAACTGGCGAAAACTTACGGATTGTGGCGTAACTAGCGTTTCGATTAGTCTGCAGTGTGCCGGTCGTCTGAGTATCCGAGGAGGTACGCAAAAGAGACGGCTGTAGTAATTGTGAGGATTACTGCGCCTGTAAGAGATGAGTCCGTGGGGAAGAGAGACCGGTAGAAGAACCAGAAACCTGCTGATGGTATGAGTAAGACGATGAGGAGCAGGATAAAACCGCGCGAATAACGGAACCCTGTTCGGTGTCGATCAAATGTGAAATGCTCCCGTTGCATGAGAGAGTTTTCCTCCAAAATGAGAAAATTTTAAAAGCGAGTGTACTAATACAATAACGCTTTATAGTTGCTGTATCTAGAGGTACACAAAGCAAACATATATTTTCTTAGGAAAGCATTAAAGAGTGGTCCAAGAGCCCTGCTAGATACATCTTAATGAACAGTTCAATGAAAAGAGAAAAACCCGTTAACTGAAACAGCGCCTTTACCATGACGATGGCAAAAGCGCTGAATCTTGAGCCCCCAGTCGGATTTGAACCGACGACCTTTTCTTTACGAGGGAAATGCTCTACCCCTGAGCTATGGAGGCCTAGTCCACCCTAAAGCGAACGAAAAACACTGTACCAGAACACCTGTTCTTACGCCAGTTCACAGCAAATATTTTGTGTCTCATGACGGTGCGTGCTCAAGAAACACCAACACACTATGGTTTTCTAGTAATAGCACCATCATAGAATCGGAGAAACAACTATGAACATAAATACCCCTTACACCCGACGTACCCTCCTTGGCGCCAGCACTCTTACTGCTGTAACACTTCTACTGACCGCCTGTGGTTCAGATACCTCTACCGCATCTTACAGCAACACCAAAGCCGTAGATACGGGCGTACGAGACGATAACGGATACCACCTCAACACCGTTCTCAATGACAAACCAACCGTCACACTCTTCACCGACTACCAGTGCCCCTATTGCAAAAAAGCTGACCCCGCCTACCTTGAAGCAGCAGGAGAGCTTGACGGTATCCTCAACGTCACCGTTCAAAACTTTCCACTACCTATGCACCGTTTCGCCATCTCTGCGGCACGCGCAATGATTTGTGCACAAAACCAGAAGAAATATATCCCTTTCTCCGAAAAGGTCTTTTCTGAACAAAAGACGTGGGGCGAATCTGAGAATGAAGAAGCCGCCTACCAAAAATTTGCTGACTACGCCAAAGAACTAGACTTTGACATGGCTCAGTTCAAAACTGACTATTCTGCTACCGGAACAGAAGACATCATCAAAGCGTCCTTTGAACAAGGCAAAAAATTTGGAGTACGCGGAACACCAAGCTTTGTGCTAGATGGAAAAGTCCTTGAAGACGTCAACTCATCAACCAGTGCAGCCGATATGGTCAAAGAATTTAAAAAAGCGGCTGGAATCTCTGAATAACACAGAACCTGATAATAGAACGCACCATGAAAATAGCTTTAGCTCAGATACGTTCAACACCGAACGTCTTTGAAAACCTCACAATAGTTCGAGACTACGCTGAACAAGCTCAACAACAAGGTGCCCAGTTGGTGGTCTTCCCCGAAGCAACAATGTTTCCCTTTGGGGAAGACCTCTACACCCAAACTCATCGTCACTACCACCAATGGGAACAAACTCTAAGCGAATTTGCTCAAGACATCGGTATCCACATTATTGCTGGCGGATTTGCACCTGAACCCTCTGAAGCTCACCGTGTTTACAATCAACTGAGTTGCGCATTTTCCCTAGACAAAATAGACAAGACAGCTGAGTCTGAAAAACTGCAATATTATCGAAAAATACACGTATACGATGCCCTAGGGTACCGTGAATCTGCACATATCATTGCCGGTAAAGAACCAGTTCTCATCACTATCGATGGGGTCTGTCTCGGGTTAAGCACCTGCTATGACGTACGTTTCCCCGAGCTCTACCAGTATTTAGCAGATGCTGGTGCACAGTGTATGGTCATTTCTGCATCATGGGCAGGTGGACCACATAAACGCGAACAATGGCAGACACTGACCAGCGCTCGTGCTCTTGATACCGGCTCATATGTTATTGCTGTAGACCAAGCATTATCACCGACACCGAACTCCGGCATACCTTCCGGCATCGGCTATTCTCGTGCCATAGCACCTTATGGAGAAATCCTTTGTGAACTAGGTGAAGTTTCCGCCTTAGCTATCGTAGATATTGACCTGACACAGGTGGAGCGCACTCGAGAGAGCCTTCCCCTGCTCCAACAACGCCAGCTCAAAACGGTTTCTACAACGGTGTGATATGAGGCCTTTTTCTTCAGCGCATCTGCTCGCCACTTGCCCCAAGTGGTAGCATATTTTTCCTAAGACTATCGGCGGAGAACTATCTTTATGGGCGAACACTCACACCATTCTCATCAGGGACATCAGCACTCTCATTCTTTGACAAACCCTCGTAAACTTTTAGCCGTTGCCGCTATCGCATGGGGTCTTTGTGCCGCTCAGCTTTTTGGTTCTTTTCTCACCGGCTCTTTGGCTCTTCTTTTGGACACCGTACACGTACTAACTGATGCATTAGGTGTGACGGTTGCTCTGATTGCTTCACGGCTTGCTCTACGGCCTTCCACACACCGTCGCACGTGGGGTTGGAAACGTGTTGAAGTTATTTCTGCAATGTTCCAAGCCTCGATTCTGTTGGGGGTTGGCGCCTTCGTCATTGTTGAAGCGGTACACCGGTTTTTCGCTCCAGAACCTATAGCGAGCGCTGAAGTACTAATTTTTGGTGTTATTGGTCTTGTTGGAAACCTCGTGATGATTGCTATTTTGGTTGGTGGTGATCATCAGAACTTTAATATGCGGGCTGCTTTCTTAGAGGTTATTAATGACGCTCTGGGGTCTGTTGCTGTTATTGTGTCGGCGGTGGTAATGAACACAACTAGGTGGTACGGTGCAGATGCTGTTGTTGCCTTATGTATCGGGGTGTTGATTGTTCCTCGAACGCTGTTGCTTCTTCGTGATACGCTTGATGTTCTTTTGGAATCGACTCCTCGTAATCTTAACCTTCAAGAGTTACAAAAACATTTAGAATCTCAAGAGCATGTTGTTGCGGTGCATGATTTGCATGTTTCTCAGATTTCTTCTGATTTACCGGTTTTGACGGCGCATATTATTTTAGAGGACGAATGTTTTACCTCGGGGCATAGTGTTGAAATTTTGCGTCATTTACAGGACTGTGTAGCCGAACATTTTGATGTTAGTATCGAACATTCTACTTTTCAGTTAGAGCCAGAATCTTTTGGTTCTGGCCAACATTATCGAAATCTGCCTTAAGGACTCTTGGTGGCTCATCCTTCTCTTCGCCTGTCAACGTCGGGGCTTATGGCTCGTATTATTCCTGATGAGATGAATCAAGGCTCATATATTTTGTGTCTTGGGTCTGCAGAACAGTCTCACGTTAATATGCTGTCGCCAGAGACTATTTTTTATGAGTATCTTCGTCGTATTGGCAATGTGATTGATGCGCTTGCTGTTGCGGGGGAGCCATTGCGTATTGCCCATTTGGGTGCTGGTGCGTTGACTCTTGTGCGTTATGTTCAAGCGACTCGTCCAGGTTCTATTCAGGTTGCTGTTGATATTGAACGAGAATTGGTTGAATTTGTGACGGCTCATCTTCCATTACCGTTGGGTACACAATGTCAGTCTGTTGTTGCTGATGCTCGTGAGGTATTAGGTGATATACCACGGCTATTAGATAGCCCAGCAGGTGCAGATGCTATGGTGCTTGATATTTTCTCGGGGTGGGATGCTCCTGAACACCTTCGACAGAGGGAATTTTATGAATTAGCTCAACGTGCTTTGAGTGATGATGGGGTTCTTTTAGTTAATGTTGGTGATGATCCTGGTTTGAGTTTCTTTGCTTCTCAAGCTCAACATATGTTAGAGGTCTTTGAGCATGTGTGGTGTTTGTGTGAACGTTCGATGTTGACAGGGAAACAGGCCGGAAACCTGATTTTAGTGGGTAGCCGTCATGTTTTAGATGAGTCGATGAGAACATTTTTAGAGGGTGTAGGGCCTCACCCCGGTGTTGTTTTAGATACGTGGCAGGTTGCTGATTTTGTGAAGAGCCTATGAGGTTTTTCTTCTTTTGCGGAGGGCGACGTTTGCCCCGACAACTTTTGAGCGGGAGCTGATGGTGATGCCGATACTTGCGATGACAAGCAAAATAATTGCGGCCCAACGGTAAAGTCCCGTATGTTGTGCAAGTAGTATCCAGCCGGCGATAGCGGCAATAGCTGGTTCTAGACTGAGCAGGATGCTAAAAGTGTTTTGGGGTATTCTGCGAAGAGCTGCAAACTCAAAGGTTGCTGGGACTAGTGACGAGAATAGTGCGGTTGCTAAAGCAAAGAGTAGAAGTTTGATATCGCTAAAGACGATGGTGGCACCGGCTGCCCCTAACGGTAATAATGTGAGTGCTGCGATAAAGAGCCCTACAGCTAGGCCTGAAGCCCCTTGGATGACGGAACCTAAACGGGTGCTCGTGATAACGTAGGCTGCCCAGAAACCACCGGCTATTAGAGCATAAAGAACACCTAATAGGTCGATATTTGAAGAGTCGTTGAGGGCGTCTACCCCGAGGATGATGAGGCCTATTGCGGCAAGGAGCGCCCACAGGAAATCGATGAGTCGTCGGGAGAGGGTGATAGCTAAGATGAGCGGACCCACAAATTCAATTGCGACAGCTAATCCGAGGGGAATGCGGGCTATTGCCTGATAGAAGAACCCGTTCATGAGCCCTAATGAGATGCCAAAGAGGATGGTAGCTTTCCACTGTTGTGTGTTCCATACTCTGAGGTTGGGGCGTATAAAGGCTAAAACGATGAGTGAGGCGAAGCCTAGACGCAAGAGGCTAACACCCCATGCTCCGATGTGGGGGAAGAGGTGAACGGCGAAGGCTGAGCCGAATTGTAGTGAGAAGCAGGAACCTAAGACGAGCCATACTCCAACGGTGTGTGCAGAGGGGCGTATCGTACGTAGCGGTAATGTAGACAAATTTACTTTCTTTTCGGCAGGTGGTAGTTGGGGAGGTCGTTGTTGCGGTTATGGGGTGTAACAGCAGAATAGTTATTTTAGCGTTAAGTTTTCGGTTCAGAAGAACCTTGTAATTACAAAAAATATATGGGCTGACAGGGTGTTTATGCGGTTTTTGAGCAGAATAAAACCTTCTGGGGTGTCGTTCAGATGACTGCTAGGGTCTAATAGGCGTTTTTAAGCTGAAAAATAGTAGCTAAGGTGGTTTACTAAAAACATGTTTGATTCTATGAAGAACCCTTTTGATACTGACGGTAAACCAAAACCGGCGTTGACGAAAAGTCTTGATACTATTTTGAGGATTCAACGTCCTTTAGTGGTGTCGATGGTGATGCGAATTCGTGAACGTCATCCTGAAGAGTCACCGGCTCAGATTGCAAAACGCCTGGAGACTATTTATCTACGCGATATTACTATTGGTGGTGGTGCTGTAGGTGCTTCAGCTTTTATTCCCGGTGTGGGAACTGCAACCTCCGTGGGGCTATCAGCTCTAGCGGTAGGAGGCTATCTTGAACGTACCGCCTTGTACGTACAGGCATTAGCGGAACTTCACGGCGTACATGTTGAAAACCCTGAAGCTGCACGCGCTATGGTCATGGGCATCATGCTAGGTGATGATGGCGCTGTTCTCATGAGTACTTTGATGTCGCAAACCGGTAAAGCCGCCGGTATCTCTAATAAGTGGGGGCTCATGATGGGTAAAGAATCTACTAAGTTCTTCAGCGTAGAACGCACTATCCGCAATATGTTTGTGAAACGGTTCTTGACCCGTCAATCAGGTGCTCTTTTGGGGCGCGCCTTACCTTTTGGTATTGGTGCTGTTGTTGGCGGCGGAGCTAACTTGGCGTTAGGACGTAAAGTTGTTGAAGCCGCTCATGAAGCGTTTGGTGAGGCTCCACCGATGTTCCCTGCTTCGCTCTCTTTTGCAGAGCGAGCACCACGTTTTGAAGATTCTGTTCAGGCTCAACAACAGGCGCAGAAAGATTCTTCAATCATTCAGGGAGAAATTGCAGAATAATTCTCGGGTAGGTCGTATCGCTTCATAGATATAGCTGAGGGTTGCACACCTCATAACGAGGTGTGCAACCCTCAGCCGTTGATACCACTATTTTTAGTTGCTACGGTTCATAAACTGTACGAGATCGGGCGCAATACCTGTGTACAGTGCGGGGGTGAGCTGGGATAGGCGTTTCTGGGCCT
>NZ_JBLXXZ010000003.1:0-173072 GCF_048513015.1 Rothia sp. P7181 | reverse complement strand
CTTAAAGAAGCGTAAACCCGCGATCATGAGGAGACACCGGTTCAGGTAAGAAAGTGGAACCGGTAAGATACCGCTCAACTGCGGCAGCTGTTGCACGCCCCTCAGCGATAGCCCACACCACCAGAGACTGTCCGCGCCCAGCGTCACCACAAGAAAACACGCCAGGAACATTCGTCATATAGTTCTCATCTCGTGCAACATTTGACCGTTTGTCATAGCACGCACCAATTTGTTCTTCTAAAGTTCGAGAATCTTGCCCCGTAAAACCTAACGCCAAAAACACGACATCAGCAGGGATAACATGTTCGGTACCCGGTTCAGGGACACGACGACCATCAGATAGGTACTGCGTCTTAGCAACTTTAAGACCTGTCAAAGCACCATTCTCACCAACGAACTCCACGGTTGACGCTAAATAGCGAAGCTCTCCACCCTCCTCATGAGAAGAAGACACCTCAAATACTTTTGGAAACATCGGCCATGGTTCACTATCAGAGCGTTCAAGCGGTGGCTGTTCACCAATCGCAAGAGTCGTAATAGATGCTGCTCCTTGGCGTACAGCCGTACCGATACAGTCAGATCCAGTGTCTCCACCGCCCAAAACAATCACGTTCTTACCGGTAACGTCAATGCTCAGTGAAGAGCTCTCCCCTGAGACAAAACGATTCGTGTCCTTGAGATAATCCATTGCCGGATAAATACCAGATAACTCAGCGCCCGGAATATCCAGTAAACGAGGAGCTGTTGCCCCTGTCGCAACAATAACAGCGTCATATCGTCGTCGTAACTCATCCCACGTAATATCAGTACCAATATTAATGCCGGGACGGAAACGAGTGCCTTCTTCTTCCATCACTGCAAGACGACGCTCCACCACAGATTTCTCTAATTTAAAATCAGGGATACCATAGCGCAACAAACCACCAATTTTAGAGTCACGTTCAAAAACAGCAACCGTAAAACCAGCCTGCGTTAATTGTTGAGCAGCCGCTAACCCAGCTGGCCCAGATCCCACCACAGCAACCGTCTTATCTAACATACGTGCAGGAAGAATAGGCTCAATCAGGTTCTCAGCAAACCCAGCTTCACCAATAGAATACTCAGCTTGTTTAATAGTGACCGCCGGCTGATTAATACCTAGCACACAAGAAGACTCACACGGAGCTGGGCACACGCGTCCCGTAAATTCCGGAAAATTGTTTGTTGCGTGCATACGCTCCACCGCTTCACGGGTACGACCACGCCACACCAAATCGTTCCACTCAGGAATAAGATTCCCCAAAGGACACCCAGCGTGACAAAACGGCACACCACAATCCATGCAACGCGATGTCTGTTGACGGATAACAGCCTCATTTGGGCGAACCTGCACCTCACGGTAATCCATAATACGCACAGGCACAGGCCGTTTCGGTCGGTCTTGACGAGTTGTTACTTCTAGAAAACCACGAGGATTAGCCACGGGTTACCTCCAAAATCTTCTTCCACACAGCCATCGAGTTAGGGTCTTCACCTTGAGCTTGAGCGTCCTGACGAACACTCAAAACTGCCGCATAATCACGCGGCACAACCTTCGTGATACGCCCCATAGTGGCTTCTTCATCTGCTAAAAGCTGTTGGCCCAGATATGACCCAGTGTGTTGTACGTGCTCTTCTAAAAGTTGGCGAACCTCTGAACAATCTGTTTCAGATAAAGCAGAAAACAATAGTTCACCCTGCTCACGAGAATCTTTATTCACATTCTTCATGTTGAGATCTAGTACATATGCATAACCGCCACTCATACCAGCACCAAAGTTACGTCCTGTCTCACCCAAAATCAGGGTTCTGCCACCTGTCATATATTCACAACCGTGGTCGCCGATTCCTTCAACAACAGCAGTAGCACCAGAATTACGCACTAAGAAACGTTCACCTACAACACCGCGGATAAACAGTTCACCGCTGGTAGCTCCATAACCGATAACGTTCCCTGCCACAACATTTTCATGAGCGATAAGAGGAGCGTTCTCATCTGGGCGGATAATAATTCGTCCACCAGATAAGCCTTTACCGGCGTAATCGTTGGTGTCACCAACTAGTCGAATAGTCATTCCTTGAGGAATAAACGCACCCAAAGACTGACCAGCATGTCCTTTCAGATGAAGATCAATCGTATCTGGTTCTAATAAGTCAGTACCAAACGTTTTCGTCACATAATGTCCTAGCATTGTGCCGATAGAACGATCAGTATTCACCACATCACGAGTGATTTGAGTCTTCTGACGGTGCTCAAAAGTGGCAGAAGCCGCACGAATAAAATGGTGATCGATATGAGCATCCAGTTCATGGTCTTGTTCACGGCTATGACGCACTCCCCGACCCGCGTACTCTTCAAACGTTGAACGCAGAATAGGCGATAAGTCTAAACCGTCAGCTTTCCAATGTTCGATAGCAGCAGAAGTATCCAAAAGTTCTGCACGCCCAATAGCCTCGTCAAGGCTTCTCAACCCCAGCTGCGCTAAATATTCACGAACTTCTTCAGCAATAAATTTAAAGAAGTTCATAACATGCTCAGCTTTACCGGTGTACCGTTCGCGAAGCGTCGGGTTCTGTGTCGCAACCCCCACTGGGCAGGTATCCAAATGGCATTTACGCATCATAATGCAGCCCTCCACCACGAGTGGAGCTGTTGCAAAACCGAACTCTTCTGCACCCAATAGAGCAGCAATCATCACGTCACGACCGGTTTTTAGTTGCCCGTCAGCTTGCACAACCACGCGGTCACGTAAACCGTTAATCATCAAAGTCTGTTGAGCCTCAGCAAGACCTAACTCCCATGGTGCTCCAGCATGTTTCAAGGAGTTCAAAGGAGCAGCACCAGTACCACCATCGTGACCAGAAATAAGCACGACATCGGCTTTAGCTTTCGTTGCACCGGCAGCAACCGTTCCAACACCCACCTCAGACACCAACTTGACATGAATACGAGCCTGCGGGTTGGCACGTTTGAGGTCATAAATCAGCTGTGCCAAATCCTCAATAGAATAAATATCATGATGAGGAGGTGGCGAAATCAAGGTCACCCCAGCTGTCGCGTGACGGGTCTTCGCCACCCACGGGTACACTTTCTGACTCATGAGCTGCCCACCTTCACCAGGTTTAGCGCCTTGAGCCATCTTAATCTGAATATCTTGGGCGTGTGTTAGGTATAAAGACGTCACACCAAAACGACCAGAAGCAACCTGCTTAATAGCTGAACACCGTTGCGGGTCAAGAAGCCGTTCAACATCTTCACCGCCCTCACCAGTATTCGACTTTGCACCCAAAGCATTCATCGCAATAGCCAAAGTCTCATGAGCCTCCTGAGAGATAGACCCATACGACATCGCACCCGTCGAAAAACGCTTCACAATAGAGCTCACCGGCTCTACCTCAGAAATATCAATCGGAGGGCGATCCTGCTTCAAAGACAATAACCCACGTATTGTCATCAGCTCTTTAGACTGATCATTTACACGTTCTGTATAAGACTTGAAAATATCGTAGCGCCCCGTTTTGGTTGCATGCTGCAAACGGAAAACAGTCTCAGGGTTAAACAGGTGGGAGGCACCATCACGACGCCAATCATATTCACCACCAGTTTCTAACGTACGGTGTGGAACAGCTACCCCATCTTGAGGATAGGCACGGTCATGACGGGCTTTCACCTCAGCAGCAATAACATCAAGACCCACACCATCCATCTGCGAATGAGTACCTGGAAAATACTCGCTCACAAGACGCTCAGACAAACCCAACGCTTCAAAAGTCTGAGCACCACAATACGAAGACACCGTAGAAATACCCATCTTCGACATAATCTTCTGCAGACCTTTACCCAAAGCCTTAATCAAGTTCTTAACAGCTTCGTCCTCAGAAACTGACTCAATCTCACCATCTCGAACCAGCTGTTCCACCGACTCCATGGCAAGATACGGGTTCACCGCTGAAGCACCATAACCAACCAAAGTAGCAATATGATGCACTTCGCGAACATCACCAGCTTCAACCACAAAAGACGCCTTCGTACGAGTTGCAGAACGCAAAAGGTGATGATGAACCGCCGCCGTCAACAACAACGACGGAATAGGCGCCCACTGCGCATTAGAATGACGATCAGAAAGAATAATATGCTCCACACCGCGATTAACAGCGGCAGACACCTTTTCACAAATTTCACTCAGCCGAGCACGTAAAGCGTCTTCTCCCCCAGCAGGGTTATAAAGACCCCGAACTTTCAGGGCAATACCCATACCATCCTCATCAGTGAGGTGAGCAATCTTTTCCAACTCATCATTATTGATAACGGGAAAATCTAAACCAATATGACGAGTATGTACACGCCCATTACGAAGAATATTCCCATTAGGACCCACCGACGTCTTCAAGGACGTAACAAGCTCTTCACGAATAGAGTCAAGAGGAGGATTCGTTACCTGAGCAAAAGACTGCACAAAATAGTCAAAAAGTAATCGTGAACGTGACGAAAGAACCGCAATAGGAGTATCCGTTCCCATCGCGTAAATAGGCTCTGCACCATGTTGTGCCATGGGGGCAAGAATCTTTTTAAGTTCTTCAGTAGTGTATCCAAAAGTCTGTTGGCGCAGAGTCATCGATGAACGAGGGTAACGAATATGTTCACGTTCAGGTAAATCGGCAAGATTGATAATGGACTCTGACGCCCATTTTTTCCATGGGTGACTATTCGCTACGCTCTTTTTAACTTCTTCATCTGAGATGATACGTTGTTGTTCTGTATCGACGAAGAACATCTTTCCTGGGCTAACTCGACCTTTCTGAACGATATTCTTCTCGTCAATATCGATAACGCCTACTTCAGATGCAAGAACAACAAGACCTTCATCAGTCACCCAGTAGCGTGCTGGTCGTAACCCGTTACGGTCAAGGACAGAACCAACCCGTGTACCATCAGTAAAAGCTACTGCTGCTGGGCCGTCCCATGGTTCCATTAACGTTGAATGATATTGGTAGAAGGCTCGGAGGTCTTCGTCCATATCCTCGTGTTTTTCCCATGCCTCAGGAATCATCATCATCATCACTTGTGGCGCGCTACGCCCAGAGAGCAACAGCAGTTCTGCAACCTCGTCAAAAGACTGAGAATCTGAAGCACCCGCCGAACAGATGGGAAATAATTCTTCGGGGTTTCGTCCTAACAATGGTGATTTGAGCTGTGATTGGCGCGCTCGCATCCAGTTACGGTTACCTTTGACGGTATTGATTTCGCCGTTATGTGCGATGGTTCTAAAGGGTTGCGCTAACGGCCATGAGGGAAAGGTGTTCGTTGAGAATCGTGAGTGGACGATAGCAAGTTTTGTCTGAAATCTGGGGTCTGAGAGGTCAGGATAAAAGGGTTCTAGTTGTGCGGTGGTTAGCATTCCTTTGTACACGATGGTTCGTGTAGAGAAGGACGGAAAATATACTCCGAGCTTGTGCTGTGCGCGTTTACGTAGACGAAAAGCTTTTTGGTCTAGTTGTTGTTGTGCGGATGTTGTGTCGAGGTCGATGATAGGGATATGTCCGGTGAAGGGTGCGGCAACGGCGTCGTGTTCTTCGGGTTCTGCTTCGGCGATGAACATCTGTACAAAGTGAGGCATGACGGCGCGTGCTGATTTTCCGACAAGTTCTGGGTTGGTGGGCACGTCTCGCCAGCCGAGGACTTTGAGTCCTTCTGCGTGGGCGATGTCTTCTAGTGATTGTTTGTATTCGCTGATGTTTTCTTCGTCAGCGGGGAGGAACGCTGTTCCAGCTGCGTATTTTCCGGTTTCTGGTAGGCAGAAGTCTAGTACGGCGCGGAAGAATGTGTCGGGCAGTTGTAGGAGGATTCCTGCGCCGTCGCCGGTGCCTTCGTCTGCTCCGACGGCTCCTCGGTGTTCGAGCCGACGCAGTGCGGTGAGTGCGTGGTCAACGATATCGTGGCTGGCTTGACCGTTGATCGTTGCAACCATCGCTAGTCCGCAGGCGTCTTTTTCGTTGTCGGGGTGGTATAGCCCTTGCGCTTGAGGTATTGCGGCAAATGTTTGGAAGGGTGACGGTGGTGTGGTGGAGTTGTGTTTGCTCTGTGTTGGGGTGTGTGATGTTGGGTTTTTCAAAGGCCTTTTCCTCTCCACGGCGGGTCGTTCACATGCGTTAGGGTACGTGTGTGAGCGAGGTTTCGGTGGTGGTACGGCACAAAGTTTGATATATCCGCATCGTGTATGCGCATAGGCTCTAACTCTTGGGTGTGGGATAAGAGTTAAAGGTCTTTGAGCCGCGCCATTGCAGCGATGGGGTATGTTCCGTTTACTGATAGGCAATAGGTGTTATCAGTGGTGGATTTGTTGTGGTGCAGTTGATTCCTGTGTGTGGTGGAGTCAATGTTGTTACGTTTTCACGTTCACCGGTAGAAGACGCTAGTTTTTTGGGTGTGTTCTATCTATCTTCTGGTAGTTATTGTGCCTTGTTTTGTTTCAAAAGGGGTAATTCTTCGCGTTAATGCACCAGATAGTGAGACGGCTTAGTATCTGATAGTTAAATAGTTGGATGTCTCGGATATTTTTATTTTTAGCGACAAGACGTACACAGTGAAATAAAGGCGTCTCAAAATTGTATGATTTTGTGGAGCTTAATTGTTCTTAGCTTCCTCCGCGGAGCATGTATCACATGAAAAGTTTGTAGCTAAAAGGTTATTGAGATGTTAAACAGCAGGCTTGGTCTGACGCATGGTGTTCTATGGGTTGTTTCATCTCTATGGGCTATAGCTCTGAGCGTCACAACAGTATTCTTTGTGATTGACCAAGACCGTTATGGAATTCCAGAGGGAATATCATCTTCGTTCTCTCTTGTAGAAACACCTCACGACATCACTGAACAGGACTTGATACAACAGCTCACAGAACAAGCTCAGATTGAGCACGTCAATATCTATAAAACTGTTCCATCAGCACAGTTCGATAAGCTATCCACCACCTATTATCTTTTCTCTGGTCAGCCAGATACTGTTATCGGAAATATTGATCAAGAATATTTTCCAAGTTTTAGCAAACTTTATACGCCAAAACTATTACCCGGAGATTCTCTTCAACGAGACCACTTTCTTGGAACGTACTTTGTGCAAGGCGATGTTCGCAGTGCACAGAATATTTTTACTCATCTCCAAAATTTAGGTTCAAACGGTCAAGTTCAACAACTTCAACCAGCTGAATTTTCTTGGGCTTTTTCTCTCATTTTTAGCACTTGGGCTGCTGGTATTGTAGTGCTCTCTTGTACTCTCATCCTCATGATGGTTCAGATGTACAGCCTCCGACTATCAATACAAGCTATTCGACGTACCGTCGGAGAAAACCCACGACGTGTTGTTTTTCAAGAATATCTGGTATTAGGGTTTCCTCTTCTGATTCCAACTCTCATAAGTTTCTTAGCGTTATCTGGTTATAGCTTCTTTGTTGCTAACGGGTACCGTTTACAAACAATTTTCTGGGTCAGTTTGCAAATTTTGGCGATATTACTCTGTCTATGGGTATGTTCATGTGCCACGGTCTATGTAGCAACCCGACAGTATTCTTTAGGAGCTCTTACCAAGGGGAAGAAGCCTCTCCGCTTGCTAGCAACTCTATCTCTTTCTCTTGTTATCACAGGTTCGTACTGCACAATAGCTAGCCTCGATGCAACGGTTCATCATTTTTCTACCTATACAAAAGAAGAACGTGCCAATAGTGTTCGAGCACATGGCAAAGACCTCGTTCAACCATTATTTAGTTATCTGACTCTTACACGAGTTGGAGAAGAAAAGATGCAGCAGATACAAAAAATCTATGATGATTTTGAAAAGCAAAACCACGTATTTCTTTCCTCTCCACTGCAATTTGGAGAGCAGGAAGATAACAGCAATTTCCTCTTGGTTAATCTTCCCTATCTTCGATATTTTTCGTCTCTCTCACAGGAGCTGGTCGATACCATTGCCAACGACATTTCTTCGTCAGATAATGTTGTTTTAGTTATTCCACAGGATTTAGAGCATCAATCTGAAAATATTAAACATCAGATTGAAGGTTGGGTATCTTTCCAAGAAGAAACTGCTCGTCATCACCACACCATAAAAGTATTACAGTATTCAATACCAGATACAGGAATACTGCCTCTTTTAGGTAAAGCGCCTACTGACATAACCTATCGGGAAAATCCTGTCCTCGTTGTCAGTCAATTCTCGTCAAAGACAATACCTGTCATAAACCTTGGCACAGCAGACCTTACGTATAGTTATAAGCCGTTCAAAGCAGCTATAGAGAACCATCATTTATCAGATTTTGTTATTGCTTATAGGTCAGTACAAGAAGAAGCTCAGCTCGAACATGCTAATCGTCAGGCAACGTTAGTTATGTCTGTAGCCGGCGCTGTTTTATCATTATTATCTCTCGCCGTAGGAAGCACTCTTCTTGCTATCACTTACTACGCTCGTCATACGACAGCTCTCTTCCTTCATAAAACGACAGGCGCTACATGGTTAGAAAGACACGGAAACTTTTTATATCAGCTCATTTTTGCCTCGACAATACCGATCAGCATGTTTGTTGCCCTCTATGGTAAAAATTCAGGAGTTTCTTTCGCTCTTGGACTAGGCATCTTTTTTGTTGTCTGTACATCCAGCATGTTGATGCTCAGAGCTTTAGAGAAAAATATCACTCAACATGCTTTAGAAATATCGTAAGGGGTATAGAAAATATGGCTATTTTCCCTCTCTTAACAGTTCAAGACCTCTCCTTTTCCTTTCCCGGTCGAACGTTATGGAACGACCTCTCATTTACAGCAAGGTCTCAAGAATATGTTGTTATCACAGGAGAGAGCGGTTCAGGGAAAACTACTCTTTTACAGTGCCTTGGAAGTCTCGAGAAACCCACATCTGGAAGAATCTTCTACAACGACGTTGAGGTATCTGCTCTCAAAGGAAAAGAACAACGAAGCTTTCTTCGCAACCATGTAAGTTTTGTATTCCAAAATTCAGGTTTAGTCCCCTCATGGAACGTCAGAAAAAACCTTGAGTTCGGAGGTTTTAAAGTTGAGGAGCATCAAGAACAAGTCTATCGTGCCTGTGAACGTTTCGGGCTCAACACGCAGCTCTTAGATACTCCTGCCTATCAGCTAAGCGGTGGTGAGCAACAACGTATCGGGATTATACGAGCAGCAGTCCGCGAGACTCCTTTAATCCTTCTTGACGAACCAACAGCAGCATTAGACGATTACCACGCGCAATGTGTTCTCGACTTTCTTCAAGAACATTGCCGTAACGGAGGGATTGCTATTGTCGTGACCCATGATTATCGGGTCATTGAACAGACCAATAGCAGAGTACACCTCACCGCATCATAAAACTTCTATACCTTAAAAGACGATGTCTTGCCCACAACATATATTGTGGGCAAGACATCGTCTGGTTTTCTTCCAAAACAATATTACGGAGCTACAAGTTTAGGCCCCTTGAGCCGCGTCTATAAGAGCACGCTGACGAGCCCGCATCTTAGCAACAATCAAACCGCATAGACCAAGAACAATCAGCAAGCCAGCAGTCCACACATGAACACGAAGACCCAACACATAATGAGGAGTATCAATACGCCAGAATATCTCGATGATGATACGTCCCACACCGTAGTACAACACATAGAGCCAAAAAGTCTGACCTAAAACAAGCACCGACTTACGACCTAAATACAATAAGAGCATGACACCGCAAAGATTCCATAACGATTCGTATAGGAAAGTTGGGTGAAAGAGCGTACCGGCAGGGTATTGGTGCGGAAAATTTGGAGAATGAGAAGAAATTTCTAAGCCCCACGGCAAAGTAGTCGGTTTGCCGAACAGCTCCTGATTGAACCAGTTACCCCAACGTCCGCAGGCCTGAGCTAAAAGAATACCGGGGGCAACAGCGTCAGCAAAGAGCGCAAAAGAAATACCATAACGACGACAAGCAATCCAAGCACCTAGAGAGCCTAAAGAAATAGCACCCATAATGCCGATTCCGCCCTCCCATATCTTAAAGACGTTGAGAGGATCAACACCTGCACCAAAATAACTTGCAGGGTCAGTAATGAGCACGTGGTAAGCTCGAGCGCCCACAATGCCGAAGGGGAAAGACCATAACGCAATATCCCAGATACGTTCAGGATCTTGCCCCCATGACTTCCAACGGTAGGCTGTAAGTTTCAAGCACAAGAAAATACCCACCAAAATGCATAAAGCATAAAAGTGAATGGTTAGACCGCCTACATGAAAGCTGTTAATGGATGGGGACGGAATAGAAGCCTCTAACACCGTATTATTCATCGTTCTTACCTGCTAACTGACGCGTCAAAACTGCGACTCCTTCAACGCCATCAGATTCTAGAGCTTTCACAAGAGCAGTCCCCACAATCACACCATCAGCATATTGCCCGATTTCTTCAACGTGTTCACGGCGAGAAACACCCAAACCAACACAAACTGCTGGAGCGTCCGCTTCACGTAAATGCTGCACCAGTTCAGAAGCAGCATTGTTCACGGACTGGCGCATACCCGTCACACCCATGACCGATACCGCGTATACGAAGCCACTAGAAGCACGAGAAATCATCGCTAAACGCTCGTCAGAAGAAGAAATAGCAGCTAAGAAAATACGATCTAACTGATACTTTTCGGAGGCCTCAAACCATGCGGAGGCTTCGTCAGGGACGAGATCTGGTGTAATGATTCCAGCCCCTCCGGCTGCTGAAAGATCACGAGCGAACTCATCGACGCCATAACTTAACACGGGGTTCCAATAGGTCATTACAACGACAACAGCAGAGGTGGCCTCAGTAATTTCGCGTACGGCACGAAACACATCTTTTAGACGGAATCCGTTCTCTATGGCGTGTGCTGTTGCCTTTTGAATAACAGGGCCGTCCATCACTGGATCAGAATAAGGGACACCTAGTTCAATAATGTCTGCACCGTTACGTCCTAATGCAATAGCAGCCTGAACGGATTCGTCAACGGTGGGGTAGCCTACCGGTAAGTAACCGATGAGGGCAGCACGTCCTTGTTCACGGCATTCTTCAAGGCGTCGTTTCAACGCCGACCCAGCTGGAGCCGGCGGAAAAGAATTATGACGTACAGAATACCGAACGCCTTCTGATAGATAATCACGATACGTCATTAGTTGTTCTCGCTCTCTACGCTCTGAGCTTCATGCATAGCTTCTTTATTTCCAGTGACTAAAGATGATGAAGGGATGGCTTTACCTAGGCCGAACCATTCTAGGGCTGTTCCCATGTCTTTATCGCCACGACCTGAAAGACATACCACCATCACTTTGTCGGAAGCAGTTTCAGGGTCGTTGGCAGCCCATTCGCGTGCAACGCGCAAAGCGCCAGCGAGCGCATGGGCAGATTCGATAGCAGGAATGATACCTTCGGTACGGCATAGTAGCTGTAATGCATCCATGGCTTCGGTGTCGGTAACGGGCTGGTAGCTGACTCTGCCGATGTCGTTGAGGTAGGAGTGTTCGGGGCCAACCCCGGGGTAGTCGAGTCCAGCAGAAATTGAGTGGGATTCGATGATTTGTCCGTCTTCATTTTGCATCAGGTATGTTATCGCGCCGTGAAGCATACCAGGTTTTCCGAGGTTGATGGTTGCTGCGTGACGGTCTGTTTCTATGCCGTCACCGCCTGCTTCAAAGCCATAGATTTTGACATCGGGGTCGTCAAGGAAAGCGTGGAACATTCCAATAGCGTTAGAGCCTCCTCCAACGCATGCTGCTATACCGTCGGGAAGTTTTCCGGTGGCTTCGAGGATTTGTTCTCGGGCTTCGGTGCCGATGGCGTCGTGGAAGAAACGCACCATGGCGGGGAAAGGGTGCGCTCCTGCTGCTGTTCCTAGGAGGTAATGGGTGTTGTCGACGTTTGCTACCCAGTCGCGTAGTGCTTCGTTGATGGCGTCTTTGAGGGTTCGTGAACCGTTTTGAACGGCGATAACTTGTGCCCCAAGAAGTTGCATGCGTGCCACGTTGAGGGATTGACGTTCGGTGTCTTCTTCGCCCATGTAGATGACGCATTCCATGCCGAATAATGCGGCGGCTGTTGCTGTTGCTACGCCGTGTTGCCCGGCTCCTGTTTCTGCGATGAGACGGGTTTTGCCCATGCGTCGTGCAAGGAGTGCTTGGCCAATAACGTTGTTAATCTTGTGTGAACCGGTGTGGTTGAGGTCTTCTCGTTTGAGGAAGAAACGTACCCCGTTGGCGTGTTCTGAGAAGTGTGGTACTTCGGTCAGTAGTGATGGGCGGTTGGAGTATTCGTGGCTGAGGCGTTGGAATTCTGCCATAAATGCTGGATCATTTTTTGCAGATTCGAAGGTTTCTTCTAGCTCGGTCATTGCCATCATTAAAGATTCGGGCATCCATTGACCACCGTATTGACCGAAGTAAGGGCCGGGGGCATTTTTGAGGGAAGAAGAGTTCCCTTTCAAAAAGTTATCTGCGAGTTGGTTTGTCACCGTTATGCCTCGTTTTCTGTTATAGAGCTGTTGAGTGAGTTGGGTCTTAGGCGTTTTGTTGTTGGAGGTATTGTGTGCGTCCGGTGTATCCGGCTTGTTTGAATTCTCGGACAGTGTTTTCGGGTTCTCCGGAACGAACGAGTGCTTCTCCAACGAGGACGGCTTGTGCCCCGTGTAGTGAGTAGTCTGTGACGTCTTGAGCTGTGGAGACACCGGATTCTGCGATGATGACAGCGTCTTGAGGAAGTAGTTGGGCTAGTTCTGCAAAGTGTGCGTTGTTAACGTCCAAAGTTTTGAGGTTGCGTACGTTAACGCCAATGATGTGGGCGCCTAGTGTTTTGGCGCGCTCAATTTCTTCTGGTGTGTGCGTTTCAATGAGTGCTCTCATCCCTAGTTTATGGGTGAGTTCTAGAAATTCTTTGAGTGTTTGGTCATCCAGTGCTGCGACAATGAGGAGGATGAGGTCAGCGCCGTAGGCTCGTGCTTCCCAAATCTGGTATTCGTCGATGATGAAGTCTTTGCGCAGTATGGGGATGTTGACGTGTTCGCGTACTGTTTTGAGGTCGTTGAGTGTCCCTTTGAATCGTCGTTGTTCGGTAAGAACGGAGATGACGCTGGCTCCCCCGCGTTCATAGGCTTGTGCGAGGGCGGCGGGGTCGTGTATTTCTCCGAGTTCGCCCTTGGACGGGGAGGCTCTTTTAACTTCTGCGATAACGCTAAAGGTATTGGCGTTCTGAGTTCTTAGGTAGTTGAGTACTTCGAGTGCAGGTTTTTGGTTCTGGGCTTGGCGTTGTATTTCTTCAAGGGGGGTGTTGTTGATGCGTTCGGTGAGGTCTTCACGTACACCTGTGATGATGTTTTCTAGGACTGTTGCCATGCCAGTGTTCCTTCATCAGAAAATAGTTGTTGGTTGGTGATAATAATTCCTATGAAATAAGCGTCCCGCCGAGGGCGAGACGCTTATATAAGAGGTCATATACGGAATTTTTAGTGTCCGGTGTATTTAGTCTTTGCCCCACCTTGGCCGTAGCCTGCAGCTTTAAGAGCCCAACCGACGAATGCGCCGAGGACCATCACGCCAAGGCCGAGCCAGAAAAAGAAGGGACGGCCAAAATCAAAGCCTAGTGCGGAGATGAGTGCACCAAGAATCATCACAGAGAACATGCCCCATGAAGCAACGGTGTTTCCGTGGTTTGGGTATGGAATCTCTGGTGAAAGCACGACCTGCTCTTTAGCCATTGTTTCTCCTTGTATGTGTGTATTCCTCTAGGTGAAGGAAATAAATCTATTGATGATTCTAGTCGATAGCGTCATGAACAGCTCAGATTTATGCGCTATGTTGCGTGGTTTTACTCGCCGGCTCTTAGCTTCTTGCGGTGGGATCGACCCCTGCGCTGAGAGAATCCCAAGTATCGATGTCGTCTATTTCATCGTCTATGCGGTGGGTTGTTCTGTCGTATTTTCTTTTCTTGGGCCAGTGCGTCACCGCTAGGAACATGTATATTCCTAGAATGATGATGAGTATGGCACCACAAAATGATGCCCACGGCCAGAAGGTAATGGTGTAGTCTGCTGAGACTTGTGACAGTCCAGTAGCTTTTCCTACGGGCGTTGTTGAAGCTGAAACGGGGTTTGTTAATACCGATATGACGGATGCGCACATTCCGACTCCGGTCAGCGATAGTAGTAGGGCGACGATACGCGCAATTCGTGTAGAGGCTAAACGAATGACGAGCATGCCTGCTAAAGCTACGAGGGAGAGGGAACTTACGGCGGGGGCTGCCTCTGAACCGGCAACATGCAAGGTGGAGTCAAGGAGTGAGGTGTTAACTCGAACGTCAATCCAGCTAGGTAGTGTTGAGCCAAATGTTATTGCTGCACATAAGAGGGTCAGGAACGTTGTTTTAGGGGCGTTTAGACGAGTGTAGAAAGATGTCGGCATCAGTAATCACTCAGTTTTCTAGCTCTGTTGGGTGCTGTTGAGTGCCAGTGGAGAGTCTTTTGATACCAGCAGCTAACGCTACAGCACGTAAAGGTGCTGCTGCTTTGTGACAGGTTTCTTGTTCTTCAGATGATGGGTCAGAATCTAAGACAAGACCTGCTCCTGCTTGTATATAGGCGTGTGTGCCTTTGAGTAAAGCGGTGCGAATAGCAATGGCCATGTCCATGTTGCCAGCAAAATCAAAATATCCGCACACTCCCCCATACATTCCACGGCTTTGAGGTTCGTATTGGTCAATCAGTTGCATAGCACGTGGTTTAGGTGCACCTGAAAGTGTTCCGGCGGGGAAGGTCGCGCGAAGAACATCATAGGCGTCGTAATCTTCACCTTTTTGTGCAGTGACGGTAGAGGAGATATGCATAATGTGGCTGAAACGTTCAATTTCCATGAACTGCTCTACAGCTACAGAGCCAGGCACCGCGATACGTGATAAGTCGTTGCGGGCTAAATCAACAAGCATGAGGTGTTCTGAGCGTTCTTTATCATCTGCAAGGAGTTCTTCACTGAGTTTGAGGTCTTCTTCGCGGGTAGCACCACGCGGACGTGAACCGGCGATGGGGTGTGTGGACACAACACCGTCTTTGAGAGTTACTAGCGCTTCTGGTGATGAACCAACAATATGGAAGGGTTGCCCTTCGGTGTCTTCAAAGTTGAATAGGTACATGTAAGCAGAGGGGTTAGATTGGCGTAACATCCGGTAGACGTCTAGTGGTTCTGCGTGGTTCTCGATGGTGAATCGACGTGAAAGAACGAGTTGGAATACATCACCGTCGATAATGTTTTGGCGGGATTGTTCTACGACGTTGAGGAATTCTTTCTCTGTCATAGAACATTGAGCTTGGGCAAGCGCATGTTCAACGTTATTGGTGCCGTGTAGTTCAGATACGGTTGAACGTTCTAAAGGTTGTGAAAGTTTATCAAGCATACAGTGGACGCGTTCGACAGCGTCTTCGTAGGCTTGTTCAACGTTATCGTCGGTACCGTTGAAGTTAATGGCGTTGGCAATCAGGGTTACGGTACCGTCAGTGTTATCGTGTATTGCCATGTCTGAGACAAGGTTAAGCGCGAATTCCGGTAGCTGGATATCGTCCTGTGGCTGATGTGGAAGATTTTCCCAGTGTCGTACGACGTCCCACCCAAGATAGCCGACCAGTCCGCTGGTGAGTGGGGGAAGATGGTCAAAACGTTCGGTGTGTAATGTTTTGAGAGTTTTTTGGATGGCCTCGACAGGATCGCCGTCAGTGGGTGCACCAACCGGTGTTTCTCCTTGCCAAAAGACTTTTCCTGCAGAGGTGGTTAAAGTTGCGCGAGAGTGTGCACCAATAAATGAGTAGCGTGACCATTGAGCATTTTCTGCTGCTGATTCAAGTAAGAATGTTCCAGCTTGTGCTGTCCCGTCACGTAGCACCAAAGCACGGTAAAGTCCGATAGGAGTCAGCGAATCTGCCAAAATTTTGGTGTAGACGGGGATGACACGACGAGTCTTCGCTAATGTTTGAAATTGTTCAAAGCTGGGGGAAATAATGCCCATATCTTGCATATGCGGTGAAGTCCTCTGCATTGGTATCTAGCTGGAAGATGGTGTATCGCTATTGTAAGTCTTTTGAAGGTCTTAGCAGAACCCTTCAACATAGCTTATTATTGTGTGGCAGGTGTTGGCAGGACGGTTGCAGGAAGTTCTCCCCCTGTTAAAAAACAGGTCCGTTGTCCTGTATGGCAGGCTGCTTCTATCTGGTCAACTTGTAGAAGCAGAGCATCTTTATCGCAGTCTACTGATACTGACTTAACATATTGGTAATGTCCTGAAGTATCGCCTTTACGCCAGTATTCTTGGCGAGAACGAGACCAGAACGTGACCCGTCCTTCGTTCAGTGTCCGTCGTAAAGCTTCTTGGTCCATCCACCCCAACATCAGCACTTCGCCAGTATCGTACTGTTGAATAATTGCGGCGATGAGGCCTTGCTCGTTATAACTTAAGTGAGCGATACGTTCTTCACGTAAAGATTTTTCAGATGAGGATGCGCTATTCATCGTTCGGTTGTCCTATTCTTAGTTTTTAGCGGACGTCATATCCGGCGTCTCGAATAGCATCTTTAACTTCAGCGATGCTCACCTCACCAAAATGGAAGATGGACGCCGCAAGAACCGCGTTTGCCCCAGCTTCAATGGCGGGCGGGAAATGTTCCGGTGCTCCAGCCCCTCCAGAAGCAATCAGTGGAAGCTTTGTGATAGCTCGAACGGCTTGAATCATCGGGAGGTCAAAACCTGTTTTTGTTCCGTCAGCGTCAATAGAGTTCAATAAGATTTCTCCAACACCGCGTTTCTCGGCTTCGGCAATCCACTCTAGCGCATCAATTCCGGTACTTTTTTTACCGCCATGAGTAGTAATTTCGTACCCTGAAGGAGTGTTTTCGGATCGTTTAGCATCCACTGATAAGACAAGCACCTGAGAACCAAAACGTTCTGTGATGTCGTTAATGAGTTG
Organism: Rothia sp. P7181; assembly: GCF_048513015.1. Lineage (NCBI taxonomy): Bacteria > Bacillati > Actinomycetota > Actinomycetes > Micrococcales > Micrococcaceae > Rothia > Rothia sp. P7181. Next base: position 156,063 of record NZ_JBLXXZ010000003.1, on the reverse strand, counting down.
AGGGTTTTTGATAGCTGCAGTGTTGATAGATGCTTTATCTGCACCGGTGCGTAGAAGTTTGTCCACGTCATCGACGCTACGTACTCCCCCACCAACGGTTAAGGGAATAAACACAGTTTCTGCTGTTTTTTGGACGACTTCAAAAGTTGTTTCTCGGTTAGCAGTTGAGGCGGTAACGTCTAAGAACGTGAGCTCGTCAGCACCAGCTTGGTTATATTGAGCTCCTAGTTCGACGGGGTCTCCAGCATCGCGTAGCCCCTCAAAGTTAACCCCTTTAACCACTCGTCCTTGATCGACATCAAGGCATGGAATCACTCGGATAGCAACGCCCATAGATTATTTAGTCCTTTACCTTGTTCTGTTACCTACTATGACGTGTTGGTGCTTCCCGTCAAAGAAAGCACCTCGATGTTGTAGGGCTCTTTAAAGACGTGCAGCCTGTACCGGAGAGACGAGAATAGCACGCGCACCAATATCGTATAACTGGTCCATAATGTTGTTGGTTTCTTGACGTAACACCATAGAGCGCACAGCAACCCATCCTTCTCTTTCAAGAGGAGAAATCGTCGGTGCTTCTAAACCTGGTGTGAGTGCAGACGCTTGTGGCAGTAAGGCTTCAGGAATGTCGTAGTCAACGAGAGCGTATTGACGTGCGATGAGCACTCCGCGAAGGCGACTAATGAGCCGTTCAAGACCGTGTGTATCTTCAACTTCTTTGCGTCGAATCAGGAGAGCTTCACTGTGCATGAGTGGTTCGCCAAACGGTTCAAGCCCCGCAGCTCTCATAGTGTTTCCTGTTTCAACAACATCGGCGATAGCGTCAGCTACACCTAAACGAATTGAAGATTCAATAGCCCCGTCCAACCGTGTCACACTGGCTTCAACACCTTGTTCTTGTAGATATTGGCGGACGAGTTGGGCGTAGGATGTTGCGATACGTTTGCCGTTAAGCTCTTGAATATTTTGGAATTGGCCTTGTGGCCCAGCAAAACGGAACGTTGATTTTGCAAAGTCAAGGGCAAGACTCTCAACCGCTGGTGCTTGAGAGTCTTGTAGTAGGTCACGTCCAGTAATACCGACGTCAAGGGTCCCTTTACCAACGTACACTGCAATGTCTCGAGGTCGTAGGTAGAAAAATTCGATGTGATGTTCTTGGTCAACGATGACGAGTTCTCTACTGTCACGACGTTGCAGGTAGCCGGCTTCTTTGAGCATACGGCTCGCCGCTTCAGATAAAGATCCTTTGTTGGGTACAGCTACACGTAACATGGAACATCCTTCATGAATGAGTTTAGAGGTATTTATAAATATCTTCGGGTGTGAGGCCTTTAGCAATCATCATCACTTGAAGGTGGTATATCAACTGAGATGCTTCTTCTGCAAATTCTTCATCGCTTTGATATTCGGCAGCCATCCACACTTCGGCAGCTTCTTCAACAATTTTTTTGCCAATACCATGTACGCCACGGTCTAGTTCTTCAACGGTTTTAGAGCCTTCGGGGCGGGTGCGAGCTTTTTCGGTGAGTTCAGCAAAGAGAGATTCAAAGTTTTTCACCTTTTCCACTCTAAGGCAGTTTGTCTCAGAAGATGTGCACCCTCGTCTGCAGAATAGCATGATGACCATTACTCTTTTATTCACATCAGAAGTAAGTGCTTCCTTAGATTAACATCCCTTCTTTAAGATATGAGGGCGGTAGCTTCACCTTCGCAAGGTGAAGCTACCGCCCTCAAGGACTCCACGAGAGTGTTGCTAGTGAGTCCTTGACTTTATGTGTGAATCCTATCGACGGTTGGGTCGGGGAATTGTGTTTCCAACGCAACCTGAGCTGCTTCACGGTTGCGAGCGCGCCACCAGACGAAGAATCCCACGAGAGTGAACCCACCGTAAAAGACATACATGAGTGCTGTTGCGTAGTATCCGGCAGACCAGAGAAGTGGAACACCGACGATGTCTACAGCTACCCAGATGAGCCAGAATTCAACCCATCCTTTGGCCATGCCGTAGGTGGCAAGGAGGGAGCCTGTGAAAATCCATGCGTCAGACCAGACTGGTTCGTATGAGCCTAGTGCCCTAAAGATAGGGGTTAGGACTGCTGTTCCTGCCAGCATGCCGACGATGAGAAAAATGCGTTCTTTTGCTGTTGCCCATGTAGGGATGACAGCAGAAGAGCCGTTGTCTTTTGAGGTTTTCCACCGGTACCATCCCCAGACAGAGACAATGATAAACATGACTTGTCGTCCGGCTTGTCCTAGCATGTTGATAGTGTTGATGGAGCCGAAGAATGTTCCAAGGAATACGGTAAAGAGGAGGAGATTACCCGCTATTCCAACCGGCCATGCCCAGACTTTACGGCGCATACCGCCCAATGCTGAGGCTAGACCAAAAATGTTACCGAGGACTTCGCGCACCAAAAGCGTTTGATCGCCAATGTGAAGTTGTGCGTCGAAGAGCCACCGCAGAAAATCCATGTTTTTCCCTTTCGCGGAGGCTCCGGGAAGAACAAAGCGGGGTTTATCTCGTGTCGAATACGCCCTTGATGTGATGGGGCGTATTTACATAGAGTTCTTGTAGAGGCACTTTGGATATAGGAGTGTCTCTACGCCGTTTTGCTCGTGCTACCTTCCATCCAGACTGTACTGTCGGTATTGGAATTTCACCAATCAGGCTTATCGCAAAGAGTAATCTTTGAGGTAAGTTAGCGGACTATCACCGCCGGTTCGGATTTTCACCGGGTCCCGGAGCACGATGTTGTTATTGCGCTTTTGATTATTGCACAGTTTCGCTAGGGAAAACACCCACAACTCACACGATGTTAGATATTTGTTATCTGCCGTCATGTTCGTTTATGTATCGTCATTTTGGTGTTGTGCACACCAATCTTCAATGGCGATTTGTACGGCTTGGTAGTTAATGCGGGCCCGTAATGCGTCCTCTCTGAAGCCGTGTTGTTGAAAAACATCAAGTGCTGTTTTTGCGTGAACAACAGCAACGTGAGGAGCTCCAGTGCTATATTCTGCGATAGCTAGCCCTTCGTAGCAGCTGCCGACTTCCCAGTATGATTGGTGTCGTTCAAAGATTTCGAGGGCTTCCGTGTAGAGCAGCTTTGAGGCGTCATAGTCTCCACTCAGTTTTTCAAGGAAAGCAAGCTGCATCAAAGCGACAGCTTGGGTGTATTCCACCTCTTCACGTGGCACTTGGTAATATAACCCGATTGCTCGATGAAAATGACGTCTCGCTTGGTCAAGTTCTTGACGATGTGCCAGCATGTTAGCCAGAGTATGCGCGTTACGTCCGGCTTCTTCAAAGTATTTGATGTTTTCAAACTCGTCAATGACCTGCTGGTAGCATTGTTCGGCTTGTTCTGTTTGTTCACAGCCTAGGTAGATTAGCGCGAGGCTTTGCCGTTGAGAGGCGACTTTTTCTTGACGGCCGAGTGATTCAAAGAGGTTAATAGCTTTTTGCGCGAAGGGAAGAGCAAATTCATACATGTTGTTGTTGCCGTAGGCGGCAGCTAAGGCTGAACAACAGGTTGCTTCACCTTCTTTGTCAGATAGTTGAATGAAGGCGTTCAAGGCATTTTCGAAGCAGAGAGTTGCTCTTGGGTAGTCTTGTATGCGGAAGAATTTTTGTCCGTTATGGTATTTTTCCCAGGCGTAACCTAAAGGGGTATGTGCTGCTCGTCGTGCGCCGCGTTTTCCCATTGGAGAACTCCTGCCTCTGTTGTCATCTCTGAGCTGGTTCCTAGCACCCTTAAGAAATAAGGATACCCATATTTTATGGTTAGGATAACCTATTTTCAAGATGCGAGGGGTGTCAACGTCCTTTGACACCCCCTCTTACCTCTAAGATGCGCGAGAACAAAAGCCTTACAGCAACATCAGAGCGAACATGAACTATACGCTACGAGCACGCTCTCTCAGAGCACTAATAGCCGCAGAAAGATCCTCTGCCCCAAAGACAGAAGAACCCGCAACAAAAGTATCAGCACCAGCTTCTGCTGCGCGCACAATAGTTTCTTCAGTAATGCCACCATCAACCTGTAAACGCAGTTGTGCGCCAGAGCCAGCAATCGCTTCTGCCGCTCGACGAATTTTAGGGAGCGTAACATCTAAGAATGCTTGCCCACCAAAACCAGGTTCAACCGTCATAATCAGCAACATATCGAGCTCGCTCAACATATCCAGATACGGTTCGACTGCGGTAGCCGGACGTAACGCCATACCCGCTTGTGCCCCTTCAGCGTGCAAAGAGCGAGCCAAACGGATAGGCGCTTGAGCGGCTTCAGCGTGGAAAGTAACAGATTCACAACCCATCTGTGCGTATTCTGGCGCCCACCGATCAGCGTCTTCAATCATGAGGTGTACATCAAATGGCAGTGGCGACACCTCACGCAAACGCTTCACCACAGCAGGACCCCAGCTAAGGTTCGGAACAAAATGATTATCCATCACATCAACGTGAACAGCGTCTGCTGAGCTAATACGCTGTAAGTCACGTTCAAAGTTCGCAAAATCTGCACTCAAAATAGAGGGGTGAATATGACAGTCCATGGTTCTTTCTTCCGTTCCAAAAGCTCTGAGCGTTCTCTGAAAAACACCTTCAACACTACTCTATCCCACACCAGCGAGAAGCATTTTTCCGAAACTCCTGTAGCTCATCGAAGCAATGCACAAACTCGGTGTCTTCTCCCACCACAAAAGATTTTCCAGCACCTTCAGGAATAGCGCCGAGCACGGGGCACCCTAAACGCACCAAAAAGTCAAGGTTACTTCGATGTATCTCTGTTGGAGATGACGGCATAGCCCCAATCAAAACCCCCGCCACGTTAAGCGAACGAATACGAAGATACTCATAGGTCAAAAGTGTGTGGTTAAGAGTTCCCAGCCCAATACGTGCCACAATCACGGCACAAGAATCATGAACATTTTCAGCTATCAAGGACATTAAATCAGCTTGATGCCCCCACCCTCTCAAATTCACGGCAGTGCCAATATCAACACTTACTCCCCCAGAACCCTCAACAATCACCACATCATAGCTATCTCGCAGTTGATGAATTGTTTTTGCGTAATCTTCTAGAGAAGGTAAAGTGCAACCATTTTTTTCTGCTGCCGCCACAGGAGCCATCGCATCAGGTAGACGCACCCCCTCATAGGAATCAGCGCCACTAAGATACGCTGCTAGTTGAGCGTCTGCCGGCATATTGGGTTGAACCCCCGTTTGAGCAGGCTTATAGACTGCTACAGTTTTATCGTGAGCAATGAGCGCAGCCGCGCAAGCTGCTGTAGCGATAGTCTTACCAACATCTGTATCAGTACCCACAATATGCACGACAGAACACTCATACCAAGGTTGGTGTCGTTCATCATTCACATGTTCTAGTAGCTCAAACATTATTCTTACTCTCCGTGCACCTCTGCAACAGATTCAACAAGTGCACGACCAATATGTTGTATCTCTTCTTCCGTAGCAATATAGGGTGGCATTGTGTAGACCAAATTACGGAAAGGTCGTACCCACACGCCTCTCCGAAGAGCTGCCTGTGTAAGCTCAAAAATACGAACATCCTCATAGAGTTCAATAACTCCAATACCTCCAAGAACTCTCACATCACGCACAGACGTTAAAGATTGTGCAGGCTCTAAAGAATCTTTCAAAGCCCGCTCTAAACGGGGTACGCTCTGTTCCCAGCGCGACAGCGGGTACCCGTCAAGAGCGCCGGTTAATAAATCCAAGGAAGTACACGAAGCGGCACTTGCTAACGGGTTGCCCATAAAGGTTGGCCCATGTAAAAGGGCACGATGTTCAGAATCACTAATTGTTGAAGCGACGTTAGTGCTCACGAGCACTGCTGCTTGAGTCAGGTACCCTCCGGTGAGTGCTTTGCCGACGGTCATAACATCGGGAACAATGTCGCTCCATTCGGTAGCGAAAAATTTTCCAGTGCGTCCAAAACCTGTTGCAATCTCATCAAAAATAAGAAGGAGCTCATAACGGTCGGCAAGCTCACGCAAAGTATTCAACGTATGGGGGTGGTAAAAGTGCATGCCACCTGCCCCTTGAACAATAGGTTCAACCACAATAGCTGCTAAAGAATCATGTTCTTTGGCGATGATAGTTTCCGTCGTTTTCTGCCAATGATGCTGAGCTTGTTCGTTGACGGACCATTGTTGCTGCGCGTTATCGTAAGTTGCGCTAGGAGGTCGTGGCGCAAAGAGCTGTTCTGGGATAAACCCTCTGAACTCACTGTGCATACCTCCAATAGGGTCGCATACGCTCATTGCACCAATAGTGTCCCCGTGGTATCCGCCTTCTAGAGCAAGAAAACGGTTTTTGGTGGGGCGTCCTAACGCACGCTGATATTGCACAGCAAGTTTGAGCGTCACTTCTACCGAGACAGACCCTGAGTCAGCTAAGAACACGTGGTTGAGTTCCCCTGGTGCAAGACGAACAAGACGTTCTGCAAGATTGATTGCAGGCTCGTGTGTTAACCCACCAAACATCACATGAGAAAATTTTTCTGTTTGCTCTCTCAACGCTTGATTTAATGCGGGGTGAGAATACCCGTGAACTTGACACCACCATGAGCTCATTGCGTCAAGAACGGTATAGGTAGCCCCGTCTTCGTCTTGTAGTTGCAGTTGAGTACCTTGGGCAGATAACACTCCGTAGAGAGGTTTAGTCTCTAACGGGGCGTAAGGGTGCCAAAGCATTCCACGATCGCGATGAGCCAGAATATTTTTCAGGTTATGGGGATTGTTCTCGGCATCAGAAGTATTATTGAACACTGTTCAATTCTGCCTTGATAGCACACCCAAAACAAGCACGACAACCGAAAAGATACCCAAGATACCCCTGAGAGAACCCTGCCAGCTTAAGTCAGAGAAACAAAAATCTATTTCTTCTGAAAGAGAGCAAAGAACATCGCATCTGTTCCATGCACATGAGGCCATAGTTGAGCTGTTGTTGCGTTCATATTTTTCTCATCTACAGCACAGCCAACAGCACGTTCACCCGAAAGCAAGGATTGTCCTTGATCATCGGTTAACGCAACCTCAGCTAAAGCCTGAGCCGAATCAAGAAGCTGTACATCGTGAGTTCGCAAAATATCCTGAACGATATTGCGAGTTTCTGCCATATGAGGAGAACACGTCACATACGCAATCAGCCCACCAGAGCGTGTCTGTTGCACGGCAGCATCAAAAAGTTGTTTCTGTAATGTCAAAAGTTCTGCTATATCACGGGGACTTTTACGCCAACGAGCTTCAGGGCGACGACGTAAAGCGCCAAGCCCTGAACAGGGCACGTCTACCATCACACGGTCAAAAAGCATGGTAGAACGTAGCTGTTTCGGCAAACTCGACTGTGCTTTAAGAGTCTGATCAATCGTGCGCCCATCTCCCGTCAGCACTCGATACCGTTGAGAATCAAGCGGTTTAAGAGATTTTTCAACAAGAGATGCTCGATGTGGTGCTGATTCATTAGCAATCAGGACACCACCACGTTCTTGAACCAAAGCACCCAGCAGAGCCGCTTTACCGCCCGGCCCTGCACAAAGGTCTAACCATACCTCATCTTTTCCCGATAATGGAGCCTGCGCTAAAGCACGAGCAACAAGCTGAGAACCAACGTCTTGAGCACGCACTGTACCTTGTCGAACACTCTCTAAACGCCCTAAATCGCCTTGAGAGTAAAGAGCAGAACCCTCAACAAGTTCACCTTTTTGAGCACCTTTTGCTAAGGCTTCGTCTAAAGAACCTAGCTGTGGTAAAGCAACAAGATTCACAATAGGAGCGAGATTATCAGCTTCTAGAAGTTTGGCAATCTCGTGAACGTCACGCCCATGAGCGACTAACGCTTGACGGAAAGCTCGCACAATCCACGTCGGATGCGAATAACTCACCGATAATTGATGCAGTTCGTCCTTTGCTTCTGAAACTAAAAGTTCTTCCCATTGTTCGGGGGTTCTTTCAGAGACTCGACGGAGTACCGCATTAATGAAGTGTGCAGGTCCACTACCAATTTCAGCACGGGCTAACGCCACGGTAGAGTTCAACGCCGCATGTGCTGGAACACGCATCGCTAATAGCTGGTGCACGCCCATACGCAAACACGTCAGAATCTGAGCGCCTGTTTTTTCTAAAGGGCGGTCTACACAATGAGTTAAAATTACGTCATAACGACCCTGATAACGCAACGTTCCGTAGGTGAGCTCTGTGGCAAACCCAGCATCACGTTGGTCTAGGCGATGTTTACGGATGGCTTGAGGTAGCACAAGGTTAGCGTAAGAATCTGAAAGCGCCACGGAATTAATGACCTCAAATGCTGTTTTTCGTGCGGGGTCTGAGGTGCGACGGCGAGCCCTTGGCACGCTAGCGGAGAAAGCACGTTCGTGCTGAGCACGTCGGTTACGTTCACGTCCCTGCGCGTTGCGGCGGGTTTGACCGCCCCCGCCACGTTTTAATTCAGTATTTTCTCCTTGACGGGAAGAACGAGTTGAGTATTTTTTCTGGCGGGGTTTTTCTGCGCTCATGACAGCACTACTTTCTGTTCGTTGAGAGCTTTTCCAAGTCCACGTGCCCAATCGGCAGCGTTCATCATTTTCTTTCCTGCCGGCTGCACTTGAGTCAGTTCTACACAACCATCAGAACAACTAACAACAACTTTTTTAGCAAGGACACGTACCGTCCCGTATTCGCCTGCTGGTGATTCAAGGCTAGGTCGAACCATAGCTATTTTAATACGGTTCTGTTCTAGCATGCACCAAGCTCCCGGCTCAGGGATAACACCTCGACAGCGGGAAATAATCTCTGCTGTGGTATCTGACCACGTAATTTTTCCGTCACTCACATCTAATTTTGCTGCGTGAGTGGGCCGCCCATGCTGGGGTTGAGGAGCTATTTTCTGCTCAATTTTTTCAAAGGTCTGAGAGAGTAAGGCTCCACCGCTCAACGCAAGACGATGCAGAATATCTGCTGCGGTGTCATCTCCTTGAACACGGGTAGATTCTTGCATAAACACGGGGCCTGTATCTAAGCCTGCTTCAATCAGGAAAGTACACGAGAAAATTTCATCTTCTCCCGCCATCAAGGCACGTTGAACAGGCGCAGCACCGCGCCACAAAGGAAGATTCGAAAAGTGAAGGTTAACCCACCCATGTTCGAGTGTATCTAATGCAGATTGAGGAAGTATTGTTCCATAAGCTACTACTGCGGCAACCTGAGGTTTAAGTGCTTGCACTTGTTCTTGAACCTCTAGACTCCAACGATTTGCCTTGATAATGGGAAGCCCTAGCTCTTCGGCACGGCGGGCAACAGGTGATGGAGTTAGCACACGTTTACGTCCTTGCGGAGCGTCTTCTCTGGTCAGCACTCCAACGATTTCGTGCGGTGATGTCAAAAGCCCTTCTAAGGCTGTTACCGCAGTCTCTGGTGTTCCAGCGAATAAAACTTTCATACTCATACCTTATTTTTTCAGGAAAGAACTGCCAAAGGCACTACTGCTAGATTGGGTGTTAGTGCCGAATCCGGAGGAAACTCGTGTGGCTCGTTCTCGTTGGGTGCGTTCAGTCACGTTGTCAAAGTTAGAACTACGAATTGCACGCATCACGGTTTTACGTTCTTCTCCAACGAGTCGATCGATATAAAGATGTCCGTCGAGGTGGTCTGTTTCGTGTTGCAACATTCTGGCGAACAATCCTTCGCCTTCTAAGACGATTGGGCGGTTATTGTAATCCACGCCTGTTACACGCGCCCAGTTGGTGCGTGGTGTTGGTGAAGAAAGACCAGGTACGGAGAGGCATCCTTCTGACCCTTCTTGAGGTCCTTCTCCTCGTTCGAGGATGGGGTTGATGATGTGCCCTTCTTGTCCATCGATATTTCCGTAGGTGAAGAGACGTTTGGTGTTGCCAATTTGTGGTGCGGCAAGCCCCACTCCGTTGACTTCGTACATGGTATCTAGCATCGAGTGAATTAAAGTTTTGAGGTCTTTGTCAAAAACTGTTACAGGGTCACAAACGGTACGTAGTACGGGGTCTCCAACGGTGCGGATGCTAAGAATCGGCATGTGTCTTCTTTCTAGCCTAGGTGTGTTATAGGTGTAGTGGTTGGTGTGGCAGGTGGTGGCACAACGGGCATTAGAGCTTCTGCCCCGTTTTCTGCCAGATCGCGAGTGCAGTCCCAGACGCGTTTGAGAGCGCAGAATCTATACCAGTTTTTTTCTAAGATTACCGGATTCGCTTGTTGTGGAACGACTTGTGTTTGCCCCAGGGCAACTCCCATGAGGATAGGTGCTTTTGAGTATTCCCACGGCTTCCAGAGGTTATCTGTTTCATCGCTGATGTATTCTTCAGCTTTGAGTCCTGCTACGAGTTGCATGACGACTTTAGGGTCGAGAGCTTTGACGCGTCCTTTGCGATCGGTTCCTTTAGTTTTGTAGTCGATGATACATACGTGTCCGGCGATTTCAGCGACGAGGTCGAGTGTTCCGGCGTATCCGACGCTATGGTTCCAAATAGTTACTTCAGTTGCTAGTGGGCGGGGGTTGTATATATCCCACCATTCATCGAAACGGTCTGCGTAGGCTTGTTCTCCGTTGCTCACAAGTATTTCACGGCATTCTTCGGCGCGGTGTTCTTTGCCCATTTTTGCTAGTGCAACATTTTCGGCGTAGTTGTGGACGCGGTCTCCGCGGGCGGCGGCTTCGTCTCTATATCTTTCTGAAGCTTGTGCGGCGTCGCGTATGATGGCGAATTTTAGTCCTGAGGATTGTGATACTCGATAGGAACGGCGGTCTTCTAGGGCTGCTTTTGCTGCCATGTATCCGTGCCATCCGCTCAAATCTGTAGCTTGTTGTCCGATGATAGTGGTAATGGAAGGAACTTCGAGAGTTCCGCCTTCAGTTCGTGCATACATTCTGCCGTGGTCGGTGTCAGATGCTAGTTTCGGCGATGTCACGTTATACCTTAGGTGTTCAAGTGATTTGATAGCTCATGGTGCAAGTTGCAAGACTTGAGAGGGGTATTTTCTGTAGGTTCAATTACTCAGATTACCCTGCAAAACTCTACTCTTTTGGAGTTGAAGTGGTCAAATTTTTGATGGTGAATAAAAGATAAGACCTCCAGATGTTTCTGGAGGTCTTATCTGCTTTGGAGCGGTTGACGAGACTTGAACTCGCGACATCCACCTTGGCAAGGTGGTGCTCTACCAACTGAGCTACAACCGCGCAACGAGTAAATACTATACACACAAAAAACGTATTGTGCAAACTGTTTTTTGCAACTTCTGAGTATTTCTTACAGGTAGCACAAAACCCCAGTTCCTTTAAGAACTGGGGTTATTTTGTGCGCGATACTGGGATCGAACCAGTGACCTCTTCCGTGTCAGGGAAACGCGCTACCGCTGCGCTAATCGCGCTTAAACATTATAAATAATGTCTGCGAGGTGAGGACGGGATTTGAACCCGCGTACACGGCTTTGCAGGCCGCTGCCTAACCACTCGACCACCTCACCGAGCCTTGCTAGAAGCTAGGGCGTGTGCTCTTTATAAGCATCATGCGAGCGGTTGACGAGACTTGAACTCGCGACATCCACCTTGGCAAGGTGGTGCTCTACCAACTGAGCTACAACCGCATATCAACACCTCAACAAAACATCTTGTGTTCGGCTTGACAGGTAAATACTTTACACACTTTTTTCGCTCTTGCCAAATCGCCACACAACACGCCACGTTCCCCGTGTTTTCAAGGGAAAACAGGGGTATTTAGAGTTTTTACACCACAAATACCCCCATATTTCATATCGTGCAATACATCACATTTTGGGTGTATGCGGTAGCGACCTTAACCATTTCCTTCACGAGCCAACGCCGTTAAACGTGACACCGCACGAAAATACTTCTTCTGATATCCGCCATTCATCATCTCCTCCGTAAACACCTGGTCAAAAGGAACACCCGAAGAGATAATCGGCAAATCCTTGTCATAAAGACGGTCAGCAAGAACAACAAAACGAAGAGCTACTGACTGTTCCGTAATCGTCTGAACATTCTTCCACACAATACCGCTAAGACCATCTAATAATTGACGATACCGCGAAGGATGAACCACCGATAGATGCTCAATAACCGCAGAAAAATCATCACAGGCAACTACATCGCTCCCGCTAAAACGTTGCTGAGCACAAGACTCTTCAGCACCCAACACAACAGGCTCAGGCGCCTGAGGTAAACCACGATGACGATAATCCTCACCATCTACCCGTAACACATCAAATTGTTCAGCAAGAACCTGAATCTCCCGCTTAAAATCAGCCGCAGCAAAACGCCCTTGCCCCAAAGCTCCAGGCAAAGTGTTCGATGTTGCCGCCAAACGAACACCAGCATCAGATAGTTCACGCATCAAACGAGACATCAACACCGTATCGCCCGGGTCATCAAGCTCAAATTCGTCAATACACACCAGACGATAAGAACTCAGCGCATCCACTGTAGAACGAAACCCCAAAGCCCCTACTAAGTTCGTATACTCCACAAAAGTGCCAAAAGCCTTTGGGCCTTCAACACTGTGCCACAAAGAGGCTAAAAGGTGGGTCTTACCGACACCAAAACCACCATCAAGATATATGCCAGTTTTCTTCTGTGAAGACGAGGAGGAAGACCCAAAAAGCCGCGAGAAAAATCCTCCGCTCTTTTGAGTAGGTGCTACCGTAGCACCAAAAGCACGCAAGGTCTCTACTGCCTGAGCCTGACTTGGTTGACTGGGATCTGGGCGGTACGTGTCAAAAGACACCTCACCAAAACGCTCTGAAGGGCGAAATCCTGCAAGTAGTTCTTGTGCCGAAACATTTGGGCGACGTTCTATCAGGTGCGTATATGAAGCCATGGGGTATCTTCCTTGAAAACTTGGCTTGGAAACAGCAACATCGTTGTCATGCTGTTTTAAGTTCTCAACCAGTGTAATTCCTTACCTCATTAAAAACCCAACTATGACCCGCATTACTTCATAGCGCTCTTGATAAAGCACTCTCTCATTTCTAGGGTAGATACCAAGTAAGCACCACAACACAGAAAGTCATAGTACGGAAATCATGGCAAAGAAAAAGAAAAACGTAGCAACAGCTACCGCAGCGTTACAAGCACTTAGCCAAGCTGGAATTATTTTTGAGCCACGAGAATATGAACATCGTGAGGGTGAGACCTCGTTCGGTTTAGAAGCTGCTACAGCCTTAGGTCGAAGCGAACAACAAGTTTTTAAAACCCTCATGATTGCCCACGATAACAACTATGCCGTCTGTATCGTACCCGTTGCCGGAAAACTCAATCTTAAAGCGGCAGCAGCAGCTCTCAGCTGGAAAAATGCGACTATGGCAGACCCAAAAATTGCAGAACGTCGTAGCGGATATGTTGTTGGTGGAATCTCCCCTATCGGGCAAAAAATAGCGCATCCCACATTACTCGATAGCAGTGCTGAAGATTTTGCAACAGTACTTGTCTCTGGCGGTAAACGCGGTCTAGACGTTGAGCTAAGCCCACAAGACTTATTAGCTATTACAAACGGCACCTACGCCAAAATTGCTCTCTCCTAATATCCCCGCAATGCAACAAAAAGGTGGGTGTTTGCCCTCCTAGCAAACACCCACCTTCGATAACAGCGACGCAGAGGAACAACTATCCGAGACGAATTTTTAGCCAATCAATAACAGTATTCGTCCATTTCTGAGGATCAACATTCCACTCACGCGTATGCGTTGCTCCAAAGAACGGGATAAAGTCCACTAACGGAGATTTCATGGCAATCTCTTGAGAGCTAGATGCTGGAACATATGTGTCGTCCAAAGAATGCAAAATCAGAGTTGGGACTCGAATATCACCGGGGCGGCGAGTCCACGACATCTTCGATAGCTCAATTGGGCGTTTAAGTCCGGTAAAGATATTTAGAGCAGGTTTAGAAATCATCGAGACACCTAGCTCTCCGATACGCAATGGCAGACGGTTATATTTTGTTTGGTACTCGATGAGTTGAAGCCAATCAATAGCCGGTCCGTCTAAGACAAGAGCCTTAATTGCACGACGATGGCGTGCTCTATCCATAGTCTGCAAACTAATTGCACCACCCATAGACCATCCGAAGAGGACAACGTCTTGAGCACCATGTTCTAGAGCATATTCAATGGCAGTATCAACATCTTGCCATTCGGTGAACCCTAAACCATAGCGGCCATCGTCTGAAGGCGGAGCGTCACGGTCATTACGATATGAGATATGCAAAGAGGTAAGCCCTAGACTTTGAGTTGCCTCAAGCGCGCGTAAAGTCTCTGCACGAGTTACACCCATACCATGAACCATAATAGCCCATGTCGTAGAAGGTTTAGGGGTCGACTCTTGAGGATAATCGCGATAACTTGCTTGAGGGTGAACCAACCAAGCAGGAGCTTCACCTACCGGTAAGTTGAGGGTAATTTCTTCAGCACGATACCCCGCAGTTTCTGGTGTTCGGGCAATAACGCCAGAAAGTCGCCCTCGAACAATTTTTGATAAATCACCAGATTCAACGGAGATGACACGACGAACCACTTTTTCTTCATATGGTTGGTAAGAAAGCACTTCACCAAGATGAGCAAAATGTGTACCACCGTCGAAATAGAGGCCGTATTCACCGGGTGCTCGTGTAGCTGGTGTCGCGTTAAGAGTGATAGTAGTAGGATGTTCGTCTTCTCGTCGTGGTTCTACAGGATAACCAACAGAAAAAACTTTAAGGTTCTCTTCCGGTCTGGTAGGCGGCACCACCACTTGTCGTGCAAAGTAGGTAGACAATGCAGCAGCTGACAACATACCGGTAGCGGTAATAGCAGCACCTGCTAACGCACCCGTTCGTGCTGCTTTGCGCGCAACACCACTGATAAGTAGTAGTGAGCTATCTGATATGGCTAGTTCTTGTTTTTGAGAGTCGGTCATATTTCCTCCGCTCTTAGTTGGTTTCGCTGGTTCAACTAATTACCGTGTTAATCATAAGTGACAAACCCGAACATCAATCCACTTTAGGTTATCTTTCTCACAGTGTTCTATTCTTTTTGTTCGACAAGACCAACATAAGCCACCACATTTGAGCAGGTAGAACGAGTAAAATTCAGGTGACTACCACCGTACAACAACAAATAAACAAGGACATCATGAACACTGAACACCCTGAAGTCGGAAAAATCGTCAAAGACTGGAAAACAGTACTACACCCCGAAGAGTACAGAATATTACGTCAAGGCGGAACAGAACGCCCTTTCAGCGGAGAATATTGGAATCACACAGATGAGGGCATCTATTCGTGCAAAGCATGTAAGACAGAGCTCTTTCGCAGCAATGAAAAGTTTGAGACGCACTGTGGTTGGCCCTCATTTTTCAGCCCTTTAGCAGAAGATCGAATCCGCTACATCAAAGATTATTCTCTCGGAATGGAACGCATTGAAGTACGATGCGCAGCATGCGATTCACACCTTGGACACGTCTTTGAAGGTGAGGGATACAACACTCCAACAGACCAACGATACTGCATTAACTCCCTCTGTTTATCGTTTGCACCCACAACAACAGATTAGAATAGACAATAATCTATAAACGACACCCCGCACCTGAGCGAACATACACAAGGTAGTGATTTTTTGTTAGATGAGTTTTGCACACACACCACAGCAAATAGCTGTGCAGAAAGTTCATCCCCCTCATCAACGACACCTACCTTATTAGAAGCCCCAGTAAGCGGCGTTCCTCCTGTAATCACCACACAACTTGCGTTACAACGCGCCATCGAACGACTCGACGCACTCACAGGACCCGTCGCTATCGACACTGAACGAGCTTCAGGTATTCGATACGGTCAACGTGCATACCTCATACAGCTCAAACGTGCAGGAACAGCACCGGTTCTTATCGACCCCATAGCCCCCATAGATTTAGAACCTCTCTATCAATTCCTTGCACCGCAAGAATGGGTACTTCATGCCGCCACTCAAGACCTCCCTTGCCTTAGAGAACTAGAGCTAATCCCCCAACGTATTTTTGATACTGAACTCGCTTCACGCCTAGCTGGATACCAAAAAGTCGGTTTAGCATCTATGGTTGAACAACTTTTAGGCTATACCCTCAAAAAAGAGTACTCCTCAGTAAATTGGTCTTCTCGCCCATTACCTAAGGAATGGTTAGTCTACGCCGCCTTAGATGTTGAAATTTTGGTCGATTTACGAGATGCTCTCGAAGAGGTACTCATCTCTCAAGGGAAACTTCAATATGCTCTCGAAGAATTCGACTATATTGTCCGTACTAACCACCCTCAAAAACCACGTGACCCGTGGCGTAAAACGAAGGGTATTCACGAGCTTTCAACCAAAAGCCAACTAACAGTTCTACGTAACCTCTGGTACGAACGAGAGCACCTTGCAAAGTGTAAAGACATCGCACCTAAGCGTCTTCTTCCTGATGCTTCACTAGTTCAGGCAGCGCGACAGATGCCTAGAACCGTCCCCCAATTACTCAAAATTGCAGGATTCCAAACACGAGCGTTAGCACGTGAAGCACCACGCTGGATACGCGCTATCGCTCGAACACATCAAGAAAAAGACTATGTTCCTTTCACCATTCCCTCGCAAGGTCCACCCCCACTAAAGTCATGGGAATGTCGTCGCCCGCTGTCTTTAGAGCTCATTCAAGAAGCGAAAACTGCTATTAACCAGCTCTCTGAAGATGTAAATATTCCGCACAATAATATTTTGGCTCCCAATACACTACGTAAAATTTGTTGGGATATGCCGCGTGAGATTTCAGCAGAATCTCTCAAAGACGGACTCATCGCACTTGATGCCCGCCCGTGGCAGGTTCAGCTCACTATGCCAGTCTTACTACCGTTATTTGAAAAGTTTCACACACCATAAAACCCGTTATTCACACTATTTTAGGAAGAAATCATGTCAGGTGTACCCCACAAAGGGATGAACCGCCGTACCGTACTCGGCGGTCTGAGCGTCGGCAGTGCAGGTTTAGCATTGAGCGGATGCTCTCAAGAAGATGCACAACCTCAGGTGGCAGAAGGCCCTCAAAAACCAACCGATATGGCTGCAGTATCTGATGTTCCTCTCGGCGGTGCATATAAAGCAACAGCCGAGGGTATAACAGTGATGCTCACCCAACCGAAAGAAGGTGTTTTTAAGGCGTTTAGTTCAGCGTGCACCCACCAAGGTTGCCAGCTGAACGTCCAAACAACCATTATTGCCTGCCCCTGCCATGCGTCACATTTTTCCATTAAAGATGGCTCTGTCACTGGTGGTCCAGCCCCTACACCTCTTCCTGAATATAAGACAGAGGTCAAGGACGGAAGAATCTTCGTCAGTTAATAAATTATTATTACCTCTAGCCAGAGACACTTTCTAATGATATATTCGGTTCTGTGAGTGACGTATTTCATCTCACACCTGTTCTCATTGCCGACAACATATTATTTTCGGAAAGGTCACCCTCATGGAGATTTTCAACCAGATTATTCAGGTAGCTACCCTTATCCTCAAATTCATTGGCGACATCGTCAACATCTTCGGATAATTTCTCGTAGCGTTTAACGTTCTTGGGGTGTTGGGGTACCAAAAAATTTTTTTGGTACCCCAACACCCCAAGAGCTTTTAACACCGTATCTTCATTTTATTTCTTTGCGTGGTTAGGTTTCTCACCCTTAGTTCGAGCATAAGGAACCATCTGCCCAGCAAGCTGAGCTAAAGTATCGGCAGTAATTTTCTCAACGGTTAAACCGACGTCTTCAAAAATTTCTCCACGCGAAGCATGAGCAATAAACTCAACCGGCAAACCAACCTCATTGAGGGCAGTATCCACTCCATGCGAGCGCATCACCTGGCGGATTCTTGCGCCCACACCACCAGCTCGAACACCGTCTTCAAGCACTACCACAATGCGGTGTTCCCGAGCCGCTTCTACAACAGAATCAGCAACAGGCATGACCCATCGAGGATCGATTACGGTGCTTGTCACCTGCGCTTGAGCCAATGCTTCAGATACTTCCAAAGCTAATGGAGCTAACGCACCTACTGAAACAATCAGTACGTCGCGTTGTCCAGTTCTCTCATCACGGTCACCGTTACGTGCCAGCACGTCTACACCGTCTTCACAACGTTCGATCGCAGCAATGGGCTCTCCCACATTACCTTTAGGGTAGCGAATCACTGTCGGTGCATTATTAATATTGACAGCTTCACGTAGTTCTTCTCGTAAAGTAAGTTCATCTCGAGGAGCAGCCAAATACAAACCAGGAATAAACTGTAATAATGCTAAATCCCACATGCCGTGATGGCTTGGACCGTCAGGACCGGTAATCCCAGAGCGGTCGAGCACAATGGTTACGCCCGCTTTATGCAAAGCAACGTCCATGAGAAGCTGGTCGAAACCGCGGTTCAGGAATGTCGCATAAAGTGCAATCACCGGGTGTAAACCGCCATAGGCTAGCCCCGCACTCATTGCAACAGCGTGTTGCTCAGCAATACCAACGTCAATTACACGCTCAGGGTGTGCTTGTGCCATCGGTTTGAGTCCGACAGGAATGAGCATCGCTCCCGTAATGCCTACGATGTCTTCACGTTCGTCTGCAATATCTTTAATTTCTTGAGCGAAAACGCTGGTCCAAGACTGACCGCCAGAAGAAGATAACGGCATACCAGTGTTCGGGTCAATTTTTCCAACAGCATGGAATTGGTCATCTTCATGGGCACGAGCAGGAGCGTAACCGTGACCTTTTTCGGTAATCGCGTGGACGATGACCGGACCAGCAAAGTTTTTAGCAGATTTGAGTGCTTGTTCAACAGCTTCTTGGTCGTGTCCGTCAATGGGACCAACGTATTTCATGCCGAGGTCTTCAAAGAGTCCGTTAGGAACAACGATGTCTTTTAGTCCGGCTTTCATTCCGTGTAAACCACGGTAGAGCATCTGACCTAGAGGGCCTGTAGATTGCAGCCCGCGACGCATTTTATCGAGAGTACGGTCATAGCGGCGATCTAGTCGAACAGAATCTAGATGTTTTTGAAATTCTTGCTGTAGCTCTGCCATATGGTTAGCGAAGCCACCAACAGTAGGCGCGTAAGAACGTCCGTTGTCGTTGACAATGATGACTACACGGCGGTTTTTATCGGCCGCAATATTATTCACGGCTTCCCACGCCATACCACCGGTGAGAGCACCATCGCCAATAAGAGCTACTGTATAGTGTTCTGATTTTCCTTGGAGTGCGTGAGCCCGAGAAATACCGTCTGCCCAGCTCAAAGAAGATGAGGCATGAGAAGACTCAACAATATCGTGAATAGATTCGGAACGGTCGGGGTATCCGGCTAAACCGCCTTTTTGGCGTAAAGTCTGAAAGTCTTGACGTCCTGTAACGAGCTTATGAACATAAGATTGGTGCCCTGTATCAAAAATAATGGAGTCTTCAGGAGAGTTGAAGACCCGATGAATGCCAAGTGTCAATTCGACGACACCAAGATTAGGTCCAAGATGTCCACCAGTTTGGGCAACGTGTTTAATTAAGAATTCACGAATTTCTTGAGCCAGTGTATTCATCTGATCCTGTGATAGGCTCCGCAAATCTTCAGGGGAAGAGATATTCTCTAGTAGTCCCATCTTGCTCTCCTTTAAACACCGATAGGTCGTATCTGCACTAGTTCACAGTGCCTTAGACGAGGCCCGAAATAGAAACAATAATTATACAAGGATACCCGTTGTGGTAAGGCTACATCGATTTATGAACACTAAAGCCACCAAATAGTTCGTTATTTGCTTACCATGCTCAAGCACCGTTCTTCTATGCTCGGTCTACTAAGCGAACTGGCCGTTGCCGAAATACCGTAAAACGCACAGGAGCAGGCACAGCCTCTTGCGATGACGGTTCAGCAGGTGGAGAGTTTTCAAAACGTTTCTGCATTACGTCAATTGCTTGTTTATTCTGGTCGATGAGAACAAAACGACGGTTCAGTTCCCATGCGGCGGCACCAGTCGTTCCGCTTCCCCCAAAGAAGTCAAGAACCCAGTCGTGCTCCGCGCTACTGGCTTGAATAATCCGACGTAGAACGCCTAAAGGTTTTTGAGTGGGGTAACCGGTTTTTTCTCTCCCTGAGGGAGAAACAATCGTATGCCACCACACGTCAGTAGGTAATTTACCTTTGGCAACTTTTTCGGGAGTGACCAGCCCTGGGGCCATGTAGGGTTCACGGTCAACTTCTTGGTTATTAAAATAATATTTTTTAGGGTCTTTGACGTACACCAAAATATTGTCATGTTTTGTGGGCCAACGTCGTTTAGTCCGAGCACCGTAGTCATAAGCCCAAATAATCTCGTTCAAAAAACATTCTCTGCCAAATAGTCCGTCTAAAAGAACTTTTGCATAGTGAACTTCTCGATAATCAAGGTGCAGGTAAAGAGTTCCCTCTGGTTTAAGTAGACGCCAAGCTTCTTGCAGACGAGGCTCAAGAAAAGACCAAAAGTCTGCAAAAGAGTCATCGTAACTGGCGATATCTCCTTTAATGGTTTGATACCGTTGCCCCTGATACCCCACTCTATTGCCGCCCTCAGAACGCACAGTTTTCAGGCTCTGACGCTTCTGAACTTTTCCAGTGTTAAAGGGAGGGTCGATGTAGATGAGCTGAAACGACTCATCTGGCAGATGTTCAATGACTTTAAGGTTATCCCCGTGTATCACCAGATTCGGTGAGTCCGCGCTCCAGATGGGTTGTTTTAGCATAAAAACTATCTTAACAGGTTTTGAGCAGGACGTTTTCTTTCCTCTCAAATGCTCATCTAAAAAATATATAATTTGGAATAAAAATCGCCAGCTCACGGTTTAGCACCATCTCATACCGAGAGATACAGAAACCATGAGCTGGCGATTTCTCTTATAGAAACGCAACACTCAAGAATGCGATAAAAGAATCAGGTTCTTTAGCTTTCTCTCACAAGGTTACGTAGCACATATTGCAAAATACCACCGTGGCGGTAATAGTCTGCTTCACCGGGGGTATCAATACGCAAAACAGCGTCGAAGACGGTATCGGTACCGTCTTCAGCAGTAGCCGTAACAGTCAGAGTTCGTGGAGTTACTCCGTCATTGAGTGCTTCAACACCAGAAATTGTGAAAGTTTCTGTTCCGTCCAAGCCCAGTGACTCATGTGATTCTCCGTCAGGGAATTGCAACGGAAGAACGCCCATACCAATAAGGTTTGAACGGTGAATACGCTCGAAGGATTCAGCAATCACAGCTTTAACTCCTAGAAGAGTTGTACCTTTAGCCGCCCAGTCACGAGAAGAACCGGTACCGTATTCTTTACCGCCTAAGACAACCAATGGAATACCTGCTTGCTGGTAGTTCTGTGCAGCATCATAAACGGTACTTTGCACACCATCACGAGTGAAGTCTCGGGTGAATCCACCTTCAACGCCGTCCAGTAGCTGATTCTTGATACGAATATTAGCGAAGGTTCCTCGAATCATTACCTCATGGTTACCGCGACGAGAACCATAAGAGTTGAAGTCTTTACGTTCTACTCCATTTTTGATGAGGTATTGCCCGGCAGGAGTATCAGCGGCGAAAGAACCAGCAGGAGAAATATGGTCAGTGGTGACGGAGTCCCCCAATTTGAGGAGCACGCGAGCACCAATAATATCTTGAGCCGGTTCGATGTCCATGCTCATACCCTCAAAATATGGGGGTTTGCGCACATAGGTGGAGTCTTCGTCCCAGTCGAAGGTGTTTCCGGTGGGTGTTTCAAGAGATTGCCAGCGTTCGTCGCCGTCAAAGATGGTTCCGTATTCTTTGGTGTACATCTCGGTATCGACTGCTTCTGCAATGATTTTTTCGACTTCGGCAGGGTGTGGCCAGATGTCTTTGAGGTAGACGGGATTTCCGTCGTGGTCTTGGCCGAGTGGGTCGTTCTCGAAGTCGAATTCCATGCTTCCTGCCAGCGCGTAGGCAATAACCAGCGGCGGTGAAGCGAGGTAATTCATTTTCACATCTGGAGAGATACGGCCTTCAAAGTTTCGGTTGCCGGAGAGTACGGCGGTGACAGAGAGGTCGTTCTCTTGGATGGCTTCGGAGATTTCTGGTTCGAGTGGACCGGAGTTTCCGATACAGGTGGCGCAGCCGTAACCGACAACATAGAAGCCTAGTGCTTCTAAGTCCGGTAGTAGTCCAGCTTTTTCGTAGTAGTCGGTCACAACTTTAGAGCCTGGGGCGATAGAGGTTTTGACCCAAGGTTTGGCGGTGAGGCCTTTTGCTGCCGCGTTACGTGCAAGGACACCGGCTGCCATCATCACTGAGGGGTTAGATGTATTAGTGCAAGAGGTGATGGAGGCTATGCAGACGGCACCGTTTTTAAGGGTGAAGTGACGCCCGTCAGCCATGGACACTTCAACTTCTTGGTGTTCTTTGCCAGGTTGGGTGTAGTTGTGGATGTCTTTGCTGAATTGTTCGCGTGCGGAAGAGAGTTCGATACGGTCTTGTGGACGTTTGGGGCCGGCAATAGAGGGTACGACCGTAGAAAGATCGAGTTCGAGGTACTCGGAGTATTGAACTTCTTGACGTGGGTCGTGCCAGAGTCCTTGTTCTTTGGTGTAGGCTTCGACCAATGCGATGTGTTCTTCAGTGCGTCCGGTTAGACGTAGGTAGTCTAGTGTTACCTCGTCGATGGGGAACATTGCTGCGGTGGAGCCAAATTCTGGGCTCATGTTTCCGATAGTTGCACGGTTAGCTAGTGGAACTTGGCTGACGCCTTCACCGTAGAATTCTACGAATTTTCCGACGACGCCGTGTTCTCTAAGCATTTGTGTGATGGTGAGTACCACGTCTGTTGCGGTTGCGCCGGAGGGGATGGAGCCGGTGAGTTTGAATCCGACGACGCGTGGAATCAGCATGGATACGGGCTGTCCGAGCATGGCGGCTTCTGCTTCGATACCGCCGACGCCCCATCCGAGCACGCCAAGACCGTTGACCATGGTGGTGTGCGAGTCGGTTCCGACGAGGGTGTCGGGGTATGCGCGTAGGGTGCCGTTGACTTCTCGTGCCATGACGGTACGTGCCAGATATTCAATGTTGACTTGGTGGACGATGCCCATTCCTGGTGGGACAACTTTGAAGTCGTCAAAGGCGCCTTGTCCCCAGCGGAGGAATTTGTAGCGTTCGCTGTTGCGCTGGTATTCGATGTCCATGTTGCGGGTGATAGCTTCGGATGTTCCGAAGTTGTCAATTTGTACGGAGTGGTCGATTACCAGTTCTGCTGGTGCTAGTGGGTTGATTTTGCTGGGGTCGCCGCCGAGGTCTTTAACGGCTTCTCGCATGGTGGCAAGGTCTACAACGCAGGGAACACCGGTGAAGTCTTGCATGATGACTCGTGCAGGAGTGAATTGGATTTCGGTGTTAGGTTCTGCGTTGGGGTTCCATTGGGCGAGAGCTTGGATGTGCTCTGCTGTGATGTTTGCACCGTCTTCGGTGCGCAGGAGGTTTTCGAGTAAAACTTTCAGTGAGTATGGAAGTTTTTCTGCACCTTTGACGGCGTTGAGCCGATAGATTTCGTAGGTTGTTCCTTTGACTTCTAGTGCGCCTTTGGAACTAAAGCTATCCACAGTGCTCATGTGGGACTCCTCTCGACACTGTTATGGAAAGTTTGTGTGGTGTGGTCTCTATGTTCGTTCTCTACCTTCAGATAGTGCGTGTGTGGACGCTACCTGTGGTTTGCGTGCTGGTGTGATGCGATTCTTAGAGACACATTGACACTAACTCTTATCATTGACTAGTGTACCGTGTCACACTCAAAGTTGTTTTTCGCAAAAGAAACGTGACTAAATAGAACGTCTTTTTTCAAAAAATATTTTTCAAGACAAAAAATCGCACCCCTGAAAACTAGCGGTTTTCGAGGGGTGCGAAAGCTTCTGATTATTTAATAGAGCGACTTTTAGAATAAAAATATCAAAGAAATACACAAAATGTGATACTATTCACCCTTATGTGCCTTTTCGAAGACTGCAATAGACTCCACATGATGAGTATTCGGATACATGTCAAAGGCACTCAGCTGAACCATCTGCCAACCCAAAGCGCGTAAATACCCTGTATCACGCCCCAAAGACGCAGGATCACACGCAATATATATAACGCGCGCAGGGGCCAAGATATCAATCTGACGGATGACACCACGACCAGCACCTTCACGAGATGGATCAAGAATAACAACATCAGGAGCCTTAAACTCCCCCGCTTTCACCTGACGTACCGTAGATTCCAAAACCTTCCGAGCGTCACCACGACGCACCTCAATATGAGTTTTAGCAGAACGATCAGTACGAGAAAAACCATCTGGAACAGCAAAATTATATCGAGCGTTCTTATGAGTTATCGCAGACCCCTCAACACTCAAAACAGTTCCCTTAGCACCCACGACATCAGCAGCAAGAGCGGTAAACAAACCAGCGCCAGCATAAATATCGTAAATCGTGCCGCCTTTAAGAGAACTCGGCAAAGCCTCTAACACAGCAGCACCTAAAGTCTGAGCCGCCCAACGATGATTCTGCCAAAAACCGCGAGAAGAAACTTCCCACTTATAAGTACGACCCGACAGCTCAAACGACTCATGCAAAGTCTCTTGGCCATATAAAATCACAGGTTGCGAAGGCCCCCCAGAACGGTTAACAGCAGAACAAAGAATAGAAGGCTTCACCCCAGAAAGATCTGACCACAACATCTGGCACTGCGCAAGAAGATCATCTTTCACCGAGGCAACAGATACACCATCACGCAAAGTAAAATGAACCGTCCGCTCATCCGTTGAAGACACCGCAACATCAACCCGAGCAACATCAGGAATCTCTAACTCATGAAGACGTAACTGCCCCATGGCAGCATCCTCTAGCGGGCATCCTTGCACCGCTACTACCTCAGCAGAACGATAAGGACTCATCCCAATACGCCCCTGCTCAGTAACCGAATAATGAATACGCGTACGAGTACCGTACTCTCCCCCAGGTAACTCCTGCACAATTAGGCTCTCAAGGACAGGATTTTGAGCGTCCATTGCACCTAAGCGAATCAACTGTTCTCGAACAATCTCACGTTTATATTCTCTCTGTACGGCAGGTAATAAATGCGCATACTCCATACCGCCCACCGGCAATCTGCCCTCTTGGGCAGCAACTAGAGCATCTGCAGGCTCCCACACACCATCACGACGGGCAGGCGCCGGCGACTCAACCGCGATAACATCGGCAAAGAAAAAACGCTCCTTCGGTCCAATACCCGTGATCCGAACCGTTGCTTCCTCACCGACTACACCATGACGAACAAAAATAACCCGCCCATGATGACGCGCCACAAAGAACCCACCGTGAGCAACTCGCTCCGGTCGTACACGAAAAATCGCACCCACATGAAAATCTACTGTGCTCATAGCGTCCTTAGTCTTATGAATAGCCAGCACCAACAACTTTAAAGTATTGTCCCTATAAAAGGTGCCTAGCCTCAAGCATTATTGAATGATTCCTTGTTCTTGACCGACAGACCACGGAACATGAGCGATAACAACACCAGACTCATGACGTAGACGTTGAGCAAGTTTATGCACCGTTCTTCGATGAATAGAACGCTCCCACCACCGAGTAATCACGTACTCCGGTAAATACACCACCACAATATCGCGAGGAGACTGAGCTTTCTTTTGCCGAATGTACTCAATCAACGGAGTGACCCTATCACGATATGGAGAATCTAAAATAGTAAGCGGAACAGGAACACCCAGTGTATCCCATTTCTTCAATAACTCCTTCGTGCTCTGCTCAGCGACGTTAATAGCAACAGCGCTAATCGTTGAAGCGCGAGAAGCACGCGCATACGCCAAAGCACGTGCAGCAGGCTTACGCAAACGAGGAATATACACCACAGCGTGCACTCGTGAAGGAAGTGCACGAGCCTGCTCTAATGACTCTTCATCCTGAGACAACATTAAATCCTTATCTACATAATCATAATGATGACGAATCAACGTCATCATTCCCATCGTCAAAAGAATAAGAATGAGGCTCACCCAAGCGCCCTGAGTCAGTTTCGTCAAAAGCACCACAAGCATCGACACTGCCGTGACGACCAAACCAAAAGAAGTCACCAACACATCACGAATCAACTTACGCCGCTTAAAACGCTCTAAAGTAATACGCAACTGCTGCCAGCGATGCCTCAAAATAGCGCTCTGAGTCAAACACATGGAAGTAAAAACCCCCACAATATACATCTGAATCAACGCATTAATATCTGCACCAAAAATAAACACCAAAAGCACAGATAAAGCACCCAAAACAAGTACCGAATTCGCGTGAAGACGAGCAGAATGAAGCGCTCTCATTTGAACCGGCAGATACTTATTCTCGGCGATAGAAGAAGTCAGCAAAGGAAAACCAGCGAAAGCAGTACATGCGGCAGTCAGCAAAATACCCACCGTTGCATACCCTAAAAGAACAGGTGCTAAAGAGCCCGAAAAAATCGTTTCAGCGACCTGATACAACAACGGTTTTTGTCGGAAGCCCTCGCCAACGAGACGTCCTTGAACCATTAAATATTTTTCGGGTTCTTGAACAACCACCGCACCAATAGCATGCACAAGGAACATCACCAACAGCAAAAGAGCTGAAGAGACAAACCCTGAAATCATCAAAACAGTAGCAACGTTACGTTTCTGGGGAGCCGCAAAAAACTGCGCAGAACTATTAATCGTTGACACACCAGTCAACGCAACAGCACCGGAGGAAAAGGCACGTGCCAATAACAAAACGAGCCCTAAACCGCTCACAACGCTTTCTAAACCACCACGAGGAATCACATAATAGGTGCTACTTTCTGCCATCGCTAACGTACCGGTGTAATACTGGTAGATGCCTACCACACCGGTAAAAGCAAGAATCCCCAAAAATGCGTAGGTTGGAACCATTGAAGCTTTACTTGTAAAACGAAGCCCTCGAATACACAACCAAGTCACGGCAATAACCAACGACGCTGCAAGATAGTGTTGGTGTGGCACGAGATGAGGAAAAATCGTCAAAAGATAGTGAGTAGCAGCGGATATTGCGACAGCCACAGTCAGCACATAATCCACCATAGAAGACGCGCCGTGTGCCAAAGCAGGAGTCGGCCCTAAACGGTGTAAGACAAGCTCGTATTCACCATGCTCAGAAATCTGGTTAACGTTATAACGGTATGTTCCCACCACAATCAGCAACGTCAAAGCAATACCAATAGCGACAAGAGGTGAAAAAACAAGCCCCGCAGCACCAGTTAAAGAAAGCATAAGAATAATCTCGTCTGGAGCGTAAGCAACCGACGAAACACTATCTGCCCCAAAAAGTGAAAAAGCACGGCGTTTAGGCAACGCAAGAAAACGCACATTTGCTCGGTGCGTTGGTCGTCCCCAAATAGAACGTTTGATGTGTCCCCATACTTTGTTCACAGCCTCTAAGAGTAGCCATTTCAGAGATTAAAAAACAGCTACCCCGCCCAAAAAACACTAAAATCATCCTCAGAGGCTTAGCGTCATCACAAAAACTAGAATAGGCTATAGGTTGCACGCAAATGGCCGAGGGCTTTTAGAGGAGACAAATATGCCGCATTTTGTGATTATGGGAGCAGGTCGAGTCGGTGTCATGCTTGCGCATACCCTCGAAGATTCAGGTCATACTGTTGCCGTTATTGACCAAGACGAACAAGCCTTCCGCCGATTACGTAAAGACTTTTCTGGTAAAAAAATTACTGGAGTAGGTTTCGACAGAGAAACCCTCAAACGTGCTGGCATTGAAGAGGCCTATGCGTTCGCTGCAGTCTCCTCTGGGGATAACTCGAACATTCTTGCGTCCCGAGTCGCTCGAGAAACTTTTCGTGTCTCCCACGTCGTTGCCCGTATTAATGACCCGAACCGTGCAGAGTTCTTCCAACGACTCGGAATCCCTACCGTCGCCGCAGTGCGATGGTCCACAGACCAAGTGCTGCGACGTATCCTGCCAGAACAAACCATGACAGGAGATTTCAGAGAAGCCTCAGGTCGACTTATTCTTGCAGAACTACAGCTCCACGAAGAATGGGCAGGACGCCCATTTACAGATATTGAAGCTGCCGCACAGGTTCGCATTGCCTATATCACCCGTTTCGGGGAAGGTATCCTCCCGCGTGCAGACTCTAGCTATCAGCATGGAGATGTCGTCCACGCGATGATGCGCACTGAAGATATTGGTGAAATATCTCGAGTTCTTGCTGCCCCACCGGCAGAATCAACCGACGAAAACGACAGGAGATAACACAATGCACGTTCTCATTATTGGTGCAGGTTCCGTCGGATCTTCCATTGCAAAAGAGCTCACCGCACACGGACACAATGTTCGTATTATTGATAAAAAACCCGAAGTCATTGGGCGCTCCGAATTACGCAATGCACAATGGATTATCGGTGACGCCTGTGAACTTTCTGTCTTTCGTCGAGCCAAACCCGAAACCGCTGACGTTATTGTTGCAGCCACCGGCGACGACAAATCAAACCTTGTTGTCTCCCTACTAGCACGTTCAGAATATGGTGTGCCACGCACTATCGCACGAGTCAATAATCCCAAAAATGAATGGCTCTTCGACGAATCATGGGGTGTTGATGTTGCAGTCTCAACTCCACGGCTCATGACAGCGCTAGTTGAAGAAGCAGTAGAAGTCGGTGACGTTGTCCGGTTGCTCCAGCTTCAAGCCGGTGGTGCAATGCTCGTAGAATATACAGTCCCTTCAGACCACCCCATCATTGGGCACACGGTATCTCAGATTCACTGGCCAGAAGATACCACGCTAACCGCCATACTACGTGATGGTGTACCTCGTCCCCCTAGCCCCGATGAACCCATCGAAGGCGAAGACGAACTATTCTTCATCACCACTGCCGACGGAGAAGAAGATATTAAAGCCCTCTTTAGCTAAAAAGAAAACTCGTGTACAACTATACGATGTAGATGTACACGAGTTTTTATTCTCTCAAAGACGGTGATGATCACAAGAAATCACTTTATTGCTGAGGCTTAGAAATAATCCAGCTTGCCCATAAGACCACCGCGTATAGTGGTATCCCCATCAGAAGACGGGCAATACCTAAAGCCGTCACATCGCCTATCTGGTACAGAGGAACTTGCACAGCAAGACGCGCAAAAAACATCGCGCAGAGTATTAGAGTTGCCCGATTATAAGCCCGTAGACGTTCTGGACGTTGACGCCAATGACCTTGCTCACCACGAATATAGCTGTAGAAAAGTCCCAGAATAGGCCAACGAACCACCACAGATCCGCCCACAAGAAGACCATACACCAGATTAATGTACAGTCCTGGGGCATAAAACTCTGTGGCACTACCTGAACGATACGATATAACAGCGCAGATGAGAACCCCGATGAAACCAGATAACGATTGAATCAAGGTGCCCCGCTGTCTCAGGCGAAGCAACGCAAAGATACCAGCCACACCTAAAGAAAAGGCTAAAGCAATAAAAAGTTCTTTGGTGGTGGTAAAAAGAATCAAAAAAGCTACCCCTGGAAGGGTTGCTTCAACTATGCCTCGAACGCCACCCACTGCGTGAAGAATATCTACGTGTCCGTTGTCTTTACGCCGTAAGTGGGTACCGGCTTGCTCTAATGCGGTACTGATACTTACAGGTTTTCCCTGAGTCGTTTCAGTGGTTTGGTCTTGAAAGTCTGAGGGCTGTTCTTGGTTCATGGTGTTTTATGTTTCTCTTCATAGGCAACATGTGATGGAACAATCTCATAGCGTGGGTTATACATCCGATGAGGCGTCACTCGTTGAGAGAGCATCCCACTACAGCGAATATAGGTACCTGCAACAATCCCTGGAACGTTGCGTTGACCGTGCCAGATGAGTTCGAGATAGTCACCTTCAGCAAGGGGCGGAAACTCTGGATATAGTGGGGCAGGTGTTTTGGGGTAGCTGCTCACACGATATTGAGGAATGTTATGTTCTTCATCGCTAAGAGTTTCTTCAGAAGAGTCATCGTCGGCGATTACTTCTTGAGTTTCGTCATCAGAGTCTTCTTCAAGGACCTCAATAATGGGAATACCCGTTAGCTGATGATAGTTAGAGGGTGCGAGCGGCTTAGAACGGCGCACTTCAAGTACTGCAGTGTATCTCGGTGGATCGGTTGGGGCAGATAGTGTTACGTGAACAACGCGTCCACCCACACGTGCACGAAAACGCTCAGGGTAACGTTCTAAGCGTTTTCGTAGAACTTGCTCATGGCTAGTATTCTCTGCCGCAGTAGGCACCATTTTCTACCCTATTTCTGTGATTTCTGGTCCGCGACGAGGCATTTTAAGGGGTTCTTCTTTCCCCTGAGGTGTGGACTGTTGTTGTGCTTGTTGCTGTGCTTCTTGAATAGAGGCAGGAACTGTCATCGGCAATAGTTCGCGAGGAGGACGAGGGTCTTGCCCACGAACAACAACAATTGACCGGAACACTTCTTCCATTTCCGCTACGGCTTCTGGTTTAACTGCAGCATCTCCGGCAAATACACCACGAAGGAACCAGCGAGGCCCATCTACACCGGCGAAGCGAGCTACTCTAAAACCTTTACGTCCGTCTGCTGTTTGCGCAGAAATACGAGAGACGAGCTGCCGCCCTAAAGACCCGTCAAGGATTTGAACGCTTCCGCCCTGTTCACGTACTGAGTGTGCAATTTCTTGACGGATATCGTCCCAGATTCCACGTGATTTAGGTGCAGCAAAAGCTTGTACTTGCAAGCTTCCTTGACCTTTAGTGAGTGTTACCGCTACGAGCTGTTGACTTTTTTGTTCGATGTCTAAACGCATGTTTAGCCCGTTGACCATTTTGATGCGCATTGCACCAAAGTCCATGTAGCCTTCTGTTTCTTGCTGTTCGGAGACGTCCCATGGCCCAGAAGAACGGTCATAGTCATAGGGGGTGTTGAGGTTTTCTTCAGCCGTTTCTTCTACTGGCTCAGTAGCCTCTTCTGTTGTTGGTTGTTCTTCTTGCTCTGTGCCCTGTTCTAGGTTCTGTTGAGCTGAGTCTTCACGTTTTTTCTTTTTTCCAAACCCAAACATATCTTTTACCTTACGTATACAGCAGTTCTATGATGTTTTCTCAATTATTCTAGCGAACACCTGTTGAACCGAACCCTGCTTCAGCTCGTTCGGAGGAAGGCAATTCGTTGACCATCATAAAATGAGCTTTTTCAAAGCGTTGAATCACCATTTGAGCAATTCTGTCGCCACGGTTGATGGTAAAGGCTTCGTGTTGGTCTGTATTGAGTAAGCAGACGATAATTTCTCCACGGTATCCAGAGTCTACGGTTCCGGGTGCGTTGACGATGGTGATGCCGTGTCGTGCTGCAAGACCTGAGCGGGGGTGCACAAGTGCAACATATCCGTCAGGTAGTGCCAAAGACACACCTGTAGGTATCATTTTGCGTTCGCCGGGTGCGAGGACAGCATCAATGGTTGAGCGAAGGTCTGCGCCAGCGTCACCATCGTGTGCGTAGCTTGGAGCAGGAATACCTTCATCGAGCATTTTGAGGGGTATATCGATAGATTCAGTCACAGTAGTTCACTGTACTAGAATTATGCCCATTCGAGTACTTCGTGTGATGTCTTAGTCTTTTCTCTATAGAGTTCTTGAATCTTAGTTCACATCGCCTAGTAGAACTCAGTATCAGCGGTTGAATATCGCTAAGATAGTTCTACGGCTTATGCTTGTTCGCTATCTTTCAAAGGTTTATGTATGTCTCCTGATTCCCCTGATGTTCTTTACTATGAGCGTCTCTCCCCCGGTTTTGGTACTTGGTTAGTAGCTATTGGGGTGGGTTGTGCAAGTTATCTTGTTGCTGCTCCGATTAATATCCCTATCGGTATTGTCGTGGGTATTCTCATGATGCTTCTGGTCAGTGGTGTTCTCTTTGCTTCTTCGCCAACGATTGAGATTACTTCTCGAGTGTTGCGTGTTGGTAGAGCACAGATTGAGAGGGAATATGTGGGCTACGCCGAGTCTTTTTATGGTGATGCGGCGAGAGTCGTTGCGGGGCCTGCATTAGATGGTCGTGCTTTTATGTGTTTTCGTGGTTGGATTGAGCCAAAAGTTCGGATTCATATTGTTGATCCAGCCGATCCAACTCCTTATTGGTTAGCTTCTAGCCGTCATCCTGAACGTATTGTTGAGATTCTCAATGAGGGTAAAGAAGTCCCTGAGGATTCATCGCTTGAAGAATAACTATGTGTGCATGTGGGGAGGGGTGAGAAACCATTTTTGGTTTCTCACCCCTCCCCACATGTATTGGCTGGTGTTAGCCTTCGCAATCGATGCAGTATTGCATTCCGCCGTCTTCGTGAGCGATTTGTGAACGGTGACGCACGAGGAAGCAAGAACCGCAGGTGAATTCGTCATCTTGTGCAGGAAGAACAACGACGTTGAGTTCTTCATTAGACAAGTCAGCACCGGGTAGCTCAAAACTTTCAGCTGCTGCGTTTTCGTCTTCGTCAACAGCACCTGATTGCATTTCTGAGCGGTGGTTATTGAGCTCTTCAAATGATTCTTCGTTATTTTCTTCGTCCTGTTTACGAGGTGTGTCGTAGTCTGTAGCCAAAGTGTTTTTCACGCTCCGTGTGTTTAGGCATACCTTCCATCGTACGTTAGGGAAGTTTCTGCAGTCTGTGGGACAGTGTTACCTTACGTGAGTAAAGACGTGATGCTTTAGTTTCCGGTAACGCGTAGCATTTTTCACTAAATATTGGCTGTTGTCTAGTAAGAAACAGCTATTTTTTACTGTGGAAGCTATCTATTTTTTCTATTGATGATTATTTTCTGAGAAGAACCCTTATTTTTCGCGGGTTTCATGGATACGCCCTTGAGAATATGTGACTTTTTTTACACCTTATGGTGGCCTTTGAGGTGACACCTCCATATTAAAAACGTATTTTTTAGTTTTTTGAGTGGTTGTTTCCTGCACGTTATGGGCGTCTCGGGGTAATCTTTTCTTGAACTTTATTGCCAACAAGGAGATAACATGCTTGAGCTGCGACTATCTGGTATCCATGATGACGGTGAGCATCTCGTTTTAGAATCTGCGCAAGGGGAACGTTATATTCTTCCTATTGATCAGAATCTACGCACGAGCATCGCTAAAGCTCGTCGTATTCAGCCTCTTCGTGGTCGCCCTGGCAACGGTGTTTTTGGTCCTCGTGATATTCAGGCACGTTTCCGTCAGGGAGCGAGTGTTGAACAAATCGTTGAGGAATCTGGTTGGGAAGCAGAACGTGTGCGCCGCTATGAGTGGCCTATTCTTGCAGAACGTGCTCATATTATTGCTGCAGCACGCGCGGTGCGTATTTCTCCGGCGGTTCTTTCACATGGTCGTTCCGACGCTCCCGCTCTCTCATTAGATGAGCTCATGGAGCGTGTTGGCGAAAAGTTCAATCTTCCTCTAGAAGACGCTCAGTGGAGCACCTATCAGCAAGAATCTGGGCAGTGGAGCATTAGCGCTGATATTGAGCTCAGTGAACAGGCTCAGCAGCGTATTCCCCAGACCGTCGTTTTCCCTGCACGATGGACGTATAATCCTGCGAATCAGAGTGTCTATGCCTCCAATGAAGCGGCTTATTTTTTGATGGAACGAGCAGATCAAGAAGATGCACCTGTTCCGGGGATGATGTCTCATGCTCATCAACATGAGGAAGATACCCCTGCCTCGGTAGAGGAGCCTGTCCAGACGTCAACGGATTCTGTAGCAGAGCTTTCTGAGATTTCAGCATCAACTCCAAAAGTAGCTCCTCTTTCAGAAAAACCACAGTCTGTTGAAGGTGCTGGAACTCGTGACTTCGCATCTGCAAGTGAACGTAAACTTGCAGAATTATTGGAGCGTGCCCGTAATAGTAGCGCTCAAAAGGTCACTGTAGTAGCAGATTCTGTTGTCTCTTCTACTGATTCAGTGCCTCAGAATGTGCAGGATCAACCACAAGCTAACGATGAGGTAGCTACCACAGAGCAGCAATCTGTTCAGAAAAATATTGAATCACAAGATGTATCAGCGATGAGCTCTGATTCGGCTGATATTGAGCAACAGCAAGATTCTGCAGATGAGGTTTCTGCAGATTCTTCTCGTACAGAAAGTCCAGAAACCCCTGCCAAGGCTGAAAGTTCTTCGTCTCGTTCAAAACGCACTTCTGTGCCAAGCTGGGACGACATTATTTTTGGTAATCAGCGTCGTTAACAGTCGCCAGTTAATATATTAGGTATACCCCTATGAGTCATTCTTATTCCCCTAAGCATCTTTCGGATGTTGAAGAACCCGATCATATCCCTGATTTACCGACAGGTCCTAAAGTTACTGAACTCCCCCACAAGAAACATACAAGAACGATGTTTCTTGGGCTTTTAGGTGTCTCTCTTTTGGGACTATCTGTGGCGGCTTTTACGTTCTTCCCCGTAGCAGACCCACCTATCTCTCCTATCTCAGAAGAAGCAACGCATGCGGTGACGGATTCACCAAGTGTCAGCGCTACTCCTACCCCAAGCTCAACACCGTCCGCAACACCAACCCCTGTATCTTCTTCTAGCCCATCTCTGTCACCGACGCCAACGTTCTCACCGGCACCTGAAGTGCAGGTCCCCCAAGTAACTGAAGAATTTGTTCCGGCTGAGCCTATTGTGCCGGCTGTTCCAGAGACAGTAGAAGAAGTCCCCGAGGTAGAGACTGACCCTGTCATACCTGCTCAGCCTGTTGCTCCAGCGCCGGTTGCTCCAGCTCAACCTGTACAGCCAGCGCCCGCGGCACCCGTGGCGCCTGCTCAACCTGTTGCTCCAGCACAGCCTGTACAGCCAGCGCCTGTAGTGCCTGCTCAGCCCGTTGCTCCAGCGCCGGTTGCTCCAGCACAGCCTGTACAGCCAGCGCCCGCGGCACCCGTGGCGCCTGCTCAACCTGTTGCTCCAGCGCCGGTTGCTCCAGCACAGCCTGTACAACCAGCCCCGCCGACAAACAATGTTGTGCCTGCACCTATTCAAAATCCTGCCCCAGGACAAGGATAGGCATTCCTCTCTTCTCGTTGTTCAGGTTCGCCATTACTCGTGATTGTTCGTAAGAGAACATACGTTCTCAGGACACAAAGACTCCTATTTTCACTCTGTTATCCGTAGAATGTACTATGAGCGGTAAAGTCTTTAGACTTTGTCTCAATCACTAGCACGTAGAGAGAACCACGCAGATAGGTACGTATATGACCCACCCTAAACATCGCGCTGATTCAGCGGCCTCCGATGATTCTGAACATATAGACCACACATCGGAAGATACTGCGCCGTTAGAAGTACACAAACCTGAGCAGAACGAATCTGATGTAGAAAATCATCAGGCTCAAGGTTCAGACGATGTATCAGTTCAAACGGAACCTATCACAACTATCGCCCAGCCAGGCTATATCTATGTCACAGAGGATTCACTCCACGCAGTAGAACAAGGCGCTGAGGACGATTCTCTCTCACACCAACTGCTCAGAAACGGCACAGTTTTTGAGAAAAAAAGCCTTGCCGAGAAAATCAGGGAACGGAACGAGCAACACGCAGAGGAAAAGGCTCGTAAACAAAAAGAAGCAGAATACCGTGCCCGTCAGGCAGCTATTGCGGGGCTTACTGCACAAAAAGCAGCACAACAGCGCGCTCTCACAACAGGATCACTCAATGAGCGTGATGTTCTTACCCACGCAGCAGAATCTACAGTCGAAGCAACTTCCCGTAAAGGTATCGTATTCGGTGCTTTAGGCGTGGGTGCTCTTCTCCTTGCAGGTATCGCCACCGTCTACGCTTTTAACCACAGCTCAGATAACATCACCCCGACCGACGCTCACACCGTCAAAGAAAGCGCTACAACAAGTCCTACCGCTACAGAATCACCTCGGGCAACATTCTCTCCTGCCCCAGCTCCCACTCACACTGTCAAAGAGCCTGAAGTTAAATATCTTAATCCGACACCTGCCCCTGTAGCTCCAGGAACTATTGAGTATGTAGATCCACCCGTACCAGAAGTTCCTGTTGAACAAGCACCACCACCTGTTATCGCACCACAACCACCTGTTGTTCAAGAACCTGAGCCCACTGTTCAGAGCACAACAGCAGAACCTACCCCCTCTGAAGAACCGGTAGAGAGTAGCTCTGCACCAGAGCCAACGACACAAGAAGCTGATCCCACGCAGGAACCAACAGAAGCTACCGTACAAGGACCAACTGTGGCACCGCCAGCCTCGTCCTTGCCGGCTCAGCCTCAGCCAATTCCTTCTGGTCCATCTGTTCCGCCAGCAACACAAGGTGAAGCACGCAATACTGCTCCTGCGACTCCAGCAGGCCCTCAAGAAGCACATGACGTGCCAACGACAGCTCCCGTACAAGAAGGCTAACCGTTTCACTAAGGGAGGAGAACACCTGAGGTGTTCTCCTCCCTTAGTTTATGTTGTAGGTAATACGCGTAGCGGAATAGTCGTCTCTGTTTCGGTTAAAGAACCGTGCTGACCAACCATATCGAAAGCTTGCGGTTTAGCTCGACGTTTATCGTAGAGAGCAATAGGCTCACGGCAAGCAATCAAAATATCACCGATACGAGCGCGTGCTTGATCTCGCACTTCAATACCAAAAAGTCCCTGTTCGCAAGCTTCTTCGGTGTCGATAATCCATGCTTGCTCTCCCCAGCGTTTAGCCCAATCGTTGAGAGTTTTTTCTTTTGCTTCCTTGGAATTGTCTTTCAGGTATAGCTGAACCATACGTGGTTCACCTGCAGTGAGTCTGACATTTTCAATGAGATGTTCATCGGCAGAGTAGTCGTATCGGTGCTCACGATCGATATCGAGCATCCCATGATCTGCAGATAAGAGTAATAGTGTTTGTGCGGGCACTCTTTCTGCTAATTTTCTGAGAGAAAGATTCAATTCTTCTAGTTGGTGAATCCATTGGGTGGATCCTGTTCCGAAGCGGTGTCCAGCTTGGTCGATTTCTCCCCAATACATATAGACAAGGGATGGTTTCCTTGATGACAGAAGACTCGTTCCAAGAGTGATTCTTCCAGTTGGTGCTTGAGCGTGGAAGAATTCTCCTCCTCGTAAGCCAAATTGGCTTAGCCCTGATTTTTGGTATCGGCTCAAGGATACGGTTGCGACGTTGCAATAGTTTTCATAGCGTTCAAAGACGGTAGGGTAAGGTTGCCATTGGTGAGGGTCGATGGATGAATCCCAGCCTGAAAGATGATTGACGACAGCGTCATTTTCAGGGTTGCGCACTTCGTATCCAGCAACACCGTGTATCCCTGGTGGTAAAGCGGTGCCGAAAGAGGTGAGGGATGCTGCCGTGGTCGAAGGTATTGCAGAGTGCAGTGTTCCTAAAGAAATGGAATTTTTAAGGAATGGGGCATAAGAGGCATATTTTTGGAGGAGGTCTTCACCGAGCCCGTCTACCATGACAACGCACACACTACGGAATTTGTCGGGGTTGATTCCAGCTTGTTCTAAACGTTGTGCTAACCCGATGGCGTCATGAGCGCCCTCCCCCCATAGAGGGTGAGGGTCAGGTGTGATGGTGCGCTGTTTTACGAGTGTTCCGGCTGATTCGAAAAGATCAGCAATAGTACCACTACCGTATGGTGCGGGTGCTGGCAGGGGTGTTCCGCAATAGTCTGTGAACATTAAGGTTATCTCCCTGCTTCTAGCTGTGCTTTTCTTAAGGCTTGCACAAAGTTGCACGCTTGTCTCACAGATTCTTCTCCGTCAGCTGTTGAGCTAATACGTAAAGAGATGTCTTCGCACATCGCTAGGCCAGTATATCCGTGGTTAGCATGGCATTGCGGGTCAGGGCAGTCTGCTGGTTGCAGGTCAAGACGTTGGGAACCTGTCCACGCAATGTTAAGGGACACTTCAGAAGGGAGGGTTCCTCGTTGGTAATCGGAGGAGTCGATATACACGTAGTTCACGGATACGGATTTTAGATGTTCTAAAGAAAAGCTCTCAACGCTGAGGTGTGTTGCAGTTTCATCTGGTTGGTGGTGTTCGTGATCATCGAGGTGTACTACCAGCAAATAGCGTTGCGTGAGCGCTAGTACTGTAATGTGGCGGTGAACGGTACCGTGTTCAAAGTGGGTTTCAAGATGAACGAGGTGGGATTGAGGTTCTTGCCCTATTAACCCATCTATTACCGCGTCTGTTGTCAGTTCTGGGTAAAATCCTAATCTGGTAATGGACTCTTCCAACAATCTAAGACGAGGACTGCTCATATGGGTATCCCTCCAAGGTGTATAAGATATTTATTTATTGTAAACCGTACAGGTTCTAGTTCGTTGGTCATTGTTATGACATTCTTGGCTTTGATATCCTCATGAGCGCATTTGCTGTTGTGTTGGTTCTTTCAAAGGAGAGCATTCTCAGAACCGAACGGTAGAATGTTTAAGACCCTACCCCGTCAGCTATTGAAGAGGTTTATATGGCCCGCCGTGGCACAACTCTGCAGGATGATTACCCTGAAGATATCGTAGAAAATATTGTCGATATTGATGTATCCTCCGAAATGGAAACCAGCTTTTTGGAGTACTCATATTCGGTGATTTATTCCCGAGCTTTACCTGATGCTAGAGACGGTCTCAAACCGGTACAGCGACGCATCTTGTATATGATGCAGCAGATGGGTTTGACCCCTGCTAAAGGTCATGTGAAAAGTGCTCGTGTTGTTGGTGAAGTGATGGGCAAGCTTCACCCTCATGGTGATGGTGCCATCTATGATGCAATGGTGCGTTTAGCTCAGCCTTTTGCTATGAGGATGCCTCTTGTTGATGGTCATGGAAACTTTGGGTCTTTAGATGATGGGCCTGCGGCCTCTCGATATACCGAAGCGCGTATGGCGTCTTCTGCTTTGGCGCTCACCGCAGATTTAGATGAGGATGTTGTCGATTTTGTTCCCAATTATGACAACCAGTTGATGCAGCCTTCTGTTTTGCCGGCCGCTTTCCCTAATCTGTTAGTCAATGGTTCTTCGGGTATTGCGGTAGGTATGGCTACAAATATGCCTCCGCATAATCTTCGTGAAGTTATTGCTGGGGCACGGTATTTAATTGAGAATCCTGACGCTACTCTCACCCAAATCATGAAGTTTATTCCAGGCCCAGATCTTCCTACCGGCGGAACAATTGTTGGGCTTGACGGCATTAAAGATGCCTACGCTCATGGTCGCGGTATTTTTAAAACTCGTGCTAAAGCTACCATTGAACAGGTGTCTGCTCGGAAACAAGGCATTGTGATTACCGAGTTGCCGTATATGGTAGGCCCTGAAAAAGTTATTGAGAAAATTAAAGATGGTGTTCAGAAGAAGAAGCTTCTAGGCATATCTGATGTGGCAGACCTGACAGATCGTAAAAATGGTTTGCGTATGGTCATTGAGATTAAAAATGGTTTTAATCCTCAAGCTGTTCTAGCTTCGTTATACAAATACACGCCTTTAGAAGATTCTTTTGGCATTAATAATGTTGCTCTTGTACAAGGACAGCCTCAGACCCTTGGTCTTTTAGATCTTTTGCGTGTCTACGTTAATCATCGTATTGAGGTCGTTCGCAGGCGTACCGTGTTCCGTCTAGAACAGAAGAAAAAACGTCTTCATTTAGTTGAGGGTCTTCTCATCGCGATTATTGATATTGATGAGGTCATTCAGATTATTCGTTCTTCGGATGAGAGCTCTCAGGCTAAAGCCCGCCTCATGACGGTCTTTGATTTAAGTGAGGTTCAGGCACATTATATTTTGGAGGTTCGTCTCCGCCAGCTTACAAAGTATTCACGGCTTGACTTGGAGAAAGAACGTGATGAGCTACTTCATTCTATTGCCGATTTAGAGGATATTTTAGCTCACGAAAAACGGTTACATACGGTTGTTTCTGATGAGTTACAAGAGGTAGCAGATACCTATGGAACAGACCGACGCACCGTTCTTACTTCAAAAGATCGTCTAGCTGATGAACTCGCTCAGGCCAAAAATTCTTCTGACCAGAAAGTTACACGCGGCAGCTTAGCATTAGAAATTGCGAATGACCCGTGTTGGGTTCTTCTGTCTACAACGGGGCGTATTGGCAGAAGTACGCCGTATCCTGATGGTCTTGTAGCACTTGAAGATTCAACAAAACGTCTCAAACATGATGCGTTAGTGTCAGCAGTTGCAACCAGCGCACGTTCTGAGATAGCAGCGGTAACTTCCTTAGGGCGTATGGTTCGGTTAAACGTTATGGACCTTGTCGTCCTTGAGAATTCTCAAGGTACACCAATACTTTCTAGTGGCGTTCCTTTAGACGAGATTGTTTCGTTAGGGCGTTCTGAAAAGATTGTTGGGTTGGCTCCGCTTCATCAGATTATTGCTTTAGGCACCGCTCAAGGTGTTGTTAAACGAGTTAATCCTGATTACCCGCTCAATGCTGATAGCTGGGATATTATCGCCCTTAAACCTAAAGATCAGGTTGTTTCGGTGTCAGTATGTGCGCACGACAGCGACGTTCTAACATTCGTGACAGAGCAGGCAAAGTTATTGTGTTTCACTGCAGATAAGGTACGTCCTCAGGGCAAAGGTGGTAGTGGTATTGCCGGCATTAAACTCGCTGAAAAAGACCGTGTTATTGCTTTTGGTGTTACCCCTGCGCGTAGTGATGCTGTTGTCATGACGATTGCTCACGGTGGCTCCGAAGATAGTGCCAAAGTTACTGAGTTAGAACAATTCCCTCAAAAAGGACGTGCCACCGGTGGCGTTCGTTGTCATCGCTTCTTATCGGGCGAGTCTTCTTTGACGTTAGCGTTTATTGGTCGTGGAGCGTTAAAGGCAGTAAGCCCCGCTGGTGTAGCAAGGGCTGTACCAACAGAGTTTTCTGCTCGTGATGATTCGGGTATCCCCCTCACTCAATCTATTGCTGCGGTGGGTTCCTCATATCAACACACTCAGTGGTTATTGCCAAACACCGGAACAGAGACGAAGGATGACCCTTCTGTCCCAGAGCACAGCTCCCAAAAGGCGTCAGCTGAAGCTGAGTTGCCCCTTGAAGGAACTCTCTTCTCATAGAACATCACGTATTTCTGGCACAAGAATGCCGTGGTTGCTCAGTTTCGTAAGCAACCACGGCATTCTTGTATCTACGAGAGTTTATTTAGGGTGATAACTCAACAATACGGTCGCAGGCTTGAATATCGTCGCGACGGTGTGACACGAGAACCACAGCTGGAGGTATCTGAAGACCAGAATCAGGCCGTGCAACATGTTTCATCGTATCCACATCTATTTTGGTTCCACGAGATACTTCTGCAATCAGGGCACGTGCTGCTGGAGCGTCTAAATGCGCAGTCGGCTCGTCCATAAGAAGTAGTGGAGACTGTGTCAATAGGGTACGAGCAATCGCAATACGCTGGCGTTGACCGCCAGAGACATACGAACCG
This sequence comes from Rothia sp. P7181, assembly GCF_048513015.1. Classification (NCBI taxonomy): domain Bacteria; kingdom Bacillati; phylum Actinomycetota; class Actinomycetes; order Micrococcales; family Micrococcaceae; genus Rothia; species Rothia sp. P7181. The sequence goes on along the minus strand of NZ_JBLXXZ010000003.1, from coordinate 114,535 downwards.
CCAGCTCCTACAGGAGTGTTTAGACCTTCAGGCAGAGAACGTACGAAGTCTCCTAGCCCGACTCTATCCAGAACAGAGTACATGTCAGCTTCACTAGGCCGATTTTTCGCAGAAGCTGCCAAGGCAAGGTTATTCGCAATCGAAGATTCGAAAATATACGCAGATTGTGGACACCATGCAGCATAACCACGTAAATCAGCACTTTCGAGTGTCTGCCCGTTAACACTAATTGACCCATTCTCTACAGGTAAGAATCCCAACAATGTTGCCAGAGCAGTAGTTTTACCGGCACCAGAAACACCGGTAATGCCGAGCCATTGCCCAGAACTAATCGAAGCGTTAAGTCCTGTAAAAACAGGTTCTTTCATGCTGGGCCAACGAGTTGCAACATTTTCCATCGTCAAAGTAATGGGTGTTCCTAGACGTTGACGAGTTTGTGCAACATCGGTTGCAGTGTTCTGAACTGAGTTTGTTTCCACGAGGGGGCGCATACGTCGTACAAGTTCAGCAAGTGCAGGCCATCCTCGTACAGCTTCAATATGTCCGGCGGTGCTTTCTCCCATTGCGGTGCACATTAAGAGAATGATTGCGACAAGCGGACCTGTCAATTCTCCAGAGCGAACTTGTGCCCATGTGATGACGATAGTTCCTAGAGCCGCACCCCACCACGTCACGATAGTAAGAGCATGTCCGAAGCCACTAGCCTTTGAACCTGCAAGGATTGACTCAACATTACGTTGGTCTTTTTCTTTGAAGGCTGCAGTCGCAAGGTAGTTGAGCCCATTGGCTCGAAGGTCAGCGGCAGCGTCAAGGGTTGAGACCCCTAAACGTAATAATTCTGAGGTTGAGAATCGGGCAATAGCGTCAGCGCGATGATCAGTGTATCGAACCAAAGCCGGTATGACGACGGTAGAAATAACCGCTGCACACAGAATAATAGGAGTAGCAATAGGGGCAACGCTTAAAGTAACGACGACCGCCAAAATCATCACCGTCAGGTGAGAACCTACTGGAAGAATCACACGAGGTAAAGCGTCGCGTAGTTCGTCAATATCTCCAACAAGACGGTTAAGAATTCGGTCGCCACGAAGAAGCGAACGCAAAGATAGCACGGTTCTTCCGGCAGAATCCCATGCTCTTACTCGCAAGAAGTTCGCTGCTTTGAGCACAAGATCGTGGGTGCGTAAACGTTCTACATAACGAGTGCAGGCTCGCCCAAGTCCAAAGAACCGTACTCCGACGATGGCGACCATGAGGTACATAATGGCAGGCTGTTCTGCGGCTCGTACGATGAGCCAGCCAGAAAGTGCCGTCAGCATAATAGAAAATGATAATGCTAGAGCAGACAGGATAATAGGAATGAGGCTCTGTTTAAAAGTGATACCGGTCAGTGAACGAATATCTCTCAACGTTTGAAGGACAGAACCATATTGTTGCCGGTATGCCCCCGTATCAGGACGGTGAGGCTTTTTCTCTGCTGTTTGCGGGCTCTCGGCGGAATGCTGTCGTAGAGATTCTTTGAAGCTCTCAACGTTCCACCCCATGGAAGTACTACGACTCATGGTCCATGATGTTGCGGTTCCGCGTTCGTCCGTTGTAGCGTCAAGGCGGAAGTCTGTTCGCCGTGCAAGGTCTTCGTCATGGGTGACGATAAGTAAAGTAGCGCCCGTGGTAGCTAAAGCTGCCAATGAAATATTGACGCGGTCTGAGGCGATTGCATCAAGGTGAGCTGTTGGTTCGTCTACAAGTACGGTGACCTTTTCCCCCACACGTTCTAAAGCATCAACACGTGCTAATGCCCGTGCAATGGCTAGACGGCGCATTTGTCCGGCGCTCAAAGATTCTGGTGCAAGGTCGGCGAAATCTTCCAACCCCACAACTCGTAGGTATTGACGGTATCGTTCACGTCCGCGGGCAGATAGAGAAAGTGGTCCGGTTTCGCTCAAGAGCTTGAGTACGGCGGCAAAGTCTTCTTCACTATCAACGACGGCGGGGAATCCGTAAAGTGCAACTTCGTTAATCACTGAGGTTGCGATAAAGGCTGGTGATTGGCTGACCCATACGATGGATCCGGTACCGCTGACTTCACCACTGACCTGTAAAGGTTTGCGAGATCCGGTAGGGATTAGCCCGTCAGCGACAGAACCGTTGATAACCCCCAATAAGGTAGATTTTCCGCAACCAGAAGGTCCGGTAATGCTGACGGTACTTCCATGCGGAACGGTAAAGCTCACGTCGTGTAGAACTTGGCTTCGTCCGGGATATGTGACACAGACGTTTTGGATGCTTAGTTCTTCTCCGTCAAAGAAGGTTTTCTCTTCGGGGAGAGGACGGTCGATGATACTCTGGGCACGTCGTAGAGCGGCTAAGCCATCTTCAGACTGATGGTAGGCGCTACCTACGTCGCGTAATGGCTGATAGCATTCGGGAGCTAAAAGTAATGCTAGTAGTGCCACGTCTAGACCCATATTTCCGTGGACTAGGCGTACGCCGATGAGCACCGCAATGACGGCGATAGAAATGGTGGTGAGCAGTTCAAGCCAGAAAGATGAAAGAAACGCTGAGCGTAGGGTGAATACTGTTGTTTTGCGATAACGCTCCCCTAGTTCTGCTAGAGCTTTTGATTGGGCACGAGCACGACCGAGTCCAACGAGCACAGGCAATCCTTTGACAAGCTCTACAATATGGTCAGACAGACGCAGTAATTCTTGTTGGGCTTTTTCAGTGTCTTTTTTCGTGGTTTTACCGATGAGTACCATGAAGACTGGAATGAGGGGCAGCGTCGCGATAATGACGATGGCGGAGGTTAAGTCGTAGAAGCCCAGTACACAAAGAATCATGATGGGGGTTACCGCGGTGCTAACAAGTGCGGTAAGAGTTTTGGTGTAGTAGTCGTCGATAGCGTCGAGCCCTCGAGAGATCAGAACTGCTGTTCCGCCAGTACCATCGGGGGTGTCTACTCCTCCAGTGGCAAGGACTCTTTCAACCAGTTGTGCACGGATAGTTGATTTTGTTCCGGTGGCTGCACGTTGCGCGAAATAGCTCAGCGCCCAGTCGCTTGCTGCACGTAATACTAGTGCGATGAAAGCAACGAGTAACAGCATCATAACGGTTGGTTTTTGCCCAAAAGTTGCGAGCCAGATACCGTCTAGGTGGGCTTCAGCGTTGCCACCAAAAACTGCTTGCTGACGGTCATAATCACTGGTGAAGATTTGGTTACGGTGTATCGCAGCATAGGTGAGTCTAGCCATGTAAGCGATAGCTGTACCAAGAACGGCGGCAAAAAGTACTGTCGCACTCGTTTTTATGATGGTGATGAGCGCAAAGATGCCGAGGTTAGTTGTGGCGTTGGGCCCCAGTGGAGGACGCTTATCCATAGGTAACGGTGAACTTTCGGGTATGAAGGTATAGACAGATGTTCTTTTGAGTCTACCTTTGAAAAATATATTTTTCTGGTGAATGGGCAGAAGGTTTTATTGTGATGTCAATGATGGGGTGGTAGATGAAAGCGGGTGCGCCTATGGTTGATAGACGCACCCGCTTTTTTGTGAAGGAATGAGATATCTCGTTCCTTCTGAACCAGTGTTTAGTGGCTTCCCTTAGACATAGTTGCTAGCTCGGTAGCATCATGTGCGTCAGGGATATGTTCTACTGTCATGCGTTTGCGGAACATGTAGTATCCCCATGCCTGATACAAAATGATGAAAGGCAACATCAAACATGCTAGCCACGTCATGATAGTCAAGGTATAGGGAGAGCTTGAGGCATTAGCAATATTCAGGCTGTAAGCTGGGTCCAATGTTGAGGGGAAAACATTGGGGTATAACGCTAGGAAGATAGCTAGAGCACCAGTCGTGATGAACAGTGAAGTTCCGACAAAAGTCCAACCTTCACGTCCTGCACGTGCTTTAAGGTATGCAAATGCACAGCTAATGACAGCAAAAATAACCATGGCCCAAGAGAGTATTCCGGCGCTCATGCCGGTGAATTGTAGGTAAAGCACCCAGATAACACAGGGCAGAACACCTAATGGCATGAGCCGTACTAGTGTTTTACTCGCACGGTAACGTACTTCTCCGTCTGTTTTGAGGGCGATAAAGGCAAGCCCCTGTAGATACGAGAAGAGAACAATTCCGAGTCCACCGATATAGGTGAAGGGGTTGAACACCCATGTGAAGGCTCCAACAACGTCGCCGTTCTCATTAATCGGCAAACCGGTGGAGGTAATTCCAAGCAGTGCACCAACGAGGAAGGCGATGAAGAAGGAAGATACGGAGATGGATGCATTCCAGAAGTTGACCCATTTTTCGCTATGGTGTTTTCCGCGGTAATCGATAGCGACGACTCGCAAGATGAGGAATACGAGTGCTAGGGTTAGCGGAATGTAGAGCGCGGAGAAGAGTGAAGCGTACCAGAAGGGGAAAGCTGCAAAGGTTGCGGCACCTCCGGTTACAATCCAAACTTCGTTTCCGTCCCATACAGGGCCGATGGTGTTGAGAAGAAGTCGTTTTTCTTTTTCATTTTTTGAAAAGACTTTTGACATCATCATGCCGACTCCGAAGTCAAATCCTTCGAGGATGAGGTATCCAATCCAGAATACGCCGATGATGATGAACCATATGGTAGGAAGCAGAGGCTGGTCAGCGAAGATGTTCATAGTGTTCGTCCTCTCTTCTTAGTATGCAAACGCGAGGACGTCGCGTTTTTCATCGTGGTTGGTGTCTTCGTCGTCTTCGAGTAGTTCAGGCATGGATGCCACGATACCGGAACGAACGTATTTGGTGAGCAGGTATATCTCAACGATTGCAAGGACTCCGTAGAGTAGTCCTAGTGTAATCAGTGAGAAAAGAATGGTTCCTGCTGATACTTCTGGTGAGACACCGGCAGCGGTGAACATCATAACAGCGGTGTCGCCTTGGAAGTTTGGTGCAACAACGAATGGTTGACGTCCCATTTCGGTGAAAATCCAGCCAGCTGCATTGCCAAGGAATGGGAACCATAGTGCTACAAGCTGTAGGTTCTTAATACCGTTGGATGCGGGAACTGTGCCGGTACCGTTTTTGCGGGTTATCCATAGCGCGTAGATAGCCATCAATGCGCTCATACCACCGAGGGTGAACATGCCACGGAAGCCGTAGTAGGTAACTTCAACCAGCGGTGTGTATTGAATTTCTTGTCCTGCGTACTCGCCGTAGACTTCTGGCTGGTTAGGGTAGTGAGTTCCTAGCTGTTCGCGGTATTCCTTGAGGAGGGTTTCGACGCCGGGTACTTCTTCTGTGAAGTTTTCGTGAGCAAGGAAGGAAAGCAGACCAGGAATTTTTAGGACAGTATGGATATCTGCACAGTTCTGGCTACCGGGGTTGGTGCTGTAGGAGAAGAGGGAGAACGCTGTGGTGTCTTCGCAGGCGGCTTCTGCAGCTGCCATTTTAAGTGGCTGTTGTTGAATCATCAGCTGGGCTTGTGCGTGGCCGGTAAAGGCGGTTCCGAGGAATCCGACGAGGGCTACGATTGCACCAAAGCGTAGGGCGTAGCGCCAAGCGTGAAAATCTTCTTTGTCGCGAACGCCTTCAGCGCGCTCACCGATGACAACTTTTCCGTCAACGACGGTGTCGATTCCGTCTTTACGGCGTTTCCAAAGATGCCACCAAGAGATACCGACGAGGAAGGCTCCACCGACGAGGAGTGCACCGGTAATAACGTGTGGGACGGTGAGTACCGCGGTGATGTTAAAGAGCACGGCGAGGATGTCGGTCATGACGGGGCGTCCGTCAACCATTTCTACACCGACGGGGTGTTGCATCCAAGAGTTTGCTACAAGGATGAAGTATGCGGAGATCCAGGTACCGATAACGGCGATGGTGATAGTCCATGCGTGAATTTTAGGTGAGAGTTTACCCCAGCCGAAAATCCATAGTCCGATGAAGGTGGATTCGAAGAAGAAAGCAAAGAGGCCTTCCATTGCTAGGGGGGCACCGAAGACGTCGCCGACAAATCGTGAGTAGTTGCTCCATGCCATACCGAATTGGAATTCTTGGACGAGGCCTGTTGCGACACCCATGGCAAAGTTGATCAGGAAGAGTTTTCCCCAGAATTTGGTGAGACGTTTAAATCGTTCACTTCCAGTTTTGACGTATTTCCAGTGGAAGTACGCGACAAGAGGGCCGAGACCTAGTGTCAGAGGCACCATGAAGAAGTGGTATACGGTGGTGATGCCAAATTGCCACCGTGCTATAAGTAGTGGATCCACTGCTTGTATCCTTTTATAAACCTTAATGTGTGAGCCGTGAGTTGTTGAGACTCACGCTTTATCACATTTAGATTACGGTGTGTTGCAAGGTTTGTCTTATAGTCGTTTACACCCTGTCATTTACTCTTTTAAGTTGGGGACTTGACGTTGCTCTAAAGGTTATTTTCACAGTAAGCACTTTTTATGTTCTGGGCTTTTTTCAACAATTGACAACACTCCCCTAAGTATCAATATTTACCCTAGTCAAATAGCATTATTTGGGTGTTTCAAAAAGTTTTTAACCAATGAGAAAAAGTAGATTTGAAACTATCTCGTAAAGATTTTCCACCCATATATTGACACCTTTATATAATCTGTCATGAAACACCATAGAGAATAGTGGTGATTTTTTTCATAAAAATTATTGCACTTTATCTCTACTCAAACACCAGCGTGTCGCAAAGTAAAAGGACGCAAGCACTTATCCACGCGGACCAAGAAGCCCTAAACGAGCAACACTCTCGCGCTCTAAAAATAATTCATCGATAGAACGACGCACATACTCTCTCGAGAACTCATCTTCTAACAATCCCGGAACAATCTGCCATTACCCTCGAGAACACAACACAGGAAAAGAACAACAAGACACTAACTACACATCAATTTGGTCATCAGATAATTTATGGGCACTGTTAATAATAAATTCCTTGCGAGGAGCAACCTCTGAACCCATCAACAAAGAGAAAGCCTGCTCAGCAGCTTGCGCATCTTCAATGCGAATACGACGCAACATTCTATGGCGAGGATCCATCGTCGTCTCCGCGAGCTGGTCAGCATCCATCTCACCCAACCCTTTATATCGTTGAATCGGCTCTTTATAGTTCTTTCCTTCATCTTCTAAACGGCGCAAAAGTTCTTCTAACTCACGTTCAGAATACGTATAAATCATCTCGTTAGCCCGTCCACGATGGATGACTTCAACTCGATGCAACGGAGGCACCGCAGCATAGACTCGACCGGCTTCAACCATAGGGCGCATATAACGATAGAACAAGGTCAAAAGCAAAGTACGAATATGTGCGCCATCAACGTCAGCATCCGTCATCATCACAACCTTGCCGTAGCGGATACTTTCGACATCAAAGGTTCGACCAGAGCCTGCACCAAGAACCTGAATAATTGCGGCACATTCAGCATTAGCTAACATGTCCGTCAGTGAAGCTTTCTGAACGTTCAGAATCTTTCCGCGAATCGGCAAAAGAGCCTGATAACTTGACGAACGAGCCAGACGCGCTGTTCCTAGAGCAGAGTCTCCCTCAACAATAAAAAGTTCAGAACGAGCGACATCGTGAGAACGACAATCCACAAGTTTCGCGGGCATAGAACTGGTTTCTAAAGCATTTTTTCGCCGCTGAGTCTCTTTATGCACTCGCGCTGAGATACGTGATTTCATCTCAGCCACAACTTTTTCGCTTAAGGAATGAGCCTGCTGTTTATCAGCACGAGCTGTCGCTTTAAGTTTCTGGGCTAGTTGAGTACTCACAATTTTCGAGACAATCTGACGTACCGCAGAGGTACCAAGAATCTCTTTTGTTTGTCCTTCAAATTGCGGTTCCGCTAAACGAACATTGAGTACCGCTGTTAGTCCAGCAAGAATATCGTCTTTTTCAAACTTATCTTGAGCACCAACTTTATATTTTCTGGCATTATCACTCAGATGTTTTCTAAAGGTCTTCAAAAGCCCTTGTTCAAAGCCTGTGAGGTGAGTGCCGCCTTTAGGGGTAGAAATAATGTTAACGAAAGAACGAACAGTCGTGTCATATCCAATCCCCCACCGCAGGGCAATATCAACTTCACATTCACGTTCCACTTCTTGAAGCTGAGAATGCCCTTCTTCATCCAGAACAGGAACAGTTTCGGTAAAGGTGTCACGCCCTTGAAAACGCCAAATATCTGTCACAGATGAATCATGTCCAAGGTACTCAACAAATTCAGAGATACCACCATCATGGTGGAACACTTCTTCGTAGGTGTCGTGTTCGCCTGGAGTGCCAGCTAGCCGACGTTCATCACGAATGGCGATGCGTAGACCCGGAATGAGAAATGAGGTTTGGCGAGCACGCTGAGCAAGTTCCTGATAACTGAACTTTGCATCTGGTGTAAAAATCTGTGGATCAGCCCAGTAGCGTACGCGGGTTCCGGTCACACCTCGTTTAGCCTTGCCGATAACAACTAAGGAATCGTTTTCTTTTTGTGAAGGGGTAAAAGAGGCTTGTGGTGTTGGTGTTCGCCCGTCTTTAAACACTCCAGGGATGCCGTGACGGAAACTCATTTGGTAGGTTTTCCCACCACGGTCTACTTGCACATCTAACCGGCTTGATAAAGCATTAACAACGGAAGCGCCGACACCGTGCAGACCACCAGAGGCAGCATAGGAGCCTCCACCGAATTTTCCACCAGCATGAAGTTTGGTGTACACCACTTCCACACCGCTCAGTCCGGTGCGAGGTTCGATATCGGTCGGGACACCTCGCCCGTCGTCACGAACTTCTACTGAGCCATCACGGTACAGAACGATGTCGATGGATTGTCCGTATCCGGCAAGAGCTTCGTCTACAGAGTTATCGATAATTTCCCAGAGGCAATGCATTAAACCGCGAGAGTCGGTTGAACCGATATACATACCGGGGCGTTTACGTACGGCTTCGAGCCCTTCGAGGACGGAAAGGTTTCGAGCGGTATATGAAGAGGTTGCCACGGTGTTCTCCCTAGTTGAGCAGAGTGGTTACTAACCTACCTATTTTAGGTTCTTTATTCTATCTATGCACCTCAAATTTTTTGGGTGTTTCAACGCTATTTGTTCTTTTCTTCAGAGACGCTAAAAGCCGGTGGCCATCTATCTATGAGATAGCCACCGGCTTTTCTCTCAATGAGTTCAAGAGATTTTAGGTGTTCAATGTTGAGGTACTCGATGTTTTAGGACTCTAATATGTTGCTAAAATCCTCGTCATCGTCTTCTTAGTCGAGGTAGTCTCGTAGTACCTGAGAACGTGATGGGTGACGAAGTTTAGACATCGTCTTAGACTCAATCTGGCGGATACGTTCACGGGTTACACCATAAACTTTACCGATTTCATCGAGAGTTTTAGGCTGCCCATCTGTCATACCAAAGCGCATGGCAACTACTCCTGCCTCACGTTCAGACAAAGTGTCTAAGACAGAATGAAGCTGTTCTTGCAATAGTGTAAAGGACACTGCATCAGCAGGTACAACGGCCTCTGAATCTTCAATCAAATCGCCAAACTCTGAGTCTCCGTCCTCACCCAAAGGCGTGTGCAAGGAGATAGGTTCACGTCCGTACTTCTGTACTTCAATAACCTTCTCTGGAGCCATATCGAGTTCTTCACCTAGCTGTTCAGGGGTAGGTTCGTGACCTAAATCCTGAAGCATCTGACGCTGCACACGAGCCAATTTGTTAATGACTTCAACCATATGTACAGGAATACGAATGGTGCGCGCTTGATCAGCCATTGCACGGGTAATAGCCTGGCGAATCCACCATGTTGCGTACGTTGAGAATTTAAAACCTTTAGAATAATCAAACTTTTCAACAGCACGGATTAGACCGAGGTTTCCTTCTTGAATCAAGTCCAAGAACAGCATTCCTCGTCCGGTGTAACGTTTCGCTAGAGATACGACCAAACGTAGGTTTGCTTCAAGAAGGTGGTTTTTGGCACGACGTCCGTCGTGAATGACCCAACGAAGTTCTTTTTTAAGCTCACGGTCCATTTGTGGGTTTTCTTTGAGCTTATGTTCTGCGTAAAGTCCAGCTTCAATACGCATCGCAAGGTCTACTTCTTGCTCAGCGTTCAGAAGAGATACTTTACCAATTTGTTTGAGATAATCTTTGACGGGGTCAGCGGTTGCGCCGGGTGCGATAACGCGCTGGGCAGGGGCGTCGTCTTCATCATTTGACGTAAGAACAAAGCCGTTACGTTTAGCAGCAGTTTCTTCGGTCTGCTTCTTTTCTTCTTTTTTGGCGTTCTCTTCATCATCGACGTCCTCATCGAGGTCATCGGTGTCTAAAATTTCATCGCTGACGTCGATGTCGAGTTCTTCGGCTTCGATGTCTTCGTCGAGAATTTCGTCTTCTTCGCTGGCAGCTTTTTTAGAAGTTGCTTTGGTTTTGGTGCTCTTTGTAGTAGAAGTTTTCTTAGTTTTGCGCTGAGCTTTAGGTTGAGTGCCTTCAGTTTCTTCTACAGCAGTAGCTTCGTTAGGTTCTTGAGCAGCCTTAGCAGTTTTAGCGGTTGTTTTAGTCCGAGTAGTTTTTTTCTTTTGAGCAGTAGCGGTTTGTGTAGCGTTTTCTTCCGCTTCATCAACCTTCTTACGTGCAGCAGGTGACACAGAGTACCTTTCTATTTGACAGACTACAGACAGTGGGAGTGCCTTGCAGTCAAAACACCTAAGACCCTGTCAAGTCTGCTTATCACGATAAGCATCATCAGACGAGGGTTCTACCATAGATAACAATGGTCATCTGTAGATTATTCCAACTCGTTGATACTGTCTTATCGCAGACTCGTACGGGGTCAGTAATAGAGTATGTCAGATATTTACGGCTCCTTGCGGTAGGTTATCGGTGTGGCGTTGATTCTGTTTTTCATAATTCGCACCACATAAACTCAGATTTCAGCTCTATTGTCAAGAGTTTTTAACGTTCTTTTAAAATTCTCCGCCTAGCCACGGTGGAAGTTGTTCTATATTTTTGAGAAAAAGTTCTTCCGTGGGAAGTTGTTCCTGCACTTTTCGAAGATATTCACGAGCCTTAGTGCCTTGTCCAATAGCCCAACTCCCCCATGCCAAAAGAACGTAAGCTCGCGCAGTGTCAGGTTTTTCATATGCGCGAAGAATCAGAGCACATAAAATCTCCATGGCAGCAATTCTCTGGGGGTCAGGTTTTATACGATGTTTCCCTAGGAGTACTGACGCAAATTTCTCAAGTGAAAGATTAAGCATATCCCTATCTTGTTGTTGAGATTTTTTAGTCTTTTGTTTCATCATTCTTTTAGCCTGCCTCAGATATTGTTCGTACCCAAGTGGGCAAAGAATCTCATGCGTCGGATAGTTCTTATATGCGCTGGATAATTTCTGGTACAAAGAAGATGTTTCGTCTATGCCTAGAGCTACGGTATATATAACAGATTGTGCGCTAAGTTCAGACGTTAATGTTGCCCCAAGAAAAGCAATAAGGTGTGGGTCTAGTATTTTTCGTATGGCATCAGCAAACTCTGCTGAGTCTGTTCGCTGATATTGGTTTATTGTTTCTATTACGTGGATAAGGGCGTGGTTCCACAAAATATTCTCATAGTATTTTTGAGTTAAAAAATCTTGTGCATAGGCGCTATCTGGCGTTTTAATGTGTTGGAGGTATTCCTTCAGCCATAACACCATTTCTTCCTCCCACCAGTTCTTAGACTCTACATCACGGCTTTTCTCTAGCGAAGGTAAATAGTGTTTCTGTGCTTCTAGCTCACAGGGCGCAACACAAGAACCAGCAAGTAACAAGTTAAGGTAGACATCGGTTCGTTGCACCTCATCGATGAATCCGCTCAACATCATTTCGTGGGTATCTCGATGAGCTCTCCAATACGAAACTTCTCCAATATATAAGACGTCAAGGAGCGTCTTTTGATGCACCGATGCAACCTCTATACCGACGTGTTGCCAGTAGGTACACAGCGCAGATGCTAATCGATCAGTTTCAATCTCTTCGATACAAGGAGGTTGGTTAAGATTATTTTCTAGTTGTCTTCTACGAGTGGGTGTGTTCGGCCCAAAAACGGCAAGTAAAAAATACGGTAGCTTATCCTCGGTTATGGGTTTTTCGGAAAGCATCTGAACAAGATGGGTTATCAATGATATCGATTCTTGGCGAGAACATTCTTGCCTGCTATCGATACGTACTAAAGGCCCGAGCGTTGTGTCAGCAAGAACGAGAACAACGGAGTCTTCAGGCCAATAACCTAGTTGGTGCACGATGTACGCCACGGCATGAGCAGGTGAGTCAGGGTGAGGTGCTAAGGATTCGAAAAAATAAGGGTGATGTGAAGATGCCATATCTCCACTGTGCATGAGGATTATGGCTAAAAGTACTGAGTATCAGAAAACTGTGGATAAGACGTGACGAACGAAAGAGGGCAATACCCCAGCTCCTGCAATCATCGAGAAAAAGCTACTTGTATTTTTAGGTTAAGGAGAGACTTCATAGGTCTCCAGCAATTAAGTAGGCTCTCATCAGAGTTGTTAGTTCATGATATCGATAGGTATCGACATCATGAACTACGTTTTATCATCATGAGGTTCTCGGCGAATCAGGTTTATCAGCATTCGATGAGTCAGAAGAAGAGCTTTCCCCTAATTCTTCAAGATATTTTTCAATTTCTTGACCTATCGTCTCGCGGTCAAGTAAAGAATCATTTTCCTGAACATCTAGCTCCAGCATGCTGAGAGGATAATGCTTCATATACCTGTCATACTCTTCTTCAAATTTTTTAATAAGGAAGGCAATTTCTTGGTTGTCTTTGAACATCTCGTTAATGCTTTTTTGAGCTTGTCCTGAAGCCACCACCATTTTTTCAAGAGGTAGAGACAATTTCGAGACCAACGTAATATGTTCCAATGCCCGTAATACAGCTTGCGGTAAAAAGTTATCTCCTAAGTATCGTGGCACATGCACATTAAATTTCACTGTTTTAATGTTCTGACGAGCAAGCATATATTCTAAGAAATCAGTATGTGACTGATGCATCTCAAAAACATGGTTGACGGTACGCAGAGGGGCAACAACTTCCTCATAGGAGCCACGAATCGTCACGACGATAGGGCGAGTGTGAGGAAAGGACATTGCGTACCCAGACACGAGCATGACATAAGAGCTTTTAACTTGACGGATGATACGCAGTATAGCTTGGACAAATCGTTGCCACTGATAGTCAGGTTCAGCACCGGCAAGAAGCAAAAATGGCTGTTTGAGGTGATCTTCCATGAGGTACAAGTTCACCTCAGGTAGAGACATCTCGTCAAAGAGGCCTTTACGGAATAAAGAGTGCAAGCTTCGTTCTCTGTAGCGGCATAGCTGGTCAAAATCGAATTCAGCGAGCTTAATATGTTCTAGTTCTTTGCGTAACACGTCGGCTACCCCATAGGCGGTTCCGCCAATATCATGTGGAGGCTCTAGAGACACCAGCAGAGGAAGCCCTTGAATACGCGGATGGCTGAGCATCCCAGATTGTTCCTCATATAAGTCTTCTGGATTGAGCATATTCCCTCCCTCATTTTCTCGTACCGTTATGCTCTTGAGTTCTTGAAACACTCTAGTATATCTACACGTTCAAGAAGGCTGAACCTGTTCTGTATTAGAGCATGTCTTAAGTTAGTGTAATCAGAGAAATCGGCAAACTCTCTGTTTCTTCTCTGTTGTATTAGTTCAAACAGCTGTCTTCTGGTCATGGTGCAAGATAGTATGAGATACAACTCTTATCTATCTCGCCTTTGATTATGTCTCTATAAACGGTAGGAACATTATCGACTTAAAGATCTTTAAGAGTCCAAACACTACCATCTATCTTGATGAGGAGAATAATGTCTGATTCATCCGATCTTACTTTTTCAGTCGCTTCCCCCGACCTTGAAACTATTGAGGCTCAGATTCTTGTCCTAGGAGTTTATTCTTCTACAGAAGGTCCAGTTCTTGAGCGCGGTCCTTTGGGCGAAGAAACAGCGCAGGGGCTTGAAGCAGTTCTTGAGGATCTGGGAGTAACCGGTGCTGCAGATCAATTACATCGTTTACCTGGTGTCGATGAGACCAACGCTGATGTTCTTGCATTAATCGGTCTAGGAGCACGTCAGGAAGATACTCAAGCACATATTGATGCGTTACGTTACGCCACAGGTTCTGCTATCCGCCAGCTTGCAGGATTCTCAGATGTTGCTCTTGCTCTACCAGCACAGAATGTTGCTGAGGTAGCTGCTATCGCTGAAGGTGCTGCGCTGGGTGCTTTTAGCGATCCACAGTTACGAGTTCGCACTGCAGACTCTGTTAAGACTGCGGTCGAGAACATCACCATTGTGACCGAAGTAGAATCTGATGCAGCTTCTGATGTTCTCACTCGTGCACTGATTCTTGGTCAAGCGGTGGATTCTACACGTCGTTTGGTGAATACACCCCCATCTTCCCTTTACCCTGAAACGTTTGCTCAGAAAGCTACAGAACGTGTTGCTGACCTCAAAGATGTAACAGTTAAAGTTTTTGATGAACAAGAACTCAAAGATGGCGGTTTTGGCGGCATTGCAGGCGTAGGGCAGGGTTCCGCACGACCTCCACGTATGGTCGAGGTAAAGTACGCTCCCGAAGGCGCTCAAAAACATGTTGCTTTAGTTGGCAAAGGCATCACTTTTGACTCTGGTGGAAACTCCATCAAGCCAGGCAATGCAATGATGACCATGAAAAGCGATATGGCTGGTGCAGCAACCGTACTGAATGTTGTTGCAGCTGCTGCTGAACTTGAACTGCCTGTAGCTGTTACAGCAATTTTGTGCTTGGCAGAGAACATGCCCGGTGGTACAGCTATCCGCCCTGAAGATGTTTTGACGATGCGTGACGGGCAAACTGTTGAGGTTCTCAACACTGACGCAGAGGGACGTCTTGTCATGGCTGATGGTTTAGCATACGCTTCTGAGTCAGCACCTGATGTTCTTATTGATGTTGCAACACTTACGGGAGCTCAACTCGTTGCTCTAGGTGCTCGTTATGCTGCAGTTATGGGCGATGAGAAGGTTCGTGAAGATATTGTTCAGGCTTCACGTCAGGCAGGAGAAACCTTCTGGCCTATGCCTTTACCAGAACATCTTCGCGCAAGCTTGAACTCTCCCGTTGCTGATTTGAAGAATATCGGTGGCCGTTATGGTGGAATGCTAAGCGCTGGGTTGTTCCTCAAAGAGTTTGTTGGCTCTGTTGATGAACAGCAGATTCCTTGGGCACACCTTGATATCGCTGGTCCTTCTTTTAATGAGGAATCTCCTTATGGATTTACCCCTAAGGAAGGCACTGGCATGTCAGTTGCAACACTTTTGACGTTTGTGGAGTCTCTAGCTTCCTAACGTCGTTAAGATAGGTTCAAAGGCGAGGGTCGGGCTTTTTGCACACGCAAAAAGCCCGACTTTGTTAATACATAGAACTTTTTGGGGTGTTTTTAAACGTGACCTCTACCCCAGTGTGATGTGTTCTTCCTAAAACATGTGTAACACTTTCACCTTTGTACACTCCACACATCTGAGTTGCGGTACGGTAGAGAGGAGAGTTCATAGGCTATCTGCGCTCTTTCTGAGAACTTTGTAAGAGAGCAGACTTTTAGGTCGATGAACCGAAACCTTAAGCAAAATGGATTTATTCCAATCTACGCAAGGGAGCGCAAAAGTGCCCGATACGGCAACAGCTCAAGAATTTGATATTCTCATCCTCGGTGGCGGAAGCGCTGGTTATTCATCAGCTCTTCGCGCAGTTCAGCTAGGATTCACCGTCGGTCTTATCGAGAAAGAAAAACTCGGTGGCACCTGTCTTCACACCGGTTGCATTCCGACCAAAGCGTATTTGCACGCAGCGGAATTAGCTGAGGAATCTCGTGAAGCATCCAAATACGGCGTTAACGCAACCGTGGAATCCATTGATATGGGTAAAGTTCGCGATTACAAAGACGGCATCGTTGCAGGAAAGTTCAAGGGACTTTCTGGTCTTTTGAAGATGAAAAAAGTCACCGTTATTTCTGGTGAAGGTAAACTGACCGCTACCGATACCATCACTGTTGATGGAACTGCTTATAAGGGCAAGCACATCATCTTGGCTTCTGGTTCTGTATCAAAGACTTTTGGCTTAGAGATTCGTGACCGAGTTCTTACCTCCACCGAAGCACTTCAGATGGATTACCTGCCCAAGAGCGCTATCGTTCTTGGTGGCGGCGTCATTGGTTCTGAGTTTGCGTCTATGTGGAACTCCATGGGCGTTGAGGTTACTATCATCGAGGGTCTACCTCACCTCGTACCTAACGAAGATCCTTCCATCATTAAAGTTCTTGAACGTGAGTTCAAGAAGCGTGGCATCAAGTTTAACACCGGAACTCTTTTTGAGAAGGTTGAACAGGATGCTAACGGCGCTAAAGTTACTTTGGCTGACGGAAAAGTCTTTGAAGCAGATATCGTTCTTGTCGCTGTTGGTCGTGGCCCCAACACTGCTGGTTTCGGTTATGAAGAGCAGGGGCTTACCATGGACCGCGGTTTTGTTATCACTAACGAGCGTCTACACACTGGTGTTGGCAATATCTACGCTATTGGTGATATTGTTCCTGGCGTTCAGTTGGCACACCGCGGCTACCAGCAGGGTCGTTTCGTTGCAGAAGAAATTGCTGGTTTGAACCCTCAGATTGTTGAGGATGTTAACATCCCTAAGGTTACTTTCTGCGAACCTGAAATTGCTTCTGTCGGCTATTCTCAGCCTAAGGCTGAAGAAAAGTTCGGTGCTGAAAATATCGAAACTACTGAATACAATTTGGCTGGTAACGGTAAGTCAGCGATTTTGGGTACTGGCGGCATCGTTAAGGTTGTCCGCCAGAAAGATGGCCCTATCGTCGGTGTTCATGCTATTGGTAAGCGCATGGGTGAGCAAATCGGCGAAGCTCAGATGTGGGTTGTTTGGGAAGCTTTCCCTGAGGATGTAGCACAGTTCATTCACGCACATCCAACTCAGAATGAGTCTCTTGGCGAAGCTGCTATGGCACTTGCTGGGGCTCCCCTACACGGCTAATACTTCTCAGTATTTTGTGTTGGCGTATCAGCTAAGGTTGTTACGCCTTCACCTCCACTTTTTTATAATTTCCGAATTCACAAGGAGAACGGGAAGATATGTCCCACACAGTAGAACTGCCCGCATTGGGCGAATCCGTAACCGAGGGTACCGTTACCCGCTGGCTCGTTGAAGTTGGCGATACCGTAGCCGTTGATGATCCCCTTCTCGAAGTTTCTACCGACAAGGTAGATACTGAGGTTCCTTCACCGGTAGCTGGCGTTGTAGAGCAGATTCTTGTTGAAGAAGATGCTGACGTTGAAGTTGGCGCTCCTCTCATCGTGATTGGCGATGGTTCTGGTGCTGCCGCTCCTGCTGCGCCTGCAGCTGCCGCAGAAGAATCTGCTCCTGTTGCTCAGCAGGAAGAAGCTCCTGCTGTACCGGCTGAGCCAGCTGCTACTGGTTCTGCAGAAGGACAGGAAGTTGTTCTTCCTGCACTTGGTGAGTCTGTTTCTTCTGGTACGGTCACTCGTTGGCTCAAAGAAGTAGGCGAGACCGTTGAAGTTGATGAACCACTTCTCGAAGTTTCTACCGATAAGGTTGATACCGAAGTACCTTCCCCTGCTGCAGGTACTCTTCTAGAAATCCGTGTTGAAGAGGACGAAGAAGCTGAGGTTGGTCAGGTTCTTGCTGTTATCGGTAGCGCGTCTAGCGCACCTGCTGCACCAGCTGAGCCAGCGGCTGAAGCTCCTACAGCTGCTCCTGCTACTCCTGCTACTCCTGTGGCGCCTACTGCTGAAGCTCCTACTACTGAACAGGGCGAAGTATACGTCACTCCACTTGTTCGCAAGTTGGCAAAGCAAGAGGGCATTGACCTTTCAACTATTAAGGGCACTGGCGTTGGCGGACGTATCCGTAAGCAGGATATTCAGGCAGCAGTAGAGGCAAAGAAGTCCTCCGCTCCTGCTGCACCTGTTGCTCCTGCTGCACCGGCTCCTGTTGCTGCGGCTGCCAGCCCAGCTACCGAACAAAAGAGCGCTCCTGCACCTAAGGTCTCCTCAAAGCGTGGAACAACTGAAAAAGCTCCTCGTATCCGCCAGACCATCGCAAAGCGTATGGTGGAGTCTTTGGCAACTTCTGCTCAGCTCACTCAGGTCGCTGAGGTTGATTTGACTCGTCTTGTTGCTCTTCGCAACAAAGCAAAAGATGGGTTTGCTGCACGTGAAGGTGCTAAGCTCACCTTCTTGCCGTTCTTCACTAAGGCAGTTACTGAGGCTCTTCAGCAGTTCCCTCAGTTCAACGCTTCTATGTCTGAAGACCTCAAGGAAATTACCTACCACAACACTGAGAACATCGGTATTGCTGCAGATACTCCTAAGGGTCTGCTTGTTCCTGTTATTCAGGACGCAGGCAACTTGAACGTAGCTGGCTTGGCAAAGAAGATTGGTGATGTTGCTTCTCGCGCACGTACCGGTCAGATTAACCCTGAAGAACTTTCTGGTTCCACTTTCACCATTTCCAACATTGGTAATACCGGCGGTGTATTCTTCACTCCGATTATTAACCAGCCTAATGTTGCTATTTTGGGTATTGGTGCAACAGTTAAGCGTCCTGCAGTGATTCAAGATGCAGAGGGTAACGATGTCATTGCTATCCGTAGCATGGCTTACCTCTCCTTGACCTATGATCACCGCGTCATTGATGGCGCAGACGCGGGCCGTTTCCTCCACTTCTTGCAGACTCGCCTCGAGGGTGCTGCATTTGAAGCTGAGGTCGGTCTCTAAAAACTAGCGATAGTTTTTATGATTTAGGGTAAAACCTGAGTTATGAGTCGGTGGGTATGAGCCACACACATTGTGTGGTTCATACCCACCATTGTTTATCTGCGTGTTTTTGAGCACTGAACAGGGTTTTACTGTCAATGTGTCTGCAAAATATTTGTTTGTTCCGTAGACTAGAGACATGAGTACGGTCATTGCATTCTTAGTTTTCTTACACATCGTCGGAGCAGCATTAGTCTTTGGAATTTGGGTAGCACATTTTAAACAGGCAATCGTCCTGCCCGGACAATTTCATGCAGCTCTTCTCCAGCTAGCAACAGGTTTTGCCCTGTACTTTATTCAGATGTCCCAGCACGCAGAGTTAAACCATATGAAAATTGGCATCAAAATTCTCTTGGCAATCGTTATCTGCGTAGCCGCTTTTGTGGGCCAGCGTCAATATAAATCAGCACGAGCTGCTGGCACGCTTGAAAAAGCACGCAATATCCCCTTAGCTCACGCTGTTGGTGGACTTGCCCTCATCAATATCGCGCTAGCAACGCTCTGGCACTAAAAATATTTCTACACACAGATTAGAACGCGCTGTGAGTATCGATGAATAACTCGATGCTCACAGCGCGTTCTTTTATTCTCCATTCAACGGGAGAGCATCATAGATTTTCCACGTTGTATCATCTGGTAGAAGAGTAAAACACACTGTTTGTTGCACATGTTCACCCACCGTTTTAATCCCATACCGCTGTTTCTCTTCATCTGTTAAAAGTTTTGCACTGTGAGCAGAAGACACAATATCGGCTTGGACTTCTATACGATCGCTCTCCCCCTGAACCTGCTGTATGTGAGTTAGTCTCACACTTTGTTCTCCAAGTTCTCGCTGGGTATCGCGTTCATGTAAAGCCATATCAGCTAAATATTGTGGAGAGTCCTTCACAGCATATGTATTGACCAATGGATGATTTTGAGAAAAAGATTCCTGACGTTTGTGCAAGAGTTCATCTAAGAGCTCAGCAAGCTCTTCTCCTTCAGGTGGGTCGGGATAAATAGAAGGTGAAGAGTCCTGCTGCGCAGAAGGAGCATCACTATGTTGTGGCAAACTCACCGTTCTTTTATCCTCAGAAGAAGGAGTAGTATGAGTCTTTTCTTGGTGCGGTTCGGCTAAGGGTAATCCAGAGAGCCCACTCACCCCATACATCATCGTTATGATGAATATGCCGAAGACGGCTATTGCTCCCCATAGAATTTTACGTTGTGACAACAACTGAACAAGGCGTGTTATTTTGCCGGATAAAAACTTTTTCATTCGATGGGATGGTACATCTTGGTTAAGGTCAAGGGCTGAGGGAACCTCTATACTCTTTCGCCCAAAGAATCGCTGAAAAGAAGTTTTCTGTTCAGGGGTAGGCGGGTTCCAAGGGTGCTCAGCAGGTAGGGTTCCATGTGTTTGAGGATGTGCACTAGCGAAAAGATTCACTGGACGAGGCACGAACTCATGTGCCAGTAGGCGATAGATTTCGTGAAGTTGAGGCATATGTTCACTGTGATCGATAGCGGCTTCTAGACAATACATCAGCTCTTTATTCATCGTCGGATAGAGGAAATGTAGAGGTGTTCGATCACTGGCATTTGCAGGCTCCTCCCCTGTCAAACATCGCCAAATAATAGAGGCAAGAGCTGAAGTATCGTGACGAATATACTCTTCAATAACTGTTTTGGTTGCGCCACGTAACTCTCGTTCTGGAGCGTATAGTTTCAGTTTTCCGTTACTGGTAAAACCAATATTTCGAGGGTTTAACGCACGGTATGCCATCTGCTGTTCATGGAGCCAACGTAAACCACGGCAAAGTTGTTCAACCATGCCTGTCACTTCTTCTGGCGTAATTTTTCCTTTTTCACTTAAAAGATTCTCGAGAGTTCCTGCGTCTGTTTGTTCATACCAGATATATTCGTTGTCTCCTGCCGAGGAAATAGCAAAAACAGTTGCTACGTCTTCGTGGGTAGGTAAAGAACATAGTCTTTCAGCAGGGCGCATTTCAGCTGGGGAGATGTTGAAAATCTCTTCGAGGGCATAATTTCCTTCTGGGATAGAGAGTGGATTATGCCCTTCTTCAGGAAGGTAACTTACCGCCCATAAGCTTCGCTGTTGTGTTGCCCCGAGGGAGTATCGGAAAGTAGCGTATTGATCAAGGGAAATGCTACGAGGGTAATTCTCTGGCTGAGTACTCATACCTCTGGTATATCTGATGAAGAATTTTTAGGGCATCAGGTATCCACAAAAGAGCGTTTCGACTAGTCATAAGGCTGTGGACAGAGATGTTATTCGAGAAATATTTCTGTCATATTCATCCAAAAAATTAGGTTATCCTTTGTCTGGTCTCGGACGAATCTCACGTTTGAGGAATTTCCGAACAGAGAAAAACAAGGATACTGTAGAAGATATGAGCTTAGAGATTAAGCGGGTTGGTTTTGCCCCCGATTACGTAGACTATGTTGAAGCACTTTCTTTACAACAGCGCATTCACGATAAAGTCTCCGCTTATGAACAACAAAATACGGTGTTGTTATTAGAACACCAACCTGTTATCACAGCTGGCAAACGCACTGAAGCACACGAATATCCCGCAGCAGATACCAGCACGCCAGTAGTCCCTATTGATAGAGGTGGAAAGCTCACCTGGCACGGCCCAGGGCAATTAGTCGGCTACCCTATCGTACGTCTGCCTGAGCCACTTGACGTTGTACGTTATGTTCGTATCTGTGAAGACATCATGATTAATGTTCTTGCACAACTAGGGATACAGGGGCAAAGAGTTCAAGGGCGCTCTGGTGTGTGGGTTCTCGGAGAAGGCAACACACCAGACCGAAAAATTGCTGCTATTGGTATACGCGTCGCAAAAAATACTACGATGCATGGCTTCGCTATTAACTGTTGCAACGATTTAGCGCCGTTTAGCCAGTTTATTCCCTGTGGAATTAGCGATGCTGGAGTGACGAGCATTAGCGAACAACTTGGCAGACACTTCACCCCTGAAGAATTATTAGATTCTCTCGAAGCTGAGCTTTTAAGGTATAGCGACCAACTAGCCGAGTCTTTTGAACCGCGAGCACAATAAACATCACAGACTTCATTGCATCACACACGCAATAAATTATTAATGAATGACCCATATGGCATTAGAATTTCATCAGGTCATTGGAAGAAAAAGGAGCACTAAAGATGAGCGTAGCTACCGAAGGACGCAAGCTATTGCGCGTGGAAGCACGTAACGCTGAAGTCCCCATCGAGAAAAAACCTCACTGGATTAAAACTAAAGCTAAAGTTGGTCCTGCCTATAAAGACATGATTAACCTCGCTCGTGGCTCTGGTTTGCATACGGTCTGCGAAGAAGCCGGCTGCCCTAACATTTACGAATGTTGGGAAGACCGTGAAGCAACATACCTCATCGGCGGTTCAGAATGTACTCGCCGCTGCGATTTCTGCCAAATTGCCACCGGAAAACCTCTAGCTTTAGACCGTACTGAACCAATTAAAGTTGCGCTATCCGTTAAAAAAATGGGGCTACGTTACACCACCGTAACCGGTGTTGCACGAGACGACCTACCCGACGGTGGCGCATGGCTCTATGCAGAAACCATCCGACAGATTCACAAAGTATCACCGGGAACAGGCGTCGAAATTCTCATCCCTGACTTTAAAGGCACACCAGAAGACGTACAGCAAGTCATCGACGCTAAACCAGAAGTCTTTGCCCATAACCTCGAGACTGTTCCACGAATTTTCCGAAAGATTCGCCCAGCATTCCGCTATGAACGATCCCTTGAAGTGATTCAACAGGGTAAAGAGGCCGGACTCATCACCAAATCGAACCTCATTCTTGGAATGGGCGAAACCGAAGAAGAAATCTACGAAGCCCTTTGCGACCTCTACGATTATGGGTGCGACACTATTACCTTGACACAATACCTACGACCAGGTCCGCTCTTCCACCCCATTGATCGTTGGGTCAAACCCCAAGAGTTCCTCAAATACTCTGCCATGGCAGAAGAAATCGGTTTCGCTGGAGTTATGGCAGGGCCTATGGTTCGTTCATCTTACCGTGCAGGACGACTCTGGGCACGTGCTATGAAACATCACGGTTACCCTATTCCTCCTGAACTCGCTCACATTGATGACGACGGCGGAGCAATGCAAGAGGCTTCTGCTCTAGTAGCTGCAGGATACTAAGAGAAAACTTATGTCAGTGGCACGTTTTGCTCTGCATATTTTCTTTTTCCAACATCGTCTTAGCCGATACGTCATATAGAATAAATATTTGTACGCTCTCAGCCTGCGTGGTTGGGTGCCCCAGCACATCACCTTAAGCGAAGGACGCACAGTGACTTCATCACGCGACGAAAAGCGCGCACAACAAGAAAAGAAGAAAAAGAATAAAGGTCCTGGCATGTTTGCTCAGATGAAGCAAGTCTATGCTATGACACGCACCTCTGAGCCTCGTATTGGCTGGATTCTTTTCTTCTGGGCAGCAGCTGTTCTTATTGCCTTTGTCCTCATCGGCATCCTCCTGAAAAACTGGATTACTTGGACTATTATCGGTATTCCTTTTGCTCTTCTCGTTGCTGTTATGGTTCTGTCTCGAAAAGCAGAAAAAGCTGCCTTCGGTCAGATTGAAGGTCAGACCGGTGCCTCTGGTGCAGCATTAAATTCTCTACGTCGAGGATGGATTGTAGAACAACAGCCAGTAGCTATTAACCCTCGCACCCAAGACGTTGTATTCCGTGCGCTTGGTCGCCCTGGCATTGTTTTGGTCGCTGAAGGTTCCCCAGCTCGTGTTTCTTCACTTATTAATCAGGAGAAGAAACGCCTTAAGCGAGTGATTCCTAACGTTCCTGTTCATGTGATTCATTCTGGCAACGGTGAAGGACAAACTCCTCTGAAGAAAATTGTTCCTCAGATGAAGAAGCTTCCTAAACAGCTCACCCAGCAAGAAGTTCATGCCGTTAATAATCGGTTGTCTTCATTGCAGAATAATATGTTGCCCATTCCTAAGGGTATTGATCCAAGCCGTATGCGCCCTGACCGTCAGGCAATGCGCGGACGCTAAAAGACCAGTATTAAATAAGGGTGGTTGGTGATGTATACATCACCAACCAGCCTTATTTAATGTCTGTATCCTCGAAGACATTAACGGATACGTACAAGAATCATATTGCGGACTCTATCGTGAACGCCTCGAGTATCTGCATCCATCATAAAGACAGGAAGAACGAGCATTACTAAGGTAGAACGCAAGATAGCATTTTTAAGACCTACAGGGTGACCGTCCACTGTTTGAACCTGCATCCCGCATAAGAAATGCCCTAAGGTATGTCCGTATAAGCCGATGGTGATACTTTGATATGCCCAAACAACAAGAAGTACGAATATTTGTAGGTGTGGAACGTTCAAGAGGTATAGCACCGCCCACCACAAGTACCAGTCGATACAAAAAGCAATTATTCTTCGTCCAAAACGGGCGATAGAGCCAGGGCCTTGCTGAGGTCTTCCCATATGTTCGCCCGGGTATTTTTGATCGGTGGGTGGGCCATTAAGCCATGATCCTAAATCTTCACGTTTCATCACGGTTTAAGAGTATCTAACTTTTCACATATGGTCAGAGGAACACCCTAGAGGTGACTTACATCTCTCATTCATGTTACGAACACGAAACATAAAAGATACGTCTGAGCAAAAATATCAGAATATGGTTAACAACAACCACAGGGGATTACCTAAATTTTTACGGTCGCCTCAAAACTCATCTAAGGAGAACAACCGACCATGTTTACCAGCGCACAAGAAGTTCTAGATTTCATCAAGGATGAAGAAGTTGTATTTGTCGACATCCGCTTCTGTGATATGCCCGGCGTGCAACAGCACTTCAACCTTCCTGCTAAATCCATTGATGACGATTTCTTCGTCAACGGACAGCTCTTTGACGGATCTTCTATCCGCGGGTTCCAAGGTATCGCAGAATCTGATATGCAGCTCATCCCCGACGTCAATTCTGCTTACGTAGATCCTTTCCGCGTTGAAAAAACTCTGGTCATCACCTGCTCCATCGTCAACCCACGCACCGGCGAACCATATCACCGTGACCCTCGAGGTGTTGCTGAACGCGCTGAAGAATACCTCAAATCTACAGGTATTGCTGACACCGCGTTCTTCGCATCTGAAGCAGAATTCTTTGTCTTTGAAGACGTCCGATACGACGTCCAGCCTCAAGGCTCCTTCTACGCTGTCGACTCTGACGAAGCGCAGTGGAACACCGGACGCGTTGAAGAAGGCGGAAACCTCGGTAATAAAACCCCCACCAAAGGTGGATATTTCCCCGTATCCCCCGTTGATAAACAAGCAGACCTTCGAGACTCTATCTGTGTAGCACTCGACGAAGTCGGGCTCGAAGTAGAGCGCTCTCACCACGAAGTAGGCGGACCCGGACAGGCAGAGATTAACTACAAGTTCTCTACCCTCACCCAAGCAGCAGACGACCTTCTAAAATTCAAATACGTCGTCAAAAATACCGCTGACGCATACGGTAAGTCTGTGACTTTCATGCCTAAACCAATTTTTGGTGATAACGGTTCCGGTATGCACTGCCACCAGTCACTATGGAACAACGGAGAACCTCTCTTCTACGACGAGCGCGGCTACGCGAACCTCTCCGACACCGCACGCTGGTATATTGGCGGTCTGATTGAGCATTCCTCAGCAGTCCTTGCTTTCACGAACCCCACCGTCAACTCCTATAAGCGTCTAGTCCCCGGCTATGAAGCACCTGTTAACATGGTGTATTCACAGGGTAACCGTTCTGCCGGTATCCGTATCCCTATCACCGGAACCAACCCTAAGGCAAAACGTCTCGAGTTCCGTGCCCCTGACCCCTCCTGTAACCCATACTTCGCTTTTGCTGCTCAACTCATGGCAGGTCTAGACGGTATCCGCAACCGTATTGAACCACCTGCTCCAGTTGATAAAGACCTCTACGAGCTACCTGCAGAAGAAGCTAAAGATATCAAGAAAGCTCCTGCAAGTCTTGCTGAAGCACTTGAAGCTCTTGAAGCAGACCATGAGTTCCTACTCCAAGGTGACGTCTTCACCGAAGACCTCATCAACGCATGGATTGAGTACAAACGAACACAAGAACTTGAGCCTCTCTCTCTTGTTCCTCACCCACTTGAATTCGCCATGTACTACGGTGTCTAACACTCGTATTGCATGAGTATTGAAAGGTCCTCCTCGTTTTATTCGAGGAGGACCTTTCTCGTATTTTTACAGCACTATTCATCGCATAATTCAGTTGCTCTAGAATAAAAAGAACAATATCCTCATTTCTACCCCCCCCGTTGAGAAAGTTAAATCAGCACATGGAATCCGCCTCGAACATCACAACACCTCAATCCTTATTGCGCCCTCACGAAGTATTTCAAACTGGGCTCATGGCACAATTACTCGACGGAGTCTACGAAGGAGAGATGACAGTTGAAGAACTTCTCACACACGGAGATTTTGGCATCGGTACGTTTAACGGGCTTGACGGAGAGATGATTATCCTCGATGGGCAGTGCTACCAGATGCGTCACGACGGTTCTATCAGCCCTGCGCAAATGCACCAAAAGACACCTTTTGCGGTAGTGACTCATTTCAACCCCGTTATCAAACGAGACCTTCCCCACAACATTCTTAGACGTTCAGCAACTCAGGTACTTGATGATTTCACCGTCTCACAAAACTACATGTACGCCATCAAAATTGTTGGTTCTTTTGAATGGGTTCGCACCAGAACCGTCATTAAACAGTCCAAACCGTACCCCAAGATGGTAGAAGCAACAGAGAACGAAGATATTGTCCAATTCGACCATTGTGAAGGAACCATTGTTGGTTTTAGGACACCAATCTACGAGCAAGGTATCGGTGTCCCTGGGTGCCACGCGCACTTTATTGAAAACAGCTATCAGGCAGGCGGGCACGTTGTCGATTTTAAGCTCAAAGAAGCCCACGTAGAGATATGCCCGGGAACCTCTCTCAAACTACAGTTACCACTCACCCCAGAGTTCTCACAAGCAAACCTGTCTCCAGAAGACCTCGCAGAGCAAATATCTAAAGCTGAAAAACACAGCTCATAAAAGAGGAATCTTCTAGAGCTGGCGAAAATCAGTATCGAAGAAAAGGCGTTCAAAAACTTGTCGAGCTTGCCGCGTCGTCCGTAAATAGTCTTCTTCAAGTTCACGGGTATGCCCTGCAGGGTAAGCACACCAGCGTGCGATTGCTTCTAAATCGGTGCGCATACTGGTCAACACATCAGAAGACCGTCCCGTTCGAAGCACCTGACATCCTCGAATCTTTGTTGCTAGTTTCCAGGCTTGAGCCAAAATATTTGCATCGGAGTCTTTCAAAACTCCAGCTATTCTTGCCTGTTCCAGAGCTTGCAAAGTTCCCGTCACTTGAAGAGCTGGTATTTTAGATGCACAGCAAAGCTGTATCAGTTGGATAACCCATTCCACGTCAGATAAACTACCACGGCCTAATTTGAGTTGCCGGTTTCTATCAGCGCCTTGAGGCATCCTCTCATTCTCAACACGGGCTTTGATACGTCGAATATCCATCATTTGTTGCACCGTCAGTGTTGCAGGGTAACGATACGGACGAATCAACTCCATAAACTTCTGCCCAAGTGTCTGAGAACCGGCAAAAGGACGAGCACGAAGCAACGCCTGATACTCCCATGTATCAGCCCAGCGTTCGTAATATTCTCTAAACGATTCCAAAGAACGAACCATCGGCCCAGATTTTCCTTCAGGACGAAGGTTCGCATCAATATCAAGAATTTTTTCTGCTCGCAGAGGTGGAGTACAGGGCTGTTTGAGGATCTGTACCATCCGATGAATAATCTCTGTTGCTTCAGAGGCAGCAACATTTTCATCAATCCCCTCACATGGCTCATGAACGTACATCACATCCACATCTGATCCGTACCCAATCTCAAAGCCGCCATGCCGTCCCATCGCAATGATGCACACTTGAGTTTTCGGTTCTTGTTGAGTATGAGTGTAACGTTCGCGAAGAACAATGTTCAGTGCCGCTTCGACCGTTACTTGGTCAATAGTCGTTAGCGCTTGCATGGTCTGTTCGAGGTTCAAGAAATTGATGGCTTCGCCCATAGCAATACGAAGAATTTCACGGCGACGAATCATCCGCACACTTCGAATTGCGTCAGATGTGTCTTCATGTCGTATCAAACTGTTGTGAAGAACTTCTTGCAAAGCCTCCACACTACGTGGAAGTAAATCTTCTTGATGATCTAGCCACGCGATAGATTCTGGTGCATCCTCTAGAAGATCCGCAATGAAACGTGAACTCGAGAGAATCTGGCAGACTCGTTCAGCTGCCGCCGGAGAATCTCTGAGCATCCTCAGATACCAAGGTGTTGTGCCCAAAGACTCTGATAATCGACGGAAACCTAATAATCCGGCGTCAGGGTCTACACCTTGCGCGAACCATCCTAAAAGCACTGGCATCAACGTACGTTGTATCTCAGCGCTACGTTTAATACCTTGGGTGAGCGCCTGGATATGTCGCATCGCTGTTCGTGTATCTTTATAGCCTAAAGCTCCAAGACGAGCCTGCGCTTCTTCCGGGGTTAAGGCGACTTCACTTTGAGATAAATGCGAGACAGCCGCCAGAAGAGGGCGAAAGAAAAGACGCTCATGCAAAGAACGAATGGCACGCTTAGTTTTTGTCCAGTCTTTGATGAGTCCTTGTGCTGTCTGCTCACCGATATGTTCAGGAGAAGTGATAGCTCGTGCCAGCACCCGAATATCTTCATCTTTCTCAGGCATGAGGTGTGTCCGTCGCATGTATCGTAGTTGCAGACGGTGTTCCATCAGACGAATCTTCTGATAATGTTCTTCAAAACTCTGTGCGTCAGCACGCCCGATAAAGCTTGCTTTGCTTAATGCTTGTAAAGAATCTGTGGTGGCTTGAGTTCTCACGGAGGGAGTAAAACGCCCGTGGACCAGTTGCAAAAGTTGTACGGTAAATTCAATATCGCGTAGCCCGCCAGGCCCAAGTTTAAGTTGGCGTTCCCGATGCTGTGCAGGAATATTTTCGGTCACGCGAGCGCGCATTTTTTGTACGGAGGAGACGAAACCTTCTCTATTTGAGGATTCCCAGATGAATCCGGTAATTTTTTGCATCCATCGGTAGCCGAGGTCTGCGTTGCCTGCTATGGGGCGTGCTTTAAGGAGTGCTTGAAATTCCCAGTTTTCTGCCCATCGTTGGTAATAGGAGGTATAGGAGTTGATGGTTCTGACGAGTGCTCCGTCTTTTCCTTCAGGTCTGAGGTTTGGATCAAGTTCCCAGAGGGCAGGTTCGCTTGCTGGGGACATAATAACTTTTGAGATGGTTTGAACCATTTCTGAGGCGATTCGTGAGGTGTGTTCTTCGGTAAGTTTTGTCTCAGGCGCTGGTGGGGTTTTGGTGTCGACAACGTACATGACGTCAACGTCAGAGATGTAGTTGAGTTCGCGGGCGCCGCATTTTCCCATACCGATGATGGCTAGTTGTATTTGTTGTGTGTTGTGTGTGCCCCATTTGTTGTTGGCTTCTGCGCGGGCAATAGCGAGTGCTCCGTCGAGGGCGGCAGATGCAAGGTCGGCGAGTTTTCGGCTTACCAGAGGCATAATTTTTTGGGGGTTTTCTGCGGTGAGGTCGCAGATAGCAATTTCGCAGAGGTATCGCCGGTAGAGTGTGCGAAGCGTAATGTACGCGTTTTTGTCGTAGTTTTCTGCGGTGGGGTTTTCGTCTTCGGGGTTGGCGCCGAGGGCGTTGAGGATAGAACAGCGGTATTGGGTGTCTAGGGGTGCTTGTGGGCAGAGGTGTTCGTGGTCTTTCTCTGGTAATAGTGTGGGTGGGCAGGGTTCTTCTAATAGGTGTTCTTGAGGGGAGGTTAAGACGTCAAGATGTTCTGGGTGTCGGAGTAGAAAATCGCCAAGTGCTTCGGAGGCTCCAAGGAGTCGATATATTGCGAGAGGAGTTTGTTCTGCGTTGAGGGTTTTTTCTAGTTGTGGCGCTTTTTCGAGTAGGCGTACGAGGCTTATGAGTGCACTATCTGGTGAGGGGCTGTAGCGTAGTCCTTCAAAAAGTTTTTCTCGGTGAATGTTTTTGAGTTCGGGGGCGTCAAGCCAACGCAGACTTTTTTGTGCGTCAAAGAATCCGATGGCGACCATTTGGCTTAGTTGTGCGCGGCGTTCGAGTTCTTCGATGCTCAGTGTTCCTGTTGCCGGTTGTGTCGGTGGCACGGTGTGTCCTTTCCCTGCCCGTTGTTAAAAGGAGGATGCCGGTACTGCTGATAGTGCGAGAAAAATAGGGTAAAGCTAGCATGAGAGTGGTTTTCTGGTGATGCTAGCTCTACCCTATTTTTTAGAGGATTCCTAGATTATTTTTAAGTTCGTATGGGGTTACCTCAGCACGGTATGCTTCCCAGTCGGTGCGTTTGTTCCGTAGGAATTGTTCAAAGACCTGTTCTCCCAGTATTTCTGCCATAAATTCAGATTCTTCTGTTTTATGGATGGCGTCGTGTAGGGAGAACGGTAATGCGTGGTATCCCATTGCACGGCGCTCTGCAGAGCTCATGGCTTGGAGGTCTTCTACTACCGCTGGCCCAAGTTCGTATTCGCCTTCAATACCTTTGAGTCCGGCACCGAGGATAACAGCATACGCAAGGTAGGGGTTGACGGCGGAGTCAATACCACGGTATTCAATGCGCGCTGATTGCATTTTATTAGGTTTATAGAGTGGCACACGCACGAGTGCAGAGCGGTTGTTGTGTCCCCACGATACGTAGCTGGGTGCTTCTCCCCCGCCCCAAAGCCGTTTATAAGAGTTCACGAATTGGTTTGTGACAGAGGTAAATTCTGGTGCGTGTTTGAGGATACCGGCAATAAAGTGCCGTGCAGTACGTGAAAGTTGGTATTCTGCGCCGGCTTCGAAGAAGGCGTTGGTGTCGCCTTCAAAGAGTGAGAAGTGTGTGTGCATGCCAGAACCGGGGTGTTCGGTGAAGGGTTTAGGCATAAATGTTGCGTAGATATTTTGGGAGAGTGCAACTTCTTTGATGACGGTGCGGAAACTCATAATATTATCTGCAGTTTGTAGTGCATCTGCATGACGGAGGTCGATTTCGTTTTGTCCGGGGCCAGCTTCGTGGTGAGAGAACTCGACGGAGATTCCGACTTCTTCTAGCATGGTCACGGCTCTGCGACGAAAGTCTTGGACGACTCCTCCGGGTGTGTGATCGAAATAGGATTCGGAGTCTACTGGTATGGGGAATCCGTTGGGGCCTAGTTCTTTAGATTTGAGGAGGTAGAACTCAATTTCTGGTGAGGTGTAGCAGGTAAAACCCATACTTGCAGCTTTTTCGAGGGTACGTTTGAGGACGCCTCGGGTGTCTGCAGCGCTGGGTTTCCCATCAGGTGTTAGCAGGTCGCAGAACATGCGGGAGGTGGGTTCTTCGTCGCCACGCCATGGAAGAATTTGGAATGTTGCGGGGTCAGGTTGTAAGAGCATATCTGATTCGTAGATACGGGATAGCCCTTCGATAGATGAGCCGTCAAACCCGAGTCCTTCAGCGAAGGCACTTTCGACTTCTGCGGGGGCGAGTGCAACTGATTTGAGTGTGCCGACGACGTCGGTAAACCACATTCGGACAAATCGCACATCGCGTTCTTCGATAGTTCGCAAAACAAATTCTTGTTGGCGGTCCATGGTACTCCTCGTGTTGTTTTCAGTCGTCGGTGACTGTATGGGGTTTCTGTCTACACTGTATAAGCTCTCTCATTTTTTCTCTGCCTTTGAGAGGTGTCATGTCAGAGAATGAGTAGAGTTCTTTCGTTTGGTGTGGGTGGTGGTGTGATGCTTTCTTCACACTCCGCCTCTTGTTATGAGTTTTTGAAGATGTGTTCGGGTCCGGGGTATGTGCCGTCACGAACTTCTTGTCGATAGGTTTTTGCTGCGTCAGTTAGTTCTTCAGCGATATGTGCGTATTGTTTGACAAAGCGCGCCATTTTTCCTTGGCGTAGGCCAAATGCGTCTTGCCAGACGAGGACTTGCCCTGTCGTTGAGGATCCTGCACCGATACCGATGGTGGGGGTGTCTCCTACTGCTTTGTTGACGGCTTCTGCAACGTCTTCTGTCACCATTTCCATGAGGAGGCAGAATGCTCCTGCTTCGGTGAGGGTGAGTGCGTCGTGAAGAATTTTTTCTCGACTATCGCCACGCCCTTGGATTCTGAAACCGCCAAGTGCGTGCTCGGATTGTGGGGTGAACCCAATATGTGCCATCACGGGGATACCCGCTTGTGTTATTGCTTTCACGTGTTCGGCGTATGCGGAGCTTGCTTCCATTTTGATGGCGTGTGCACCGCCTTCTTTCATGAATCTGCTAGCAGTCTCAACTGCTTGAGCGGGGGAAGCCTGATATGAGCCGAAGGGTAGGTCTGCAACAACCATTGAGCGCTGTGCGCCACGAGATACAGCAGCAACAAGTGGAATCATCTCATCAACAGTGATAGCTAAGGTAGATTCATATCCGAGGACATTATTTGAAGCTGAATCTCCGACAAGGAGCAATTCGATTCCTGCGGCGTCAAAAATTTGTGCTGTCAGGTAATCGTAGCACGTGAGCATCGCGAATTTTTCGCCAGCTGCTTTCGCCGCATTTAAGTGGACGGTACGAATTTTTCGTACGTTATCGAAGACGCTTGGTGTGTGAGATGTTGGTTCTTCTCGAGGGGAAAGCGTTGTGGTTTCTTGAGCGTTATAGGGCGCGTTTTCTTCAGAAGCAGGTGTAGAACTCATAGATAAAAGTCTACCGCTATCATCGAGTATTTACCTCAGCAGAATCTCAGAATACCTTTCACACTTTAAGTTCAAGCTGGAGGGTACTACCAAGAATCGTTGTTTTCGTCCCATTCTTCGTTACGTTGTTTTGCTTTTTCCATAGCATGTAAGGCTTCCTCATAACTTGGGTAAGGTCCCCACAAATCGGTGCCTAAACCGAGGTTTCCTTGTTGTACTTGTTGTGTTCTCAAGTTATACCAGTACTCATTTTCTTCTGGTCCGGGTAAGTAATCTCGACTCATGAGGTCTCTCCTTATAACTCATGCCCCTAGACATTTCTATGACGTCAAAGTGTTCTTCTCCACCTGCTGGAGGTATATCTCACAGCCTACCCTAGAACTGTTCTCTAAGATGCCTTATAGATTCTCTATTTTTTGGCATGAGTAATATTTTCTGCCGTTATTTGCCAAGATACGGCAAAATATCCATTCCTTGAAAGAAGAGCAGAACGGTCAATGACCCTCTTGGACGAGTTAGGATAAACCTATGGCTAAAATTTCCACTTCACATAATCTTCCTGCAACGCCAGGACAAGCACCTATCGGCTGTTTAACCCCTGGAGTAGTTACCCCTATCAGGGCTGTCCCGTCTCATATTGAACGCCCCGAGTATGTGGGAAAGGCCGAAGCTCGTGAAGGCTACGACTCTAATATGTATACGCCTGAAGAGATTGAATTAGTACGTGAGTCTGGCACTATTGCCGCAAATGCTATTGCTGAAGCAGCAAAAGCTGCTGTCCCTGGTGTAACCACCGACGCTCTCGATGTCATTGTTCACGAATACATTTGTGATCATGGAGCGTACCCCTCAACCGTAGAATACCGAGGGTATCCGAAGTCGGTGTGTACGTCACTCAATGAAGTGATTTGCCATGGAATTCCAGATAGCACTGTTTTAGAAGATGGAGATATTCTCAATCTTGATGTCACAGCCTATAAAAATGGGGTACATGGAGACACTAATGTGACATTACTCATCGGTGATGTTGATGAGCAATCACGCCTTCTTGTTGAACGAACTAAAGAATCTCTCGACCGTGCCATCAAGGCCGTCAAACCGGGACGAGAAATTAATGTTATTGGTCGCGTTATTGAAAAATATGCCGCACGTTTTGGGTATGGAGTCGTTCGAGATTTCACCGGACACGGTGTAGGGCGAGAATTTCATTCAGGGCTCATCATCCCTCACTACGATGCTGCACCAGCGTATAACACGGTCATGGAAGTGGGCATGATTTTCACTATTGAGCCGATGCTTACTCTCGGTGGAATTGAGTGGGAGCTTTGGAAAGATGATTGGACTGTCGTCACAAAAGACCGTCAACGCTCTGCACAATTTGAGCATACTCTCGTAGTAACCGAAGACGGTGCAGATATTCTTACCCTTCCTTCTCTTTAGCCCCCCCTCAACCTCTATTAGGAGAATCTATGACTTCAGAGAACACCACAACACACGTATCATGTGAAGATCTCACCATTGGTATTGATATTGGTGGAACCGGTATCAAGGGCGGTATCGTCAACGTTCGTACCGGCGAGCTTGTTTCAGATCGATTCCGTATCCCCACGCCGTCTCCAGCAACGCCAGCAGCTTGTGCAGAAGTTGTTGCTGAGATTGTTCAAGAACTTCAGTCACGTCCTGTAGCGCCGGCTAAAGATGCTCCTATCGGCGTTGATTTTCCAGCTATCGTCAAAAACGGTATTGCGCTGTCAGCCGCTAATGTAGATAAATCATGGATTGGTGTTAATATCGAACAGCTCATGTCTGAGGCACTTGGCGGACGAACTGTTTATGCCCTCAACGATGCTGATGCGGCCGGACTAGCAGAAGCATACTACGGACAAGGACGAGACAAACAAGGGCTCATCGCTGTTATTACCTTAGGCACAGGTATCGGCTCTGCCCTTATCCTCAATGGACAGCTCATCCCTAACACGGAGTTAGGTCACCTAGAATTAGACGGAGAAAATGCAGAGTCTCGTGCCTCTGCGCGAGCACGTGAACGAGATGACCTCTCATGGAAGAAATACGGTAAACGACTACACCGTTATTTCAGCCACCTCACCTTATTGTTCTCCCCTGACTTGTTTATTATCGGTGGTGGAATCTCTAAAAATCCTGAAAAATTCATGCCATATTTCGAAGATGATCTTGATATCCCGATGGTCATGGCCGCATTACGGAATAACGCTGGCATTGTAGGAGCCGCGCTATGGGCTTTCGGGTTTGTTGAAGGCGAGCGCCAAAGACTAGCAGCTGAACAAGAGAGCTAAAGGCTATCGTTTTCTTCCCCATTCAATAGGGCACATAAAGAACCTTCTGAGGAGACCGCTTTCCTCCTCAGAAGGTTCTTTGTCGTATGTCCTTTATAAAAGGGTTGGTTGTTCTGGTCCCTCGTCTTGTTCGCGGTGATACAAGATATCTTCTGAAGGGTGAGAAGATGTTTCATGTCCCGTAATATCAAGAGTTCGAGGTGTCTCGTCATTGAGTGAGAGGTCAGCAGAATACTTCTTATATGTATCGCGTAACCCTTCGATAGCTTTCTCAAAATCTTCTAGATTCTCGAAGTTCTGATATACACTCGCAAAACGAAGATAGGCAACAGCATCTAGCCGTGATAGCGGTTCAAGAATAGCTAATCCAACGGTATGAGCTTTTACGCGGTTATCTCCCAAAGAACGAATTTTTTCTTCAACTTCTTGTGAAAGTTTTGCTAAATCGTCTTCGCTTACAGGTCTGCCTTGGCAGGCTTTACGTAAGCCATTCACAATTTTTTCCCGTTTAAAAGGCTCTGTCACTCCCGAACGTTTCACAACAGATATACCCGTTGTTTCATACGTCGTGAAACGGTCTTCACAGTTATCGCATAAACGGCGGCGACGAATCGCGCTGCCGTCTTCAATCACGCGCGAATCAATCACGCGTGATCCTGCCTTATGGCAGTATGGGCAGTTCATCAGAGGCTACCTCCTGATTCAGAAGAATCGCTCGCGCTACGAATGCTAATAGCTTCACCATGCGCAGGGAGATCTTCTTCCTGTGCCAAGGTCACGATGTGGTCGCCAATGTCTTCTAACGCAGGTTGAGAATATTCAATCAGCTGAACAACCTTCATGAAAGTTGAGGTATTGAGACCTGATGCGAAAGAAGCTGTACCAGAGGTTGGTAACACGTGGTTTGACCCCGCAGCATAATCGCCGAGAGGAACTGGAGAATACGGGCCAATAAAAATAGCTCCAGCGTTACGCACACGTTGAGCAACCTCTACAGGATTCTTCGTATGAATCTCAAGGTGTTCAGCAGCATAAGCGTCAGCAACGCGTATGGATTGTTCTAAAGAATCTGTCAGAATAATTCCTGACTGGGAGCCTTCAAGGGCGGTCTTCACGCGGTCTCGGTGTTTCGTTACCGATGCTTGATGAGCAATAGCTTGAGATACACGTTCAGCGCATTCTGGCGAGTCAGTAATCAAAATAGAGCCAGCATTAGGGTCATGCTCTGCTTGAGAGATTAAATCTGCAGCTACATATTCTGCGTGAGCAGAATTATCTG
This sequence comes from Rothia sp. P7181, assembly GCF_048513015.1. Taxonomy (NCBI): domain Bacteria; kingdom Bacillati; phylum Actinomycetota; class Actinomycetes; order Micrococcales; family Micrococcaceae; genus Rothia; species Rothia sp. P7181. The sequence goes on along the minus strand of NZ_JBLXXZ010000003.1, from coordinate 78,213 downwards.
CAATCACAGCAATTTCGGTGGTACCTGCTTCACCATCAACACCGACAACACCTTGCAACGCGCGTTTAGCTAAAGCAACAAAAATATTTCCTGGGCCGGTAATAGTATCAACACTGATGAGTTCATCGTCAGCATCTTGTATGCCGTAGGCCATGGCTGCGAGAGCCTGAGCACCACCAATAGCCCAAACTTCACGAATTCCTAGAAGCGCAGCAGCCGCCAAAATAGTGGGGTGAGGCAACCCATCAAATTCTTTTTGTGGCGGGCTACATAACACGATAGATTCAACGCCTGCAGCTTGTGCCGGAACAGCGTTCATAATCACCGAAGATGGATAAACCGCTAAGCCACCGGGAACGTATAAACCTACACGTCGAACCGGTGTCCATCGGTTCGTGAGTTGAGCACCGGGAGCCACCTCAATTGTTCTGTCTTGAGGACGTTGCGCTTGAGCGAAAGTGCGGTTACGTTCGATAGAAATCTCTAAAGCTACTCGAACTTTTGGATCTAAGCGTTCTAAGGCATCCTCAAGAGCCGATTCGGGGACACGAAGGGAACTCTGACAAACACCGTCAAAACGTTCTGCCAGTTCACGGATGTATTCTGCGCCGCTGTCTTTAACCCCTGCAATAATCTCTTCAACAGTTTGTTGAGCATTACCAACATACTCTGAACTTTGACGAGGCATCAAAGCACGAAGCTGCGTATAACTATAATCTTTCCCCCGTACGTCCAAGAGAGAAAGTTTAGGAGGCAAATATTCTTGTTCTTCTGCAGGTCTGCTCATATGCATCATTCTACTGTGTTAGAGCAATAAAACCAGAACAGCGCACAAACAGCACCCATTATTCCAAACAAGTTGGCCCTAAAAGAACTTTTATGTCACCGTAGAAAGACGAATCAGGAGTAACACGCAAGTGGCTACCAAGACGCATCAACGTCTTGCCAGTGCGAGTGCCTAACGCAATACGAACTTCGGCCTCCCCAGGGTGATTCTTAAGAATCTGTTGAAGTTGTAACAAGACTTCTTCAGTTGCTTTATATTCTGGAAGAGAGATGGTCACAGGCCCAACAGCGTCACCGGGGGTAAGTTCAAGGACCTTAATTTCCTGAGCACTAATACTGACAGCGCCATCATCTCGACGTTGCAAACGACCTTTAACCGTACAAATAAGATCATCGGTCAAGATAGGTGCGATAGGCTCATAAGCGCGTCCAAAGAACATAACTTCGATAGAACCGGTACGGTCCTCAAACTCAACACGAGCATACGGTTTGCCACTCTTTTTTGCCACACGGCGAGTCACAGAAGTTATCATGCCAGCGATAGTGACCATTGAACCATCTGGTACCGATGATTCTTCATCGAAAAGAGACAGAATTGACGAGCTAGATAAAGCATCAAGCTGGTCTTCTAAACCTCTGAGCGGGTGGTCTGAGATATAGAGTCCCAGCATCTCACGTTCAAAGTTCAGCTTATCCCGCTTCTCCCATTCAGGAATATCGGGGATCTGCAAAATAGACTCGTTCCCTAAGCCCTCTTCTTCAAGTCCTAGGCTACCGAAAAGGTCAAATTGTCCGGTTGCTTCACGACGTTTCACGGAAGCAGCAGAATCTACAGCTTCTTCATGAATCGAAGATAGTGCACGCCGACTCTGCCCAAACTCATCAAACGCCCCAGCCTTAATCAAGGAATCAACGGTACGTTTATTACACACGGTCAGGGGAACCTTCTTCATAAAATCTTGGAAAGATTCAAAACGTCCGTTTTCAGTTCTTGCACTCACAAGTGCAGCAACTACGGGGGCACCAACGTTACGAATTGCGCCCATTCCAAAGCGGATATCGTCATTGACAGGAGTAAAGTTCAACTCGGATTCGTTAACATCTGGAGGCAATACCGTAATGCCCATGTGGCGACATTCGTTGAGATACGAGGCAAGTTTATCTTTATCGTCGCCTACGGAGGTAAGCAAAGCAGCCATATATTCTTGAGGGTAATGTGCTTTCAGATAAGCCGTCCAATAAGAGACTAGACCATAAGCTGCAGTGTGGGATTTATTAAATGCGTAGGCGGAGAAGGGAAGCAGGACATCCCACAACGCTTTAATAGCTTCTTCAGAATACCCATTCGATAGCATTCCTTGATGGAAGCTCTCATACTGCCGGTCAAGTTCTTCTTTTTTCTTCTTACCCATTGCACGACGTAATAAGTCTGCTTCACCCAGAGTGTAGTTTGCTAATTTCTGTGCAATAGCCATAACCTGCTCTTGATACACGATCAAACCGTAGGTGGTATTGAGAATATCAGCCAGCGGTTCATCTAGCTCTGGGTGAATAGGTGTGACTTCTTGTTGTCCGTTTTTACGCAACGCATAGTTTGTGTGAGAGTTTGCACCCATAGGTCCAGGACGGTACAGAGCTAAAACCGCGGAAATGTCTTCAAAGTTATCCGGCTGCATCATTTTCAGCAAAGAACGCATCGGTCCACCGTCAAGTTGGAATACGCCTAATGTTTCACCGCGCGCTAGCAACTCATAGGATTCTTTATCGTCTAGAGACAACGCATCCAAGTCAAGGAAGAAGTCACGGTTTAGTTTAATGTTTTCAATAGCATCAGAGATGATTGTTAGGTTACGCAGACCCAAGAAGTCCATCTTGATGAGCCCAAGAGTTTCACACGTTGGGTAATCAAATTGGGTGATAATCTGACCGTCCTGTTCACGGCGCATAATAGGAATCAAATCTAGCAAATCATGGCTCGACATGATAACACCTGCAGCGTGTACACCCCACTGACGTTTGAGTCCTTCTAAGCCAAGAGCCGTGTCAAAGACTTTCTGACATTCAGGGTCTTCACGAAGTTGAGTGCGCATATCAGAGGCTTCGCCATAGCGTGCTGACTTCTCATCAATAATTTCTTTCAATGTCATGCCTTTACCCTGAACATCTGGTGGCATTAACTTGGTTAGGCGGTCACCCATCGAGAAGGGATAACCCAGCACGCGAGAAGAATCTTTAAGCGCTTGTTTTGCTTTAATCGTTCCGTAGGTAACAATCTGAGCAACTTTATCTTCACCATATTTTTCAGTGACATAGTGAATCACTTCAGAACGGCGACGATCGTCAAAGTCCACGTCGAAGTCAGGCATGCTCACACGCTCAGGGTTCAAGAAACGTTCGAAGAGCAAATCATGTTCTAGGGGGTTGAGCTCAGTAATACGCATCGCGTATGCAACCATTGAACCTGCACCAGAACCACGCCCAGGACCAACACGAATACCATTATTTTTAGCCCAGTTAATGAAGTCAGCGACCACCAAGAAGTAGCCCGGGAACCCCATCTTTGAGATGACTTCTACTTCGTATTCTGCTTGTCGGCGCACATCATCGGGTACGCCTTTGGGGAAGCGGAAGTGTAGACCTTTTTCGACTTCTTTAACGAACCACGATTCTTCGTTCTCTCCCTCGGGAGTAGGGAATGCGGGCATATAGTTTGCTTTTGTGTTGAACTCTACGTTACAACGTTCAGCAATTTCTAGGGTATTATCGCAAGCTTCAGGAAAGTCACGATAGAGTTCTCGCATTTCTTCTGGAGATTTAAGGTAGAAGTTTGAAGCGTCGAACTTAAAACGTTTAGGGTCTTGCAGCGTGGTGCCAGATTGTACGCAGAGCAACGCCGCGTGCGCTTGAGCGTCGTGTTCATGAGTGTAGTGCAAATCGTTGGTAGCCACGAGTGGAAGCTTTAAATCTCGAGCGAGACGCATCAAATCTTCAACAACAACTTTTTCGATGCCGATGCCGTGATCCATAAGCTCACAATAGTAATTCTCAGCACCGAGAATATCTCGAAAATCGGAGGCAGCTTGAAGAGCTTCTTGATATTGTCCAAGACGTAGGCGGGTCTGAACTTCTCCAGAGGGGCACCCTGTTGTCCCAATCAGCCCTTTACCATAAGTTTGCAGAAGTTCACGGTCCATACGAGGCTTATAAAAGTGGCCTTCAAGAGATGCCAAAGAGGACGCTCTAAAGAGATTATGCATACCTTGAGTGGTTTCTGCCCACAAGGTCATATGGGTATATGCACCACCACCAGAAACGTCACCGTATTCAGAGATATTTGGTTCACCCCAACGTACACGGCTACGGTCTGTCCGGTGAGTACCAGGGGTGACGTACGCTTCAAGACCAATAATGGGTTTAACGCCGGCATCATTTGCTTTTTGCCAAAAGTCAAAAGCCCCAAAGAGGAAGCCGTGGTCTGTTGTTGCCATGGCATCCATATTCAGTTCTTTAGCACGGCTAAAGAGTTCGGTCAGGCGCGCTGCACCATCGAGCATAGAATACTCGGTGTGTACGTGTAGATGAGTAAAACCTTTACCGCTCACGTTGTTCTTCTTTCCTCTAGCTTCGATGGTTTATTCTACTTGGAGTAGTCCTAGAACGTTCCTTCTCTTAACGACTCTAAAGCATACTCAAGGTCTTGAGGGTATTCGCTGGTGAATCTCATGTTCTTGCCGCTGACCGGATGCTCAAACTCAAGGATATGGGCATGTAGCCATTGGCGAGTAAGCCCTAGATGTGCGCTCAACGAGGGATCTGCGCCGTAGGTCAGGTCTCCGCAACAAGGGTGATTCAACGCTGAAAAGTGGACACGAATCTGGTGGGTGCGCCCTGTCTCTAAATGTACCTTGACCAAACTCGCACGGCCAAAAGCTTCTAGCACCTGATAGTGAGTGATAGAGTCACGGCCACCTTCGACCACCGCAAAACGCCATTCGTGGCCAGGATGCCTCCCAATAGGAGCGTCAATAGTACCCTCTAATGGATCTGGTATGCCTTGAACTAAGGTGTGGTAGAGCTTTGTGACCGTACGTTCTTTGAAGGCACGTTTGAGAAAACTATATGAATGCTCATTTTTTGCTACCACCATAACACCAGATGTTCCAACATCTAAACGATGGACGATACCTCGTCGTTCAGCAGCTCCAGAAGTTGAGATGCTCACGCCTAATCCCATTAAAGCACTAAGCACGGTAGGCCCGTGCCACCCTGGAGAGGGATGAGCTGCTACCCCAGCAGGTTTATCGATGACGACAATATCTTCATCCTCATAAAGAATAGAAAAACCGTCGACAAGCTGTGGGGTAATATCGCTTAGATCTCGAGGTGCTGGCGCGTCGACCTGTATCTGGTCCCCCAGCGAAAGCTTATAGCTTTTAGCAACTTTGACTCTACGTCCAGAGGCATCAAACACCTGAACATCACCGTTTTTAATCCAAGTTGCAGCTAGAGTCCTTGCCACATCAAGACTTTCAGATAAAGCAGCGTCAAGACGTAAACCGGCAAACTCTTTAACAACACTCTGGTATGTAATTCTTTGACTCATACGTTGGTTTCGTGACTTTCCTGATCGGTGTTATGTGGGTTCTTCTTCTGAGAATATTCGTACGTTCCGTCAAGACGAACAGAACGAAAATTCTGAAATACAATCAGTGCCATGGCGATGCAGATGCACGAATCAGCGACATTAAAGATGGCAAAGTTTCCGATAGAAATAAAATCTACAACATGTCCAATACCAAATCCTGGCGGGCGAAGAAGCCTATCGGTCAGGTTCCCCAATACGCCACCTAACAATAGTGCTAAGGAGAAAATCCATAGTGTTGATCGTGCTCGGACAAGGCACCATAAGCATATCAGGACGGCAGCTACCATGATGAGGGTAAAAACTAGGGTGTAGCTGGTCCCCAGAGAGAACGCTGCACCAGAGTTAAGAATGTAATACCAACGAAGGAGTCCGGGAATAACTGGAATCTTTTCCCCCAGCGTCATGGTGGTTTCAACGAGATATTTAGTGCCTTGATCTGCTCCGTAAGCAATCAACACTGTCAGGAATGCTGTCAGTAGTTTGGGGAAGACAGATAAGGTGTGCGCAGATGGATTGGAGTCAGCCGAGTATGAATTCTGCGCATGATGCGTGTGTTCTTCAGACATCCGGTGTTCTTTCCCATCTGCTACAAGTTCTCAAAATGGTTGGTGTGGAGCTTATCCTTATCGGTATCACCGGTTCAAGGTCAGCTCTCATCACTATTTTATATAAACGGACGGGATAGTGAGGCATCATGATGATGCTTCCCACTATCCCGTCAAAAGCTCTAATCTAAGATTTTAGCGCATAAAGGAGCTACCGGTAGGAGTAACTGTTGAGTCAAGTTTGCTCTCAACAGAAGGAGCACTCTCCAAATCCTGAAGTTGCTCTTCGATGTACTTTCGCATACCTTCACGGTATTTCTTCTCGAATCCGCGCAGTTTCTCGACAGTAGCTTCAAGGTTAACTTTATTCTGTTCGAGCTCACCCAGAACTTTGGAACGCTCTTCTTGAGCAGAAGTTAGCAGTCGTGCAGACTCCTCACGTGCTTCAGCAATGAGACGTTCACGCTCTGTCTCACCTTGGAAGACGTAATCATCGTGAAGTTTCTGAGCCATAGCAAGCAATCCAGCCGCACTATTCGTACCCACGCCGAGACCACCACCAGCATTTTCTGCTGCGTCGGTAGCTTCGGGGTCTGTGCTTGCAGCAGGCTGAGGTTCTGCAACTGCTGCAGCAGCAACAGGGGCGTTCTGTTCTTCAGCAGAAGCAACAGCAGAGCCACTTTGAGCTTCTACCTGCTCCAGTTCCTCTTGAGCCTGAGACAAACGACTCTCGACTTCTTCAAGGTTTCGTTTGAGAGTTGCATTCTCGCTATTGAGACGACGCAATTCAACAACAATTTCATCAAGGAAGTCGTCGACTTCCTCAGGGTTGTACCCCTCTTTAAATTTGGTTGCCTGGAACCGTTTGTTAATGACGGCTTCTGGTGTAAGTGCCACTAAATATTCACCTCTAAATTCAAGCTTTTGCTGGACTCCCCGACGCAGCGGTGCATCATCCCTAAAACACCGCTACTCTCTGAACATTCTTCCTAGTTTTTTAAACTCAGCAACTAGGATACACGTGAGTTCACGTAAAGTTGCCGTTTTATCGTGGAAAATTCTTCAATTATCCCCAAAAAATATGAGAACTATTGTTTTGTACACGACACTCTATCTGCGTTGCACCGTCGTTGGTCTCCGATATTAACGTAGAAGAATCTCGAGCTGAAAACTACCCACCATAAAACATTCCTTGTACTAGATTACTACTCTTATGCCTCAATCAGCTCATCTGCAAAGAGTTTGGTTTAAGAAAACATAAAGATTAATCGGAAAAGGAAGTTATTGATAATCATAATCGCAAAGATAAGAATCAAGAATCCCAAATCTAAGGACATGCCACCCACGCGTAGCGGAGGAACAAGCCGACGCAAAGCCTTCAGTGGAGGGTCCGTTATCGCATACACCGCAGAAGCTACGATAAGGAACACGCCTTGAGGTTTCCAAAAACGTGAAAACATCTGCACCCAGTCAAACACCAAACGTAAAAGCAATGCAAAGTACAGGATGAAGACAAGGATGCTCAGTAAAGCTAAAAGGTAACCAACCATGTGTTTTAGCCTTGAGTAAAGAAGTCGAGAGATTCGCTATCAATCGCCACAGGAACTTCAGTAGCTTTGGAACCGGCAACTTCAACATTTGACGGAGTCAGAAGAAATACTTTTTCGGTCACCCGTTCTAGGCTACCTTCTAAAGCAAAAGTTAGACCTGCACAAAAATCGATGAGGCGTTTCGCATCAGATTCTGTCATCTCAGTAACATTCATGATAACGGGGATGTTACTACGATAGGTTTCGCCAATGGTCTTAGCGTCGTTATAGGAGCGGGGGTGAACGGTGGTGATGAGGCGCAATTCTTCTTCGCTTTCGTCATTAGGTTGAGTACGCTGAGGAGTACGGCCCACAGCGTTTGAGGATACAAAAGATTTTTCAGTTTTTTGTTCTGAAGGTGTCATATTGTACGTTGGTTCGTACTTTTGTTCAGCTTTCTCTTCATCAACAAGATATGGGTCTTCTCGCTGGTCAGATACCAAATCATGAGACATGACTCTAGACGCATCCTCTTCTACAGGATACTGGTCGTACTCATCATCAGGGAAATTATAAAGAACATCACGGTTCTGACGGTAGTCATCGTCATACTCTTCTGCATAATCGTCAAAATCATCGTAACGATCTTGTACGCGATCTCGCGCAGGTTCTGCCTGTTCCCCTAAACCAAGGAATGACATCGCCTGATGAAATGTACGCCCTGCCATTTTTCACTCCATCTATAACATCACCGGTTTTAAATAAAGACTCAAAATCCGGCATAGTTGCTTCTTCAATGTTTCACAGTATCAATTCTAGAGTTCTTTAGGGTAGGAAAACGCGCCTAAGAAAGAAAAAGAGAACAATAAACCAACGTGGTTTTTAGTCACTTAAGGACGTGCACCCATAATCTCTGAGCCAACACGCACCCTCGTTGACCCCCAACGAATAGCTTCTTCAAGGTCACCACTCATCCCAGCAGAAATTTCCCAAGCCTGAGGAAAAAACTCTTGCAGCTTCTGAGAAATACCATAAAGTTTCTCAAAACTTTTCTCAGCATCTCCGCCCAAAGGAGCAACTGCCATCACTCCAGAACACGAGAGCCCCTCACATTGTTCAAGACGCTCAGCGATACGAAATATCTCATCACCAGTAGCGCCTCCACGCGAGGAACTATCATCTGCTTCAGACGATAAATTGACTTGTACAAAGCACGATAAAGGACCAGAGACTAAGGATTCTCCCCCATTCTGTTCACATTGAATTTTGGCTTTGTTTAAAGCCTCCACCAAGGAAATCCTGTCAACAGAATGCACTTCATGCGCATAACGAACAACAGACTTCGCTTTATTGCGCTGTAGCTGCCCGATAAAAGACCATCTCAAAGAATCATGCGAATCTAACATCGGTTCAAGCGTACGAGCTTTCTCATGAGCTTCTTGATCACGGTTCTCACCCACAGAGCGAACCCCCGCATGATAAAGAGCGAAGATATCTTCAGCAGGAAAGAATTTTGTCACAACAGTGAGTTCGACTTTGTGACTTTGAGCAGTTCGGGAGCCAGAATAATCCTGCTCGGCACAGCGGATACGTTCTTGAACACGCATCAGGTTGCTCTTTAACTCTTCTGCACGTTGCATGCTATAGGTTAACACTAGTACCTCTTTCCCTAAGATTTTCAACCCATACAAGACCTGCAAAACGACCTTGAGGTTCACCCCTACGATGAGAGAACAAATGCTGGTTTTCAAAGGTACAACAAGCCATAGATGTGTCAATTTTTATCTCATACGGCAGTTGTCGAAGAGCTTGTTCAGCACCAGCAGGCAAGTCTAAAGCCGTCGTGCCCCAACGAGTCTGAGATCGAACAGCTGAAAGAATTTGAGTAGACTCTTCCTGCATCTTTTCGGGAACTTCATAACATTCACCGCATATGGATGGGCCTATCCATGCAGTAATTTTTTCTGCTCCTCGGCGCACTAATGATTCCACAGTCTGTTGCAAGACGCCGTCAAGTAGTCCTCTCCGCCCTGCATGTGCAACCGCAGTCAACGGAAAATATGTGGCAGAACATTCAGCAGTAAAAATCACAGGGATACAGTCAGCAACCATAATGGCCAGAGGTTTTCCTTGGGCAGATATCACGGCATCTGCTTGAGGCGCATCAGCAAGGAGGGACTGCGCGTACATCAGACGTTCTTGTTCATGGCAAGAATGAGGCATTACCGGTTGAAGATACTGTGTATCAGCGTCGACGATGTCAACACCATGAACCTGATTTACATACGTAAATTGTTCTGAGCCGAGGTTTAAAGACTGTTCAAGGTGTTCACGATTCTTGAGAACATCTAAAAAATTTTTCCCTACGTGCAACCCTAGATTTCCTGCTGAAGCAGAGCTAAAAGCAATATGGACAGGACGGTCGTGCAATGTTTCAATCGTATGTGCGGCCAGAGGTGAACTCATGGTGTCCTCCAGAAAAAAGAGTGGATATAAAAAGAGCAAAGCTCTTGGCTATAGATACGGTGAGGTTTCTACGCCAAGAGCTTTGCTCTTTTAGATGATTATTTGAGGAAGTCAGGGACGTCCAAAGAATCTTTACGAGGAGCTTCTTCAACAACTGGTGGAAGATCTACATCAAAACCAGCGTTGTGAGGCACGTCGTTGCCCTGTGACTGCCAAGAGTTTGCTGCAGGCGCTTGAGAAGGCTGAGCTTTAGCAGTTGCGCCAAAAGGTGAGCTCTGCTGTGCAGACTGCTGAGCGGATGAGCTATTTCCGTTAGCGTTTGTCTCAGGGTTGACAGAATCAAAGCCAGCTGCAATGACGGTCACACGAGCTTCATCACCGAGTGCATCATCAATAACAGCACCAAAGATGATGTTCGCATCGGGGTGTGCAACTTCCTGAACGAGGCGAGCAGCTTCATTGATTTCGAAGAGACCCAAATCTGAGCCACCCTGGATAGAGAGAAGAACACCGTGTGCACCATCGATAGATGCTTCAAGAAGAGGTGAAGCAATAGCGAGCTCTGCAGCTTTAACAGCGCGGTCTTCACCAGAAGCTGAGCCGATACCCATCAATGCAGAACCTGCTCCTTGCATCACAGACTTGACGTCTGCGAAGTCAAGGTTAATCAAGCCGGGTGTGGTGATGAGGTCAGTAATGCCCTGAACACCAGAGAGAAGCACCTGATCTGCAGATTTGAAGGCGTCTAGCATTGAGACGTTACGATCTGAGATAGAGAGCAAGCGGTCGTTAGGAATAACAATCAAGGTATCAACTTCATCACGCAAAGCTGCGATACCGGTTTCCGCTTGGTTAGAACGACGACGACCTTCAAAGGTGAAGGGGCGTGTTACAACACCAATGGTCAACGCACCCAAAGAACGTGCAATACGAGCAACGACAGGAGCGCCACCGGTACCGGTGCCACCACCTTCACCGGCAGTCACAAACACCATGTCTGCGCCTTTGAGGACCTCTTCGATTTCTTGCTCGTGGTCTTCTGCTGCCTGACGTCCAACCTCGGGGTTAGCGCCTGCACCAAGACCGCGTGTTAGCTCGCGACCAACGTCGAGCTTAACGTCTGCATCAGACATCAACAGCGCTTGTGCGTCAGTATTAATTGCGATGAACTCGACACCGCGAAGACCAACCTCAATCATGCGGTTGACAGCGTTGACACCGCCGCCGCCGATACCGACGACTTTAATGACTGCTAGGTAGTTCTGGGGGGTATTTGCGTCCATGAAGTCCCTCTAACGATTTTTAGGAATTATTGATGAATAAATACCAAACCTTCAACTTTATATTGAATGACATTTATTCGATTTATGTGTATTTCAACTAGAAGAGTACCAACACTACGGAGGTTCTGTCGCTTTACATCTCAAAAAAACAGGATATTTTCTCGAAAAAGTAAGAATTGCACCCGAAGTTCAACTTTAAGTTGAACTATCGAGTCGTAGGAACCAAGGGGCTTGAGACATCAAAGACCTTAATCTGCTGATCCTCACCCAAAGCCTTCATAAGTTCAATAAGAACTTTAGCTTTAAGGTCACTGTCTGCTGTTGTCCCCCACAAAACCTGACGATCATCACCCATCATCAATGTAATCGTCGATGTAGAATCAGCTTTCGCCTCAGTCACCATAGACAACAAATCACGAGGCAAAGATTCAAGAACCCGAGTCACCGTTTTAAACTGTGGGGTATTCACAATAGCGCCACCACCAGCAATCAAAGGAACACCACTAGCCTCTAAAGAATCAACGCGAGAAAGCATCACGCCATCACTATCGACTAAAACAAACTCTGAGCCATCGCGAATCGCAGCCACCGGAATACGTTCATGTAGAGTAACAATCAGTTCGTGGGGAGCCCGAGCAGAAATAGAAACACCTCGAAGAATCTGTTGATGACCAATCAAATCAGACACCTCTTGATCACTCACACGAGTTAAAGGAACACCCTCTAAGCCACGTAATTTCTCCTCAACTGACGAACTCGACAACAAAGAAGCACCCTGCACAGTAATCGTTTTAATAGCCAAAAGCGGAGAGTAAAAAACTACACCAACGAATATCGCAGCAATGACCAGAAGACCTAAGAAGGTATAAATCCAGCGTTTAACTGACTCACGAGAAAAAGACCACACGCCAGATGACGAAGAGGAGGATGCCGCAGTATGAACAGCAGAACTGCTCTGTTGCCCTGTAGAAGAGCCTTTCGCCGCAGCGCGAGTAGAACGCCATTGAGCAAAACGCCGAGAGTTCGCACTGACCAAAGAATCATCTTCTACAGGCTTCACCTTAGAAGAGTTAATACGAACGACAGGAGCGTCATTCGACGGCTGTCCATCCTTCAAAGTCGAAAGCTGTTCACGATCTTCAGACATACCTATACTTTCGCGCGTTTCGATAGACGCTCAACCAGTTCTGAACCATAAGCTGTTACATCCCCAGCACCTACCGTCATGATGACGTCGCCAGGGCGAGCTTGAGAAATCATCTTCTCTAAAGCCTCCTCAGGCTGAGCATAATGTACCTCAGAGAAACCCGCCTCAGTAATCAACGCGCTAGTAACACCCTCGATAGGAAGCTCACGAGCCGGATAGATATCCAAAACATACGAGCGGTCTGCAGTCGATAAAGCCTGAGCAAACTCCTGAGCAAACTCCTGAGTGCGAGAAAAAAGATGCGGTTGGAACAACACATAGAGATTATGCCCAGCAGCAACTGTCCGTCCTGCTTCTAGTGCACGAAAAACCTCCGTAGGATGATGCGCATAGTCATCAAAAACTCTAATATCGTTGACAACTCCACGCAGGGTAAAACGACGGTCAGTGCCCTGAAATTGGGTCACTGCTTTGAGACTAGACTCAGCCTCATAACCGGCCAAAACACCGCAAATAAAAGCAGCTAAACCATTTAACTGATTATGTTTACCCGGAACATTGAGCACCAGCTGTCCGGCACCTTGTACGTTTTGCTCCCCTACCATGAAATCCCATGTCACTTGTGAAGAGCAAACGATACCGTCACTGGTAGTTTCGGAAAGACGCACGTGAGCATCTTCAGCCTCACCATAAGTAATCACAGAATAACCGGCTTCACGCGTACGTGATGCTAAATCCCGAGCACCTGCATCATCGATACAAGCGATAAGAACACCATCCTCAGGCATCGAAGCAACGAACCGTGCAAAAGCTTCATATACTTTATCTGCTGTTCCATAAAAATCAATGTGGTCAGGTTCAACGTTTGTTACCACAGCAATTTGAGGACGATAGCGCACAAAAGAGCCATCAGATTCATCAGCTTCAGCAACAAACCAAGAGCCCTGCTGGTTAGAGCTCAAATGAGCATTCGTACCGTAACCGGCAATCGTGGATCCAACAGCAAAAGAAGGGTCAGCGCCCAAAGCGCCCAGCGTTACAGAAATCATCGAGCTAGTTGTCGTTTTCCCATGAGTTCCAGCTACTGCAACAACTTCAGAAGTACCCATCGTTGCCGCTAAAGCCTCAGAACGGTGAAGTACACGAAGCCCTAGCTCCCGAGCTTTTACAAGTTCTGGATTATCAGCCATAATCGCCGTAGACACCACAACGGTATCAACATTCACAACGTTCTCAGCTGCTTGCGGAGTAAAAATCTCAATACCAAGTTCTCGTAAACTGTCCGTAACCGAAGACTCAGCACGGTCAGATCCAGAAACGCTCACCCCAGCCTGAACCATCAGACGGGCAATTGCAGACATACCGGCTCCGCCGATACCCACAAAGTGAACTTTTCCTAAAGAATCCAGCGATAAACGTTCTGGGAAAGGAGGAGTTAACGGATGTGGAAGATCTAGCTGAAGGTTCATCAAATTGTTAGTCATGCTTTACCGCCTTTAGTACTTCAGTTGCCATCGTAGAAGCCGCATTACGGATTCCTTGAGCATAGGATTTTTCTGACATATCACGGAGTTTATTCGCATCTGCCAATAAAGCAGGAATATGCTCAACAAACCATTGAGTAGTAAACTCTGCATCTTTGACAAGGACTCCGGCACCGGATTGAATCAAAGAACGAGCATTAAACTCTTGCTCCCCATTGCCAATAGGCAACGGAACAAAAACAGCGGGAACACCTACAGCAGCGACTTCGCTCACGGTAGCTGCTCCTGAACGAACAACTAAAAGATCCGCAGCAGCATACACATCTTCCATGCTGGTAATAAACTCTCGTTGCACATAACGTGGTGCTTCGAACAACATACCGTCAGGGGTTTTTATTGACTTGTCACGCCCTGTAATATGCAAGATCTGAAAATTCCACTGAGGCAATTCAGAAAGAATACCCTCAACAGTATCGTTTAGGCTCTTAGCTCCCAAAGAACCGCCCGTGACCACTAACGTTGGCAGTGACGGGTCAAGTCCTAAACGCTTTCGAGCGTCTTCTCGTAAGGATTCACGATCTAAAGACTCAATATTCTCACGCATTGGCATACCGACATGTTGCGCTTGAGCAATTTTGGTATCAGGAAAAGCTGTTCCAACAAAAGCAGCTCTCTTCGCTCCAAAAACATTCGCCATTCCTGGTTTTGCGTTAGCCTCATGAATCACGACAGGAACAGAAAGCATTTGAGCAGCAATATACATCGGAGGACACACATATCCGCCAACACCAACCACAACATCAGCCCCCGAAGACGTCAGAATCTGACGGGCCTTTTGCACGCCCTGCATAAACTTTACGGGGAACTTCACCGCTGCCAGATTAGGCCTACGAGGAAAAGGAGCACGAGAAATAAAAGCTATCTCATACCCAGCTTGAGGAACGATGTCTGTTTCCAGTCCATCCTCTGTACCGACCATAAGAATTTTTGCGTCAGGTGATTGGCGAGTAACTTCTCGAGCAATAGCCAACATAGGGTTGATATGCCCGGCGGTTCCGCCACCTGCCAAAACAATGGAGGGGCTTATCGTCATGGGTTAAGTCTCCGTTCAATTTGTATGAACTTCAATTCTACGCCGGATCCTCTCACAACCCAAAGATTATTCTTCTCGACGAGTTCTACGGCGAGCTCCTTGAGCAAAGCCCTGACGATGATTATTCGTACGTGAAGTCCGTCGTGATGCTTCAAATTCATTTCTACGATCTACGTGAGAACCCCGCTGAGCCCTATGCGATTGTTGTCTGAGATGGAACTGTTCGGACCTATCTCGACGTTGAGGATGCCGGTCTGCCCCACGACTAGCACCAGAGGTTCCTTGACCCACAGGTTTTTCTCGTTGTTCTCGAGACACACGAGGATTGCTCCCCCGACGAGAAGGCTCACCTTGAGGACGTCTCCGTTGAGAGGCCGAAGCCTCCTGGTAGCGACGAGGTTGGGAGCGTTGCGCAGAAGATCGTGAAGGATATTTTGAACCCTGAGGTGACGATGTTGAGACCGCCGCCGGCCCTAAGCCAAAGAAACCTAGTACAGATATAGATTTCTCATAGCGTTCAGTAAAAGGAGCTAACGGTTGGCGAAGACGTCGTTCTTCATCCCGAACGATTCTTCCCAGACGTGCACGACGGCGAGCATCCTTCTCATGAGATTTGGTAGAGAAGAGTTGCTCATTACCCGCTGTAATCGAAAGTAACGGGCTCTGCCGGGCAAAAGCGATAAGTATGCCCACCGCCAAAAGTGAGGTCACCAGTGACGAGCCACCATATGAGATAAAAGGTAGCGGAATACCAATCACGGGGAGGATTCCCGTCACCATAGCAATATTAATAGTTGCTTGGCTTACCAGCCATAGCATAATTCCGCCTGTAGCAAGAATGACGAAACGATCAGCACTACGGAGCATGATACGGACACAGCAGTAAATAAGCCCAAGATATAGAACGATGATCAATAAGGTGCCGACCAGTCCAAGCTCTTCACCAATGACCGCAAAAATATAGTCGTTATGAGCTTCGGGAAGATAATTGTATTTCTGGCGTGAACGGCCTAAGCCGACACCCCAAAAACCGCCCGTTGTCAAAGCTGCCAAACCTGCATCAGACTGATCACAAATTGAGCCTTGGCACTTACCAAAAAGCCCTAAAATACGTTGTAAACGGTTTGAACTCACCAATACTGAAGCAACACCGGCAACAGCAAAAATACCTAGAAGAGTAGCAAAAGACTTGGAAGTAATTCCTGAGAACCACAACATTCCTAAGAAAATAATGGCATAAACAATAACGGTACCGATATCTTTACCTAAGGTAATTGCACCGATAAGAGGCAACCCCCAAAGCACTTTCAAAGGAAAAGGAGATTTAGAATCTTCCGGAGAAAGTCTACGCTGGGATAAGACCCACGCCATCCAGATAACAAAAACAATCTTTGCCAGCTCAGACGGCTGAATTTGAATAAAACCGATATTCAACCAGTTGCGGTTACCACCAATTTCTTTACCAAATTGAGAGGTAAAAAGCTGAATGATTGTCATAATGGCAAGCAAAATATGCAGTATCCAGCCACGACGATAGAGCGTTACTGGTACATAAGAGAAAATACTCAAAGCAACAAAGCCAATCACCCCAAAAAGAGCTTGGCGTACCGCTTGGCTAAAAGGTGAAAGTTGAGCAGCAATAGCTTCAACACTAGAAGCTGAAAGTACCATCATGATGCCAAAGAGTGTTAATCCCACGGCAATCAAAAAAAGCAATAATGCTACATCACTAATTGAAGAGTTCTCAGCACGTCCACGAACACCCACATACCAAGAAACTAAACGGTCACGAAAGCTCCTATGAGTGTGCTCTGATAAAGGTTCTGAGGCACCAGAAGAGTGTTCTGGGGTTGTCGTGCTCAAACTATTGTCCCTTCACCTAGCAGTTAACAATCGCTAGGGTTAGTGTTTTCACCTCCGGTTGAGGAAGAAATGATGTCTTCTTACAAGAACCGGTTTTATTCGTCCTCTGTTGAGCTAAGTTTCTCTACCAGTTGCGTAACGGCCTCAATAAAACAGTCGCCACGGTCTGCATACGACTTAAATTGGTCCATTGAAGCAGCAGCAGGAGCCATGAGCACAGTGTCTTTTTCTGAAGCTAATTCATAAGCTTGAGCAACAGCACGAGACATAATGTCAGCGCCACTAGCAGATTTTTCTAGCTCATCAGTGACATTATAAAGCGGAACGCTGGGAGCATGCTTTGACAAAGCCTCGCGTAAGGAGAGCGTATCTGTACCAATGAGAATCACAGCTTTGAGACGATGTACATGAGAACGTACTAGCTCCTCATAGTCAACACCTTTTGAGAGCCCTCCAGCAATCCAAAGGACTGAATCAAAAGAGCTCAGCGAAGCGTGTGCAGCATGAGGATTAGTAGCTTTTGAATCATTAACCCACAGTACCGAATGGGTGTGAGCTACCGGTTGAATACGATGAGCGCCAGGTTCGAAACTCTTTAAACCGCGTTTAATATCTTGTGGAAGAACGCCAGCAGCACGGCATAAAGCAGCCGCTGCTAAAGCATTCTCAACAGTATGTTTGGTGGGAAGAGCACCAGTATCAGCAATTTCAGCAAGTTCTAAAGCCTCATGTTGACGGTTATCGGTGAACGCACGGTCTACCAATAATCCTTCAACAACGCCTAACATCGAAAGCGCCGGAGAATTTGCGTGGAAGCCGATAGCACGGCACCCTTCGAGAACATCGGCTCCTTCAACCATACGAATAATGTTCTGATGTTCAGCATGGAAAATACACGCCACCTGTGTATTTTCATAAATACGGGCCTTATCCGCAAGATAGTTCTCGTACCCTTCATGCCAATCAACGTGGTCTTCTGCAACGTTAAGCACTACAGAGGCAAGAGGAGACATTGAGTGCGACCAATGCAATTGGAAACTAGACAGTTCCACCGCAAAATAATCGTATTCGACAGGATCTCTCAAGGCATCGAGAATAGGTGTTCCCACATTTCCCACAGCAACCGCACGGTACCCTGCCTGCTGAAGGATAGATTCCGTCATGCCCACCGTTGTTGTTTTACCGTTAGTTCCAGTAATACACAACCATTGTGGAGTTTTTCGTCCCTGACGAGTATTCAGACGCCAAGCAAGCTCCACATCACCCCATACCTGAATACCGTGTTCTTGAGCTTCAACGAACAACCCAAGGTTAGGGCGTAGCCCAGGGCTCGTGACAATAAGTTCAGGAAGCTGCCCGTTAACGAGAGGTAGATGATCCATCGCATCTTCAGATAAGAGCGCATCAGCTAGACCAACAATTTTAAGGGTCTGAACTTTTGAACGGTTTTCTTCAGTATCAGCATTATCAATCACTAATACCTCTGCGCCCAGTTCAATCAGAGTATCGGCAGCAGAAAATCCTGAAACGCCAAGTCCAGCGACGACGACACGCAGACCTTTCCATGGTGCGTCCCAGCTCGTAAGGTTTTCAAGACGTGAAGATGAGTAGACAGGGTTCTCATTGGTTGCACGCATAGTTCTAGTTTACTATCCCTCCGTGGCCAATCAGCCAGTCACCATAAAATACGCCAAGACCAAGCATGACAAAGACTCCAGCTATAATCCAAAAACGAATCACAACCTGAACTTCCGGCCATCCACCCAGCTCAAAATGATGTTGCAACGGAGTCATCCGGAAAATACGGTTACCTTTGGTTAGCCTAAAATAAGTTAGCTGCATTATAACGGTCACGGTAATCACGACAAATAGCCCTGCGAGGAGGACAAGAAGCAGCTCAGTTCTTGTCAAGATAGCGAAAGCGGCTAACGCCCCACCAAGCCCTAAGGCTCCGGTGTCTCCCATAAAGATTGAAGCCGGAGAGGTATTCCACCATAAGAATCCGACCAACGCACCAATAAGGGAAGCAGCAATCATCGCTAACTGTTGAGGATCACGAACTTCGTAGCAGACAGATTCTCCCGCTACACCGCTGCACAGGTGCTGGGTCTGCCACAGCGAAATCATCAGATATCCAGAAAACACCAGAATAGAAACACCAGTAGCTAAACCGTCTAAACCGTCGGTAAGGTTCACCGCATTACTCGTGCCGGTGATAATCAAATTGCCCCAAAGGATAAAAAGGAGTATTCCAATAATTGGGCCAAAGGTTAAGAAGTCAAACGCGGTGTCCCTCGTAATAGAAATCGCGCTAGAGGCTGGAGTGCGACCTTGAGCGTTTGGGAAGAGTAGAGCCAGACCGGTGAAGATAGTACCTACAAGCCCTTGAAGAATAAATTTTTCACGAGGTTTAAGACCTTCAGACTGTTTCTGAGAAATCTTGCGTATATCGTCGATGAGTCCGATTCCTGCCATACCCAACATCAAGAATAAGGCCAATAGCGCGGAGGCAGAAGGTACCCACGAAGATTTGAAAAACACCGCGGTTATCACGAGCGATAGGAAGAATCCCAAAGCAGTTGCCAACATCATCACAAGCCCGCCCATAGTAGGGGTGCCCAGTTTCTTCTGATGCGATTCTGGACCTTCCTCACGGATGAATTGGCCATAACGATGACGGGTTAAATATTTGATGAGTATTGGAGTGCCGAAAATTGAAATCGTCAATCCAAAAGTTGCCGCTAAAAGAATGGGAATCATGCTGTGGTATCGCCTTCCGGCTTGTGTTGCACAAGAGTATTTTCGGTCATGTTCTGAATATCAAAATCTGAGTTTACCTGTTGCGAAGGCTCACCGGCGCTCAACCACTGTGTGGCGTTTGTGTCACGTTCTTCACTGAGCAACTTCTCAACGGTAGCCACACGTTCTCCCAATTTTCCAAGACCGGCAGCATGAGAGGATTTAAAGAGAAGAATATCTTCTGGCTGAGCTTCATGACGAATGAGTTGATAGGCCTCTTCTACAGTCGCAACCCACGTTGCCTCTTCTCCCCAGGAGCCTTCAAGGTGTGCTGCATTGTAAATAGGCTGAGCAATATCGCCGACAGCTACAATCTTCGAAATATTCATCCGTACTGCGTAACGTCCAAGTTTATCGTGTTCGGCAACAGAGACCTCACCCAGCTCAAGCATGGGCCCAAGAATAGCCCACGTCCGTCGCTGTTGAGTACGACCCAATTGAGCTAAGGCTCGTAAAGCTGCCACCATAGATTCGGGGTTTGCGTTATAAGCATCGTTAATGACGATAATTCCATCGGGACGGTCCGTACGTTGCATACGCCAACGCGAAACAGCTTGAGAAGTATTAAGGACCTGTGCAATAGCCTCCGTAGAAATTCCTGCCTGATACGCAACACTAGCAGCAGCGAGAAGGTTGTATACGTGGTGCTCACCGATGAGTTGTGAACATACCTTATATGAGGAATGATCGGGGAAGACTAGAGTAAATTCTGGGCACCCATTGTTATTTGTTTGGACGTCTTGAGCGTATACACGCTCATAGTGTTGGTCTGTTTGCTGATTGTTTGCTCCGATACCAAAATAGGTGACGGGTGTTGTGGCTCGTGAGACCATTCGACGTACACGTTGGTCATCATCGTTGAGGCAAAGACTGAGTTTCACGCCTTCAGCAAGTTCGCCTTTAGTCTTTTCGATGTTGTCAACCCCACCAAATTCTCCAGCATGAGCTGTTCCAACTTTGAGGATGACGCCATAATCGGGGCGAACTATATTCGCTAAGTATTCGATATGGCCAAGACCGTCAGCTCCCATTTCAATCACTAAGTAACGGGTGTTCTCATCTGCTCGGAAAACAGTTAGAGGAACCCCAACTTCGCCGTTATAAGAACCAATCGGAGCGATGGTTTCCCCAGCTGTAGCGAAAATCTGAGCGAGAAGATCCTTGGTTGTGGTTTTACCGGCAGAACCGGTAATACCAACCACTGTTAGCTTAGATTTTTCACGCATCTTCTGAACGCAGAATTCTGCTAAGCGACCCATTGCGAGCACCATGTCGTTTACCACAATCTGTGGGTATGGGTTACCGTCTTCTTGTTCAATGGGACGTTCAACTAATGCGAGGCTAGCACCGGTTTCAAAAGCAGCGGGAACGAATAGATGTCCATCGGTCTGTTCTCCGGGCTTTGCAAGAAAGAGTGTGCTTTCTCGTACTTCACGAGAATCGGTTGTTGCAAAGTTGCACGTTATTTGTTGGGCAGCTTCAGTAGAGATTCCTTCTAAGCTACCGCCGGTTGCCTGAGCAATCTCTGCAGCGGTTAACGTAATCATATTGTGTTTATGCCTCCAACATTAGCTGATAGTCAGCAAGTACGCTGTACCCATAGCGGTTAAGTGCCCGAGCTACTTCTACCCTATCGTCAAGTTCAATATCAACACCAGCAATATCTTGGGCTGTTTCATGCCCACGTCCAGCAATAAGGACAGAGTCCTGTTTGCCAGCTAGCGAAAAGGCATAATCGATTGCGTCAGCTCGAGGGGAAATGTTAAGTATCCGTTGTGCGCGGGCGCCAGATGCTTTTTCTTGTTCTGCGCCATCAACAACAGCTTGACGAATCGGTGTTGGATCTTCGTCATGAGGGTCATCGTCAGTGACGATGACAATATCTGCATATTGTGCAGCGATGCTACCCATAATGGGACGTTTTGTTTGGTCACGGTTTCCGGTGGCACCAAAGACAATAATCACTCGCCCATTCTGTTCAGCAGGGTGTACCGCTTCTAGCGCTCGTTTGAGCGCGTCAGGGTTATGTGCGAAATCAACGATAGCGGTGGGGGCTTCTCCAATCAACTGCATACGTCCTGGAACGACGGGGGTGAGGGTTTGTGCGCATTGCAAAACTTGTTCTAGCTCTGTCGTATTATGGCCTGATTCATAAACCATGACGGCAGCTAATGATGCGTTAGAGACATTGAAGTCTGCTGGTAATTGTGTTTGTAAGTTCAGTTGGGTTCCATCTGTGCGAACTACGGTAAAACGGTGTCCGATGCCGTGGCGTTCGACGTTGAGAAGTACCCAGTCTTGTGGGTTAAGCCCTGTCGGTGCATGTTCGTATCCTGCACCGGCATTTGTGTAGAGTGCTACGACGTGGTCAGCTCCCATTGCTTGGCATGCTTGCTGGTAGATGTGTTCACCCCAAGCATCATCAACGGTAATAACGGCCCGAGCTGAACGTTCTGGGGTAAAAAGCTCTGCTTTAGATGCACAGTAGCTTTCCATATCTCCGTGTAAATCGAGATGGTCTTGAGTCAGGTTAGTAAACCCTGATACGTCGTATCGGATGCCGTCGACACGTCGGTAGTCTAAGGCATGCGAAGAGACTTCCATTGAGGTCGCGCCAATGCCTCGTTCTCTCATTAAGGCAATAAGTGAGTGTACATGTGGGGATTCTGGCGTAGTCAGTTTTGAGGGGATAGATTCTTGTCCTGCAAGAATCTCGATAGTTCCGATAAGACCGGTTGTATTTCCAAGACTTTGCATTATGGAGTTCACCATATATGTTGTGGTGGTTTTTCCATTGGTTCCGGTAACAGCAAAGAGCGTCGGAGCGCTGCCGTCTTGAGGTTGAGATTGGTAGATGTAGCCAGATAACGGTCCGATGAGCTCGCGCAGTTCTTCGCATCGGATAACCCCTAATGTGAGCTCTTGAGCTGACAGATTTTTCGCTTTGAGGATTTCTAGACCTTGTGTATCAGTAAGTATCGCTGAAGCTCCTTGGTTGATTGCGGCTTCAACGAATTTTGCGCCATGAGTTTGAGCTCCGGGGATAGCGACGTAGAGGTCTCCTGATTGGACTTCACGGGAGTCCATTGTGATTCCAGTGATATGTGGTGTATCAGCGAGCAACTGGGCGGGGTGTCCCACGTTTATTAGGTAATCAACCAATTCTTGTGCGGAGCGTCCGACGATATGTTGCGGTCGGAGGCTCTGAGCGGTTCCTTGACCGGTTGGTTCCTCAGTGCTCATAGTATTCTGCGCTTTCATAATATTCTTATTTTATAAGGTTGCTGGAATTTTCGTGAGTTAAAGACTCTTTTACCCTATCGAGTCTTGTTTTGATTCATCTTTTTCGGCAAATTTTTGGATTTCCACTGGTTCACTGGTTGAGTGCGGAACGTTATAAGTGCTCAGCACTTTTTCCATGATTTGCGAGAACTGTGTAGCAGCACCAGCAAGACCAACGTTATATGCGTTAGCATCTGGACGCTGAATCGTTACGCTGACCAAAAATTGTGGATTTTCTAGGGGTGCTACCCCCACAAAAGAGGTGGTGTACCCGTCGTACCCTGCTTTAGTTTCGCTGGGTGCTTCTGCGGTACCAGTTTTTCCGCCCACTCGGTATCCTGCTACTTGGGCACCTTTTGCATTTTGTAGCACCACGTTTTCCATCAGGCTCAGGGTTTCTCGTGCTGCTTTTTCGGAGATGATTCTTTCTCCAGGCTCAATAGGCATCATTTCTTCGGTACCGTCGGCATCGATGATAGCGTCAACAATTCTTGGCTTCAGCTTAATACCTAAATTACCCACAGTTTGGTAAATCAAAGAGGTTTGTAGGGGTGTTTGAGCAACACCTTGGCCAAAGAGTACGGTGTATTGTTGGCGGACATCCCAGTCTTTCCAAGAGGCTACGATTCCTTGGTTTTCGCCGGTTAGCTCAATTCCCGTATATTCGCCCAAACCGTATTTCTTAAGCCAGTCATAACGTTGTTCAGGAGTCATTTTCTTTCCTGCAAGAACAGTTCCGGTATTCATAGAGTCGGTAATGATGCCAGAGAATGTGCGTCTCTGGGGAGGATGTTCAAACGAGTCAGTAATGGTCTGCCCATCGATGACGAGTTCGGCAGGTACATCAAATACTGTTGTGGGTGTGACGAGGCCTCTATCAAGTAAGGCTGAGGCTGTAAGAATCTTTTCTGTTGAGCCAGGCTCTGTAGCTTGAGTGATGGCGCGGGGGTTCATGTCAGCGTAAGTGAATTTCTGTGACCCGGGGTCCATAGTACTGGAGTCTGCTAAAGCCAGAATTGAACCATCTGTTACGTTCATAACGACGGCAGTTGCCCATTCAGCTTTAAGTTCGTCGGCTCGTGCTTTTACAACTTGCTGGGCGAAGTATTGGATGTCTTGGTTGATGGTTAGACGCACATTTTTTCCGTTGACGGCGGGGATATTATGTTCGTCGCCAACGGGGATACGCACACCGGTTGCACTAATCTCGAAGCTACGTTCTCCGTTTTTTCCGGCTAGAGTTTCGCCGTATACGCGTTCAATACCTACGGAGTTGTTTTGAAGTTCAATCTCATCTGAACCTTCAACTTTAGCTTCAACCATTTGGAAA
The DNA here is from genome assembly GCF_048513015.1 of Rothia sp. P7181. Classification (NCBI taxonomy): domain Bacteria; kingdom Bacillati; phylum Actinomycetota; class Actinomycetes; order Micrococcales; family Micrococcaceae; genus Rothia; species Rothia sp. P7181. Next base: position 53,961 of record NZ_JBLXXZ010000003.1, on the reverse strand, counting down.
CGTCCAACAACAGATCCACCTACTGCCCCATTAGGATAAAGGCGTTCAGAGGTAACTTTTCCGTACACAAATGTTGCGCCTAAGTCACTAACAGCGTTATAGACCTCCGGCGTAACGTTGTCTTTAACCACCGAATATTTTCTATCACCGTCAAGTGCAGCTTTAACGTCTGAGTCTGACATTTTTAACAAATCAGCCAGCTCATACACTAATTGGCTCGGAGTAACGAGTTCCGTCTCATTCTGGTCTTTACTGCCTTTAACGTAACGACGAAACGGCGCAACGGCACTCTGATCGACGACAACAGTGTAACGCTGAACGGTTCGAGCAAGAATATTCCCGTTAATATCAAGAATCTGACCTCTTAAGGCCGGAATTTCTTGCGTTCGAATTCTTCGCTCTTTAGCCTTTGCCGCAATACCGTTTGGGTCAAACCCTTGAAGATATAAGAGACGCGCACTGAAAAGACCTAAACCGGCGGTGCCGATTGCACTCGCTAAAAAGGCACGACGGCCGATTGCCCGACGTTCTGTCGGCCGTGAACTAGGTACGGGTTTCCTAGTTTCTTTTTCGTTCATCGCGTTTCCCTTAAACTCTCTCAACCTCTGGTCTTAGCACTACCATAACCGGCTAACACCATACCTATTTTTCCACAGCACTCTCAAGTTCACGCGACAAGTATTTGCCTACTTATAACACGTAGAATCTTTAAACCATCATCCTGCCTGAAAACAACATAGTTGAACCTCTACGACTGTGAGCGAAGGTGTCATATCCCAGTTATTAGTGGTTTGCATCTGGCGCAGAGGGATGAGGGGCAGGCTGTTGTGACGGCGAGGCAGAAGGAGGAGCATTTTCCTGCCGTTCATGCTGCTGACGCTGAGCTTTCTGCTCAGCTTCTTTCTTCTGACGTGCAGCTTCTTCTTTACGTTTCTGTTCTGCACGTTCTTTTTTGAGCTGTTCAGCAGCTCGTTCGCTAGCCTTAGCATACGCTTCGGTGTCATACAAGGCAGGTGGGCTAATCAGATTTTTACGATGGTCTTGACCTTCAACTTTTGCCGCAGGAACAGGAGTTCCGCTCAGCTGCCCTGTTTGCAAGTTCAGTGTTGTTGTCACGTCTGTTGCAACAAGCCCTAGTTGAGATGCACGCACCGCTAAATCTTGAGGTGCTTTATCGTACTCAATTTCTTGAACTAGCGCCTCATTTTTTTCAATCAGACTTTTTTCTTGCGCACGAAGATCGAGAAGTTCGTACTGTCCCTGCGCCGTGAGAATGTTAAGCCATAGGATAATTCCGAGGGCAAAAGGAATAGCAAGGAACCCGAGAATAATCAGCATTCTACGGTTCTTAGGCGCAGCACCTGGAACTAAAGCCGGCCGAGCTTTAGCAGAAGATACACTCACAGAATCAGAGACGAGCCGCAAATGGCGCTTTGACGAAGAATTTTTCATATTCTGCCCTCGACGAGGAAATTGAGGTTCAGCACTCATCTAACGCCCTCCTCCCCGATTCATCTTAACCTTTTCAGCAGCTCGTAATTTTGCACTAGCCGCCCTCGAATTTTCGCTAATTTCTTGTTCACTCGGCGGTTCTGCACCACGAGTAATAATTTTTAGCTCCGGTTTATGTTCTTCAAGCTCAACGGGAAAACCTTTAGGCGCACTAGAAGTCGCTTTTCGTACCATCGCTTTTTTAACAAGCTGATCTTCTAAACTGTGATAGCTCATCGCGACAAGACGCCCACCAAGATTTAGCGCATCGATAGCTGCTGGAATCGCTCGAGATAAAGCATCTAATTCATGGTTAACTTCGATACGCAAGGCTTGAAAAGTTCTTTTTGCAGGGTGCCCGCCCTGACGTTGAGCAGCAACAGGAACAGCACGTTGGATGGCACTGACAAGCTCTCCTGTGGTTACTAAAGGTTGCTCTTGACGGGTTTTAACAATCTCTGAGGCAATACGTGAGGCGAATTTTTCTTCTCCCCAAGAACGAATGATACGACGTAGCTCTTCAACAGAATATTCATTCACAATACGCTCTGCAGTGAGTTCTTCAGTAGCGTCCATACGCATATCTAATGGTGCATCATAGGAATAAGCAAATCCGCGTTCGCGCTCATCTAGTTGCATAGAAGAAACACCAAGGTCGAAGAGCACACCATCAACAGAACTTAAGCCCAATGATGAAAGAACATCTGGAATTTCATCGTATACAGCGTGGATAGGTTTAAATCGTGAACCAAAGCGTTGGAGTCGTTCCCCCGCGATACGGTGAGCTTCAAGATCACGGTCAATACCAATAACGGTTAGTTTTGGGAAACGTTCAAGCATCGCTTCGGTATGCCCACCCATTCCTAACGTCCCGTCAATAGCATAAGCGTTGTCACGACTGATAGCAGGTGCAAGAAGCTCAAGGCAGCGGTCAAGCATAACGGGGATGTGCCTCTGATGGGCTTCTTTGCCGAGTGCGGCGCCGTCAGTCACTTTTGCTCCTTCACGTTATGACCTATAACGTTTTCATGATGTTGGTGGTTCTTTGAGGTGGTATCTTTAGGTGCTTATAAGATGAAACCTTCTAAAGCTTCTTCATCTGTTGCAGAAAACTCATGTTCCTTCGCTGCAAGGTATGTTTCCCATACTTGAGAATCCCAAATCTCAGCTCTGCTACCGGCACCGATAACAGTTAGTTCTTTCCCCAAACCTGCATACTCGCGCAGGTTCGTGGGAATAGTGACTCTTCCCTGTTTATCAGGCACTTCATCAGAAGCACCCGATAAGAACACACGAATATAGTCACGGGATTGTTTAGATGATATGGGAGCCATCCTCATCCGCTCATGAATTTGTTGAAACTCTTCTAGAGGGAAAACGTAGAGACAACGTTCTTGCCCTCGAGTTAACACGAGCCCATCAGCCAAGGAATCTCTAAAACGTGCAGGGAGGATAACTCTCCCCTTAGCGTCAAGACGAGGTGTATATGTTCCTAAAAACATTAGTACACCTCACATTTCCTTGGTTTCTTCATGCACTTAAAGGATGAAAACTACAACCATGTTGTTTCGCCTTACCCCACTTTACTCCACTTTCCTCCCCAGTCTACCCAAATACCCGCATTTCTCGATGTTTTTAAGAGTTTTCACATATCTTTTGCGATGACACCCAGGTAAGCAACGACAAAGCATCATTCCCCACTCCTACAACACCTCAACACATAAAAAACGACGGTATGGTCACCCATACCGCCGTTTACTTCAAGAACCTAAGAAAAAACTACAATCCACCGTTTTGACGTTTATCCCATTTCTCTTCTAAATCTTTCATAAAACGTGAGGTATTTTTTGAGGAAGAACGCACCTTTGAAGAAGAAGTCTTTACCGCAGCCTTAGAGGAATCTTTTAATGTCGCAACATAAACTCCAACACCGGTAATGACACAACCAAAAACACCAAGAAGAATAAGTTTTGTGCTGACACCAGCCAAGACAACGCCAAGCCCAACAAGAGCAATCAAAACACCAAGAACTAAATGCCGAGCAGAATACGTCACAACAGAAGAAGTCTCAGAGGAAGACATGGAGCTTGCAAATTTTGGGTCTTCCGCGTTGAGCTGCTGTTCAAGCTGCGCTAGCAACTGTTGCTCACGTTCCGAAAGTGGCATATTGCTCCCCTGTCTTCATAATTATTGATGGGATACAAGAGACAAAGTATCTCTTTCTCAAACTCTCTCCTCATCATACAGAAGCATTATCTCCAGTGCTATGGATACACCAAGAATAATGAGGGTTATTTTCTTCTCACCCACATCCTACGATGTCTCATCTTTTTCTGAGAGAGAAGAATTCAATAATTTTGCGGGCATGATGCCCTTAACTCCGAAACGTTCATGGATTTGATCCATCATTTCTTCTGTTCGACGCCAGTTGTCTTCCCTTCCGAATGATGTTGAGCCAGAAAGAGAATTCTCGTACTGTGATTCTCGATCAAAGAGAGCGCCTTGAACACCAGTTTCTATATCGCGCAGGTTTTCTGCTCTTACACCAATCAGACGAATCCTTCGATGAGCAATACCGTTACTATCAAAGATAGAAAGCTCCCGCATTTTATCTAAAGCGACAGTATAAATTTTTTGCCCAGAGTTCGTACCTTCTGAAGAAGAGGTGGAACGAGTTACTGTATGAAAATCTGAGTATCGAATTTTGATGGAGATCGTTGATGCGTATTTACGAAGTTTGCGGAGTCGAACACCTAAAGATAAAGATATTTTCAGCAATTCCTGTTGTACCTGCTCGCACGATGAAACATCTTGATAAAAAGTGTGTTCTGCCCCCACTGACTTCTCTGGACGTTGAGGGATAACCTCGCGAGGGTCAAGACCTCGAGCAATATCATAAAGATGAGAGCCTGAGCTCGCACCAAAACGTGAAATAAGGAAAGGACGGGAATAATCGCGCAGCTGGGATACAGCGTGCACACCAATATCAGCTAATAGCTGCTGTGTTTTAGCTCCAACTCCCCACAATTTTTCAACCGGCAGAGGGTCCAGAAAATCTTGCACCTGATGAGGGGCAATAGCCCATAAACCATGAGGTTTACTTGCAGAAGAAGCCATCTTAGCAATAAATTTTGTAGGACCTATCCCCACCGAACAAGGTAAAGATAATTCACGCATGATTCTTTGCCGAATATGATGAGCAGTACCCACGGGGTGTCCCAAAGTACGAACGGTACCACTCAAGTCGACAAAGGCTTCGTCAATACTTATCTTTTCAACCAGCGAACTATAACTTTTCAGAATATTCATCATCTGATGAGAATAGTGGGCATAATCTGCGCTCGGCGCAAGAATAATAGCGTGCGGACATAACGATTTTGCCCTCAGAAGTGGCATTGCCGATCGGACACCATAAGCACGTGCAGAATATGAGGCAGAAAGCACCACAGAGCGAGCGCTTTCTTTCGCCACAATGACGGGTACATCCGTCGCATAGTTTCGATGAAGCAACTCAGCATTCACGAAAAAAGCGTCCATATCAAGGTGCATAATGATTCTTGAGGGCTTTTCTGTCATAAAAACACCACCTAAATAGAACATATATTCGATATAACGCTACTAAGAGCATATAACTTTTGACAGCTTCTAGGAATCAACACCCGGAGAGTTCTTGTATTACAGTAGATTTTCTTTCAAGACCTCCCCTAAAATGGGGAGAGTTTACTCCCCTCATGCTCAAGGATCACCATTGGCTCATAACGCTCCAAACCAGACGATTGCAGAACAGGTCCGTGTAGAACAAGAAGCTTACCTTCAAGCGGTAGAAGACCATATGCAAGCGTTTTTCACGAGCCAAGAACGGCTTCTTCACAAGATTTCTATTGAGTCGGTTGAACTTCTGAATGCTATCCGTAGGCTCTGCTCAGGAGGAAAGAGAATTCGTGCGCTCCTAAGCTATTGGGGTTATCGTGGCGCAGGTGCACACGATATCTCGAATGAAATTGTTAAAGCAGGCGTGGCCATCGAATTATTCCAAACGGCAGCGCTGATTCACGACGATATTATTGATCGTTCAGATACTCGACGTGGCGCACCATCAGTGCACCGAGGATTTGAATACGAGCATCAGAAGCAACAGTGGCTTACGTCTTCAGAAAATTATGGTACTTCTAGCGCCATTATTGCAGGAGATTTGTGTCTATCGTGGTCCGAGATGATGTTTAGTTCTATCGGAGACAAAGCATTATGGGGTTCTGAAGCTCGACATATCTTTGACCTCATGCGCACTGAAGTGATGGCAGGTCAGTACCTCGATATTTTCAACGAGGTAGTACCGTCAAGAGGTTACCAGCAGTCTTTGCAATATGCCCGCAATATTATCCGTTATAAATCTGCAAAATATTCATGTGAGCACCCGTTATCTTTAGGTGGAGCGCTCGCCTTGAATATTTCTTCGGATGAGTCGAGCTCCTTACTTGAGCAATACCGTTCTTTTGGGTTGCCATTGGGTGAAGGTTATCAGCTTCGAGACGATGTATTAGGTGTCTTTGGAGCGCCACAAGAGACAGGAAAACCTGCCGGTGACGATCTTAAAGAGGGAAAGCGGACGGTACTCATCGCTCTTGTCGAGAAGAACGCTCCTCGAGAACATTGGGAATTATTGAATTCTCAGTTGGGGAACCCCGAGCTGAATGACGATGAGATTTCTCAGCTACGAAAGATTATTACTGATTCTGGTGCGCTTGCAGAGGTCGAAAAAGACATCGAAAGTACCAGAAATGAAGTATTTTCAGCTTTAGAGAGTATGCAGATTGATGAGCTCACTCGCGTTGCTTTAGCTGGCATTGTGTCGAAGATGTTGCATCGACGCTCATAGGCTCTTATGTATCTGGGGGCCCTGTACGACGAGATGGAAAATGGTGGTGTAGCTATCGCAGAATCTACGATAGCTACACCACCATATGATGTATCTGATGTTTTTTACACCGTAAGAGGTGTTACCAAGCTAACGCGCTAGCACGACGACGAATCTCGGTTTTCCGTCCTTGATGTAACGCATCAATAGGACGGCCAGGTAGGGATTCATCCTCAGTAAATAGCCATGTGATAGCTTCTTCGTCACTGAACCCAGCGTCTTGAAGAACGATTAACGTTCCTTTAAGAGATTCCAAAACGTGTTCTTCTCGGAAGAAGAATTCTGGAACTTTACGAATCTGAGTTTCTGGGTCGCGAAGAGCTAAAAGCGCACGTTCTGCGATAAGAGAGTGTACGCGAGTCACCTTAATATCAAGTAGCTCAGCGATATCGGGGATAGTGAGCCAATTGCCCACAAGGTCAAAAATCTGTGCAGTAGTTTTTTCTTCAGTCACAGTTAATGAGTCTGCCAGATATTGAGAAATTTTTCCGTGCTTTAGAGCACCTCAAAGGATTTTATTCGCTAAGAATGAAGATATTTTCACCCTATCGACAGTTTTGAGCCTAGTAGTATAGCTACATGAGTAAATCACGTTCTGACGCATGGCTCACTGGAAAAACTTTTGGCCAACGCTATCAACTCGGCAAAAAAATCGGCGAAGGGGGTATGGCAGAGGTTTATTATGCTACGGACGTGTTCTCTCATAATCCTGTGGCTATTAAGGTTTTGTCTGCTCGTTTTTGTTCAGATATCTCACAGCAGCAAAAATTTTTTAGAGAAGAACGTTCTCTTCGCAATATATCTCATGAGCATGTCGTGGGTGTTATTGATTCTGGTGTTCAAGAGGAACAAGGCTATCAGCTGATGTTTCTTGTTCTTGATTATGTGCACGGTTGCACATTGCAAGATTTGTTAAACCATCGTAAGGTTCTCACACCAGCAGAAATGTTTGAGATTATTCTGCCAGTAGTTGAGGGTCTTTCTGAGGTCCATGCACACGATTTGATTCACCGTGACCTCAAACCAAGCAATATTCTTCTCTCTGCAGATTATCGAGACATTAAACTGACAGATTTTGGTTTGACCCGACGTGCTGACCAGACGTGGACAGGTGAGCTGATGGGCACGCCGTCATTTGTTGCCCCAGAGATTGTCACGCCCGGAGCTGAGGTGGGAGTACAAGCAGATATTTTCTCTCTGGGGATTATCATGTACCGTATGCTCAGCGGCAGACTTCCCTTCGCAGAGTGTTCAGATGATCAGCAGGTTATCTACCATAATGTGAAGACGGAACTACCAGACATCAATAAATATGCTCCGCAACTTGATCAGAGCATTTCAGGAATCATCAAATGGTGTACGCGTAAACCGGCGAGAGCGCGCCCGTCTCACGCTACCGAGCTTTTTGAAATTCTCCAACAGGTTCATTCAGATTTATCACCTGATGCGTTGAACTATAGACAGACAGATGATGCACTTCCGAGCAGAAGTCTCTGGGAGGACGTTGCACAGCTGACGGCGGCAAGTCAACCTTTGGAAGAATCGCAGAACCTTATCTTTACTGCTTTTAAAGAAGTCGATAAAAACTTAAAGTTCGCAGACTCTCGCACGTTCGAAGACGCCAAGTCAGAAAATACTTATTATTCTGATAGTTCAGTACGAGATACAACAGCAGAAAATTCCGACGATACGTCCGCCCTAAGCGCTCAATATTATCTTCCACAAGGGCCTGCTGAGTCTTCTCACCCGATAGTGACCCCGCCTCAACAAGCTTTTCATACTCATCCTACAACTCGTCGCAAGCCTCCACAGTCGTGGACTCGAAAGCCTACTCTGCCTGTATGTATAGGAATAATGCTCGTCTTTATTCTCACATACACTATCGCAGGTTTCCTAGGGCAACAGCTAGCGGTGATTCTCATACAATCTCCGCTCATTCCGCATCTCAACGCTTTGCCGGCACTGCCGAGCGAAGGACTTCTCTTTGAAAGCTTTTGATAAAAAGCTCAGACATTAATAGTTGAGGGGCAATAGAATTTTTTCCTACTGCCCCTCAACTATTGAAAATATTATTTTTTAAATACCCTCAATGAGGTTTAGCGTCGTGCAAGATACTCTGCAACCAAGAACGCGATCTCCAAAGATTGGCGGTGGTTAAGCCGTGGATCGCAGAGAGACTCATAACTATCTAAGAACGCTGATTCGTCAACGGGGTCTGAGCCTCCCAAACATTCAGCGACGTCGTCGCCTGTCATCTCGATATGTAGCCCACCGGGGAATGTTCCCAATGCCTCGTGCACTTCAAAGAAACCACGAACTTCATCGACAACATCGTTAAAGCGTCTTGTCTTATATCCTGATGGCACAGAAATAGTGTTACCGTGCATGGGGTCTGTTACCCAGACAATCTTTGAGCCCTCAGATTTAACCGCTTCAACGAGGGGAGGAAGATTTTCTCGAATTTTCTGTGCTCCCATGCGAGTAATGAAGGTCAAACGTCCTGGTTCACGTTCTGGATCTAAAATGTCGATGAGGCGGAGGACTTCTTCCGTAGATGTCGTTGGTCCAAGCTTAACACCGATGGGGTTACGCACCTTAGACAGGAAGTTAACGTGTGCATCGTCTAGTCCTCGGGTTCGTTCACCAATCCAGATGAAGTGTGCAGAGGTATCATATGGGTTTTGAGTACGTGAATCAATCCGTGTCATGGCACGTTCGTAGTCGAGGAGTAATCCCTCATGCCCGACGTACATTTCGGTTGCTTTAAGAGCTTCAAAATCGGCTCCGCAAGCTTCCATGAATTTAAGTGCACGGTCAATCTCTCGTGCTAAAGATTCGTAGCGTGCGTGTGCAGGGTTAGCGGTAAAGCCTTTATTCCATTGGTTGACTAAACGAAGGTCAGCAAACCCTCCTGTTGTAAAAGCTCGGACAAGGTTAAGCGTTGATGCGGAGGTGTGGTATCCACGTACCATACGTCGAGGATCATGAGCACGAGCTTCTTCCGTGAAGTCAAAGCCGTTAACCATTTCGCCACGGAATGAGGGCAAGGTGGTTCCATCACGTGTTTCATCGTTTGAGGAGCGAGGTTTTGAAAATTGTCCTGCCATACGTCCCATTTTGACGACGGGCATAGAGGCACCGTAGGTGAGTACGACAGCCATTTGTAGGAGTGTTTTTACTCGTGCTGAGATTTTGTCGGCGGTAGCGTCGTTAAAGGTTTCAGCGCAGTCTCCGCCTTGGAGGAAGAAAGCTTTTCCTTCAGCAACGTTCGCGAGTCTTCTGCGCAGACGGTCCACTTCACCGGCAAAGACAAGAGGGGGAAGTGAGCTGAGCTCTTGAATAGACGAAGGATAATCGGGGTGTTCATGCCACGTTGGTTGTTGGTCAATATGTAGATTGCGCCATTCGTCAAGCTCTGGCAGATTGTGGGAGTTCAGCGTCTGACCATGTTGGCTGTTTTCTAGTGACATATTAGGTTTCCTTCGAGAGTACGAAAGTTCTGCGGTATCAGAAAATGGGGTGCTACAACAAGATACCGCTCTTAAGATATGGGTGTTCTTAGAACGGTATTCTTGTGAAGCTACTGCTTGGTAAGCAAGTGACTCATACCCTCTGCAGGGTACGAGTATTTTGGTGAACATTACCGGTATCTTGAGCAGTTTGCAAAAAATTAGGACATTATCTCAGCAATAGCTTCTTCTGCTGTGACATGATGTTTTTTCATGCGGTCTTTGACGTCTGCAGCATAAACCGGAACGTATTCTTGTTCGCTAAGTTCACGGATTGCTTCCACAATACGGTCAGCGACAAGGCGTTGAACTTTATGGTCAGATGCACGGTCCCAGTATTCGGAGAAATCTAAGGGTTTTCCAATACGTGTTTCTACGGTAATAGCGGACCCGTCAGCATTTTTGAAACGTACAGCATTTGTTCCAAGTGGTTGGACACGCTCTGTTCCGATTTGCCCGATAGGAACAACTGGAACGCGAGCGCTCAGGGCAAGTTTTGCAACACCAATTTTTGCTCGGTAGGCTCTGCCGTCGGGGCTTCTTGTTCCTTCTGGATAGATGCCGAGGTAGCAGCCTTCGTGTAGTTTGTTGATTCCTTGGTTGAGAGAGGCTTGGCTTTTAGCTCCACCAGATCGGTCCATAGGAATTTGTCCAACGCCGCTGAAGAACCAGCGCATGAGGCGTCCTTTGAGTCCGGTTCCGGTAAAGTAATCAGATTTTGCGAGAAAGAATACTTGTCGAGGTACTGACATGGGAATAAAGAGGGAGTCGCAAAATGCTAAGTGGTTGCTGGCAAGAATGGCTCCCCCTGCTGGTAAGTTTTCTTGTCCTTGGACGCTGTGGTGATAGATGCGTCCAAGCAGTGGAGTGCAAACTTTTTTGAGGACCATATATAGGCGGGTGCTTTGGGTATTTTTCATTCTTGTGGGTGTGCCTCTCTACACGAGCGTCGAATGCATTCATAGTTTATCAATAGTGTTCTGTCTGCATCTCGTTTTGGTTGCGTGGCTTGAGAACTGTCATGGCCTAAGTAGTGCAGGTTTATTTTTGCTGGAGTGTTTTTGTGACAGTTGTGTCTTTGATACGAGGTGAATGCTGTTCAGTGACCTTATAATGAGTGGTGTTCGCGTTCCGATGAGGCACCTTCAGGAGATATAGTTTTGGCCGGTATTTTTAACCATCAGCCGATATCTTTTCGTGGTCAAAAGTCTATCGGTGTGCTGGTGTTGCATGGTTTTACGGGTTCGCCGTGGAGCATGCGTCCTTTAGCTGAGCATGTGATGGGGTTGGGATATTCGGTAGAACTTCCTTGTCTGCCGGGTCATGGCACCTCATGGCAGGATATGTCGAGGTTTTCTCGTCATGATTGGTTGGCTGAGGTAGATCAGGCGTATTGGCGTTTACGTTCTCAAGGGTGTGACGTTGTTATTGCGGGTTTGTCGATGGGTGGGGCGTTAGCTCTTTATCAGTCTGCTCGTCGTCCGGTGGTGGGAACAATTGTTATTAATCCTTATGTTGTAAATCCAACCCCGTTGTTGTCTTTGACTCCGTATGCGAAGTTTTTTATCTCAAGTACGTCTTCTATTGCTTCTGATATTGCGTTAGAAGGTGTTGATGAGGGTGCTTATGATAGAGTTCCTACTGCCTCTGCAGCGCAGTTACATTTTTTGGGGCGACAGTTGCGTCCGGTGATACCGCTTTTGTCTGAACCAGTTTTATATTTTCGTTCACGGCAAGATCATGTGGTTTCAGATGCTTCGCACCGTTATTTTCTGAAAAATGCGCTCTGCCCGGTAGAGTTTATTGAGCTTGAGAATAGCTATCATGTGGCAACTCTTGATAATGATGCCCCGTTCATCTTTGAACATGCTACTGTTTTTCTCACATCATGTGAATTGAGCCAGAAAGTTACCTTATGAAGTATGTTTCAGTACCAGAAGCTGTCACCTGTGACCCACAGCTCAACGTTACCGATATTTTGGAACGTAAAGTACAACATAGTGAGAACCCCGTTCTTTACCGTGTCCAGTACTCCCCTGGCAACTGGGTACCTATTCGTGCCACCGAGTTTAAAAAACAGGTAGTAGACCTTGCTAAGGGTATGATTGCTGCAGGCATCGAAATTGGCGATACCGTTGGCATTATGTCCCGCACCCGATATGAGTGGACGCTGGTTGACTTTGCAATCTGGTATGCCGGCGCCATTTCAGTTCCTGTCTATGAAACTTCTTCACCTGCTCAAGCCGCTTGGGCGCTTTCGCACTCTCGGGCAAAAGCAGTGTTCGTAGAAACAGAAGCCCTTGCTCACACTGTTGCTGAAGGTGAGCAGTTCGCTCCCCTTGTATTAGACAATACCTGGGTTATTGATCAAGGTGACCTCAAAGAACTGGTCCGCAAAGGTCAGGATATTAGTGATGAGGTAGTGGAGCAGCGTCGCTCCCACGCTACGTTAGACTCTATCGCGTCCATTATTTATACGTCTGGCACAACGGGAAAACCTAAGAGTTGTCCTCTCACTCACGGCATGTTTGCGCGTGTTGCAGCCAACATCTTGGTGGGTGAACCAAATGTTTCTAAACCGGGTGGTTCAACAGTGTTGTTCTTGCCTTTAGCTCACGTCATGGCTCGTATCATTCAGATTACGGCGATGGACGCTGGAGTTGTGGTTGGTCATTCTTCTAATATCAAGAATCTAACCTCTGATTTAGGTTCGTTTAAACCAACCTTCTTGTTGGTGGTCCCCCGTCTCTTTGAGAAGATTTATGAGGCGTCAGTGCGTAAGGCAGAGAAAGGCGGAAAAGTTAACGCTAAGCTCTTCCACCGTTCTGTTGACGTAGCAATTCGTTGGTCGAAGGCTTCTATCGCTGGAAAAGTTCCCCGCACGTTAGCGCTACAATACGCATTCTATGACCGTCTGGTTTACTCTCAGTTGCGTAAAGCAATGGGAGGAAACCTCCGATATGCGGTATCTGGTGGAGGCCCCTTAGCTCCTCGGTTAGGCCATTTCTTCCATGCAGTAGGTGTTATGGTCATTGAGGGGTACGGACTAACCGAATGTACCGGTCCTATCTGTGTTGGACGCACCCGCGACTTTGAGGTCGGAAATGTTGGTACGTTGTTACCTGGTGGTGCTGCTCGTCTTGCTGAAGACGGCGAGTTAGAGCTTAAAGGTGTTGGTGTCATTACGGGGTATCTTGATAACCCTGAAGAAAACGCTATCGCTTTCACAGAGGATGGTTGGTTCCGTAGCGGCGACTTAGCTCAAATTGATGAGCGTGGTTTTATTAAGATTGTCGGACGTAAAAAAGAAATTATTGTGACAGCTGGTGGTAAAAACGTTATTCCTTCAGTTGCTGAAGAGCGTCTACGTACTTCCCCACTAGTTTCTAATGCCATGCTTATTGGCGATGAGAAACCGTTTATTGCGGCACTGATTACCCTCGACCCAGACGCTTTACCAGATGAGTTAGAGCATCTTGGTTTACCGCGTGAGATGTCTATTTCTGATGCGGCTATTAACCCTAAAGTTCGTGAGGCTATTCAGAAGTTTATCGATGAGGCAAACACGTTTGTGTCACGAGCGGAATCTATTCGTGAGTTCCGTATTATGAACCGTGATTTTACCGAAGAAGAAGGGCATTTGACTCCGTCACAAAAAATTAAACGTGCTGTAGTTTCGCATGATTTTGCTTCATATATTGAGGATATTTATAACCGTACTAAAGAGTCTGTCAATGAGCAGTCTAAGAAGTTCGAAGAGTTCCGAGCAGAGCGTGCTGAACGTGCTGAAGCTAAACGTGCTGAACGTGCCGAGAAACTTGATGAGTTCCGTCAAGAAACTGGCAATAAACTCATTGAATTAGGTGAGCAGATTAAGGACTACACACCTAAACATAGCGCCGGTCAGGACGAATCCTCCAGCGAATAATAACCTTACCTTGATAAAAAGATGATGGGTGTTGGCTCCTCCCGCTTAAGGGATTGAAGCCAACACCCATCACCCGTTAATGGTGGTACAAACTTTTTAGGAGTGTAAGTCAAGACCTAGAATAGCGTTCTCAACAACTTCTGTGAGTGCTGGATGAATCCAGTACTGTCCGCGAGCTAGAGTTCTTAGGTTTTGTCCAAAGCTCATTGCCTGAATGAGGGGCTGAATCAGTAATGATGCTTCAGCGCCCATAATATGTGCCCCTAATAGTTCTGCGGTATCTGTACGAGCGATAAGTTTGACGAAGCCTTCGGTGTCTTCCATCGCCCACCCGTAGGCGGTATCACCATATTTTTGGACTTTAGTAACAATCTCAAAGCCTTCTTTTTCTGCCTGTTGCAGGGCTTGTTTCTCGGTGAGTCCTACGCTAGCGATCTGCGGGTGTGTGAAAACAGCAGCTGGAACGATGTTGTTTTCTGCGCGGTGTAGGTCTTCGCCTTCCCATAGGTTATGTTGTACGGCTCGCATCTGTGCATTAGCGACGTGTTTGAGCATCCACGGTGAACTAATATCTCCTAAGGCGAAAACGCCCTCTACAACTTTTCCGTTCGATAGTGCCCGCTGGTATTCGTCAACTGCGAGGAACCCACCGTCTACCACATCATAACCGGCGTCTTTGAGTTTGAGCGATGCGCTGTTTGGTGTTCGTCCAACAGCCAAGAGAACGAGTTCTGCGTTAAAAGTTTTTTCTTCTCCTTCATGTTCTGCACGAACCGTGACTTGCTGAGTGTTCTCGTCTGTCTCGATGGCATGGACGGGAGTATTAGTGTATACGCTCCATTGTTTACGTGCGTTGTGTTCAAAACGTTCTGAGATGAGTTCGTCAGCACCACGTAGCAGAGTTTCTGAACGGTGTAGCTGAGTGACCTCAGTACCTAAGGAGCTGAAGACATGTGCAAATTCTGCGGCAATAAACCCTCCACCAATAATGATGAGACTCTTGGGGAGTTCTTCAATGCGCATAATAGTGTCAGAGGTGTGCACTAGTGGGCTATGGGTGCCATCGATATTTTCGGGGATGGTGGTGTGTGAGCCGGCAGCAATCACAATCTTTGGTGCGTGTAGTTGTCGCCCACTATCGGTTTGAAGGGTATGTGTATCAATGAAATGTGCGTACTCTTCGATGACAGTAACGTTATCGAGGGTTTTGCGGTAGTTGAGCCCGCCTTCAGAGATTGCGTCAATGCGTGTAAAGATTCTGTCTCTCATCTGTTTCCATGAAACGTTCACAAGCTCAGCTTGCACGCCAAGGCGTTGCATATGAGTAGTCTCGTAGGCAAGAGTTGCGGGATAAACGTATTGTTTAGTGGGGATACAACCGAAGTTCAGGCAGGTTCCTCCGAACGTTCCGCCATCCACGATGGCAACTTTTTGATGTTCCCAGCGTTCATCGATGAGAGAGTTCCCTGAGCCTGATCCAATAATGATGAGGTCGTATTCTTCGGTCATGTTTCCTCCGTGAAATGAGTGTTCGGGATAGATTCTGCTGACTATAACGGGTTTGATAGTGGTTCTATTCCCTCGTTGACAGCCTTTGATGTGTTTATGCTACGGCGTTGATAAAAGATGAGGTCTTTCTTTAACAAAAAAGAAGTTTTGTTAAAGAAAGACCTCATCACCTAGTGAGTTATGTTTTTATGAGTTGGTGTTAACTACGATGAGCAAGTCTCCACCTGCCACTTGAGTAACATCTTGGTAGACGACTCGTTCCACAACGCCGGCTACGGGTGAGGTGATAGATGCTTCCATCTTCATTGCCTCAATGGTGGCAATTTGTTCTCCGGCTTCGACACGGTCTCCTACCGTGGCGGTAATCGTTACCCCACCAGCAAAAGGTGCAGAAACATGACCGGGGTTGGTGGGGTCAGCTTTTTCTGCCTCTTTAACATCAGATTCAATGGAGAGATCTCGTACTTCGACAGTTCGAGATTGTCCGTTAAGCGTGCAGATGACGTGCCGGATACCTTTAGAATCTGGTTCAGAGATTGCTTGAAGGCTGGCGATAAGACGCACTCCTTTTCCTAAGGAGATAACATGTTCTCGGTTTTCGATCATTCCGTAAAGGAAATCTCGAGTATGAAGGATAGAAACGTCACCATAGTCTTGACGGACACGTTCAAATTCTCGTGTCGGGGCAGGGAAAAGTAGCCTGTTTAGTGTTTTACGACGTGTGTCTCCACCTTCTTGTAGAGCTTTTCTGTCCTCTTCAGAGAGTTCATTGACCGTCGGTTTCGCTAGTTTTCGCCCTTCAAGCGCACGGGTTCTAAACGGTTCTGGCCAACCTGCTGGAGGTGTTCCTAATTCTCCATTCAAGAAACCGATAACAGAATCTGGAATGTCGAAGTTCTGTGGGTTTTTCTCAAACTCTTCGGGGTCGACTCCCATACCTACCAGTTGTAAGGCAAGGTCACCAACAACCTTTGAGGAGGGTGTCACCTTGACGATATGCCCCAGCATTTTATCCGCTGCAGCATACATATTCTCAATATCTTCAAAGCGGTCAGCCAAGCCAAGGGCTTTGGCTTGTGCCCTGAGGTTTGAGAGTTGTCCCCCAGGAATTTCGTGATCGTAGACTCGCCCAGTGGGTGAACTCAAACCATTTTCAAAGGGACGGTAGATTGCTCGAATGGCTTCCCAATAAGGTTCTAGAGAGAGCGCCGCGTCAAGGCTTACTTCTGGTTGACGTTCGGTGCCGTCCATCGCTGCGATGAAAGCAGAGAAAGGAGGCTGTGAAGTTGTTCCAGCGAGGGTAGCGGAGGCAAGGTCGACAGCGTCTACCCCTGCTTCTACAGCAGCCAATAACGTTCCGATTTGTCCGCCAGCAGTGTCATGAGTGTGAAGATGTACTGGCAGGTTAAAGCGTTCACGTAAAGCACTCACAAGACGTCGTGCAGCTTCTGGACGTAGTAGCCCTGCCATATCTTTGATAGCAAGGATGTGTGCACCCGCGTCAACAATTTGTTGTGCGAGCTCAAGGTAATATTCAAGAGTGTAGACCTTCTCCTGAGGGTCTAGGAGGTTACCGGCGTAGCACATGGCGACTTCTGCAACGGCTGTTCCGGTTTTCCGTACTGCCTCAATTGCAGGAGTCATTTGTGAGACGTCATTGAGAGCGTCAAAGATACGGAAGATATCGACGCCTGTAGCAGCCGCTTCTTGGACGAAAGCATCTGTTACTTCTACCGGATAAGGAGTGTACCCGACGGTGTTTCGTCCGCGCAAAAGCATCTGGATGGGGATATTTGGCATGGCCGCACGAAGATGTGCTAAACGTTCCCAAGGGTCTTCTGAAAGGAAGCGTAACGCCACATCATAGGTTGCTCCACCCCATGCTTCTACAGAGAATAGTTCTGGTAGCACGTGTGAGACGGCAGGTGCTGCAGCTAGCAGGTCTCGGGTTCTTAGACGTGTTGCTAGAAGAGACTGGTGGGCGTCTCGGAACGTCGTGTCAGTGATGGCGATAGGTTGGTATTCGCGTAGTGCTTGTGCAAATCCTTCTGGGCCTCGTTCTTGCAGGATATGCCGCCATCCTCGGGGTCGTTCGTGTTCGCCGTGGTCGAAGGGCGAGCGGAAAGGCTCGTCAATTTTGTCCCCGGGGAATCGAGGAAGTTTATGGCGAGGGTCTGGCCCTTCAATACGTGCCCCGTGAGGCTGATTGACGGTCACTTCTGCAAGGTACTGTAAGGCTTTTGTGCCGCGGTCACCCGAGGGACGTTTGCGTAACAGTTCTGGGTGTTCATCGATGAACGGTGTCGAAACGTCTCCAGCTTGGAAGGTGGGGTCTTCAAGTACCGCGTGTAAGAAGGGGATGTTGGTGGCAACTCCGCGGATACGGAATTCTGCCAACGCGCGTTGTGCACGTTGCACCGCTGCCGAGAAGTTTCGTCCACGGCAGGTGAGTTTTACGAGCATGGAGTCAAAGTGTGGTGAGATTTGAGCTCCGGTATAAACGGTTCCGCCATCTAATCGGATGCCAGAACCACCTGCTGATCGGTAGTATGACACTTTTCCGACGTCAGGTCGGAATCCGTTGGCAGGGTCTTCAGTTGTGATGCGACATTGTAAGGCTGAGCCTCGAACGTGCAGTTCTTCTTGTTTAATGCCGAGGTCTTCGAGGGATTCTCCTGAAGCGATACGCATTTGAGCTTGGACGAGGTCTACGTCAGTGACTTCTTCGGTGACGGTGTGTTCGACCTGAATACGTGGATTCATTTCGATGAAGACGTGTTCTCCGGCGCGTTCGCCTGCGGTGTCTACAAGAAATTCTACGGTTCCAGCGTTTTGGTAGCCGAGTTCACGAGCGAATTTGACGGCGTCGCGGAAGAGCGCTTGTCGAATGTTCTCATCGAGTTGTGGTGCCGGTGCAATTTCGACAACTTTTTGGTGTCGCCGTTGCAAGGAGCAGTCACGTTCAAAGAGGTGCACGATGTTCCCTTGTGCATCGGCAAGGATTTGCACTTCGATATGGCGCGGGCGCAGTACTGCTTGTTCGAGGAATACGGTGGGGTCGCCGAAGGCAGTGTCTGCTTCTCTCATTGCTGAGGCGAGCGCGTCGGGTAGGGCTTCTTTGCTTTCGACTCGACGCATTCCGCGTCCACCGCCACCTGCTACTGCTTTGACGAAGATGGGGAACCCAATTTTTTCGGCTTCTGCTAGTAGATATTCGGTGTCTTTGGACGGTTCGGAAGATTTGAGGACGGGTATGCCTGCTGCTCGTGCTGCGCGTAGTGCTTCGACTTTGTTACCGGCTAGTTCTAAGACTTCTGGTGGTGGTCCGATGAAGGTGATTCCTTCTTTTTCTGCGGCACGTGCAAGGTCTGGGTTTTCTGAGAGAAAACCGTATCCTGGGTAGATGGCATCTGCGCCGGCTTCTTTGGCGACGCGGATGATTTCTTTGATATCAAGGTACGCACGAACAGGATGTCCTTCTTCACCGATAGGGTAGGCTTCATCGGCTTGCTGACGGTGAATGGAGTGGCGGTCTTCGTAAGGGAATACGCCAACTGTTTTTGCACCAAGTTCGTAGGCGGCGCGATATGCACGAATGGCAATCTCGCCACGGTTTGCGACAAGAATCTTTTCAAACATGTGTTTAGTTCCAATCTGCCTAGCGTAGGAGGCATTCTTGGTAGAGGTTTTCACGGTGTGTGACTAGCTCTACTATATGCATCATTGCTAGTTTTTGCCCTTTTTTGTTCTTGGTGGAGCCAAGAATACCTAAAGTTTACATAGTTATAGGGCATCTGCTGTGGTTATCTACATTTAAGCCCACAATGCGATATTTTGGTGACCTTTGGCAGGAGTTACCGCTAAAATTCGGTAGCATTATGTTAACTGTGTAAAAATTGCACGTTAGATTTGTGTTCTGGATTTGGGCGGGGGCCATTTTTTATGCCACTGATTGTGAGTATCAGCAGCCTTAAAGGTGGGGTTGGTAAAACTTCAGTTACTCTTGGTCTTACCTCAGCAGCTCTGCACGCTGGGCAGAAGGTTCTTGTGATTGATTTAGACCCTCATGGTGATGCGAGTACAGGTTTGAATGCTCCTACAACAGGAGCAGATATCGGCAGTATGCTTGCTGATCCAGAACGTTTCTCGTTGAGAGACAATATTGTTCTTTCTGGGTGGAATGCTATTGCTCAAGGACAGAAGAACTCTGATGGAGTTGTTCACGTTGTACGAGGCAGTGCTTCGTCTACTCCATTAGAGCAAGCCCCATTACCCCAGTATTTATCGCGCCTCTTGAATCTCCTTCAGGGTAACGTTGATGATTATGATGTAGTTTTCATTGATTGCCCTCCAACGTTGGGGGTACTTACGTCTATGGCGTGGGCGGCTTCTGATCGTGTTATTTCGGTAGCTGAGCCTTCTTTGTTTTCGGTTGCTGGTACAGAACGTACCCTCCGAGCTATCACACGTTTTGAAGAGAATAGTCAGTATTCTGTATCTTCTGCCTCGGTTATTTTGAATAAGGTTCGTCCTCACAGTAATGAGCATTCTTATCGTGTCGAAGAAATGAAGGTCTTATTTGGTGATCTTGTTGCTGACCAGTTCTTAGAAGATTTTGAGGAGTTCCAACGCGTTCAGGGTTCTGCGTATCCTATGCATTATTGGCCCAGTGATGATGCTCAACGTTGTGCCGCCGTGTTCTCTGACATTCTTCAGGGGCTCACGTAACTCTTTCGTTTAACAGGCGAGGGGTCTTATACAAAATCTTTTGTATAAGACCCCTCGCTAAAATATTTTAAGAATATTGAGGTTAGCTTCCGTTTGCTTTTTTAGCACGAAGTAAGGAAAGCTCATCTGTTGGTGCGAGCTCTTCATCGTCAGAGATTGCGCAGGTGTTTTCGCCTGGAAGGTTCGCAAGGTTAATTTCGAGTTCACGCCAGACTCGCCCAATAGCAATACCGAAGACGCCTTGTCCTGCCTGTACAAGGTCGATTACTTCATGAGGTGAAGTACACTCGTATACGCTTGCGCCATCGCTCATTAAGGTGATACCGGAGAGGTCTTCAATTCCGCGGGTCCGTAGATGTTTAACGGAAGTTCTAATCTGCTGGAGAGACACCCCTGTGTCGAGAAGACGCTTAACAATTTTTAGGACGAGGACGTCTCTAAAAGAGTAAAGACGCTGAGAACCGGAACCAGAAGCTGAGCGAACGGTAGGTTCTACGAGTTTAGTGCGAGCCCAATAGTCTAATTGGCGGTAGGTAATTCCTACGGCTTTACATGCTACTGGCCCACGGTATCCGAGGTTTTCGTCGACGAGTGAGACGGAGTCAGTGAAGAGTACGCCCTGCTCACCTTGCTGAGGGGGCTGTTTGGGCATTACTTGCTCAAACCCTAGGATAGGCTGATCCATCGGTATAGTTTCTGAGTTCTGTGTAGCTAGGTTCAAAGGTTGAACCGCAGAACCAGGGCGACGTGTGCCCCCATTCTTGTGAGCTACCATAAGGACTTCCTAACCGTAGATACTTTTTTTACTGACCTCTTGACATATTACCGGTAGATACGGCAAAACGTCGTCATTGTCGATAAAGAACAGCTGTTTTTCTTCAGAGATTCCCTGAATATGGACTTAGGACTCGTAATCAGGAATAGAAGAAATAACAAGTGCCATATGTAGGCGAAGGCAAAGATTAGATATTTCCCGAGCACGAGTTTTTGCCAATGAAAGTGAGTCTTTATCTTTCCTTAAAGCTAAAGGTGCTACCGCATTTTTAACCAGTTCAGCTTCCCGTTCAGCTGTTGCACGGAATTGGCGTAGGTGTCGAGGCTGCAAGCCGTGAGAGGTAAGCTGAGAACAAATCTTGGTGATGGCAACATCATACTCACTGTAATTTCCGTCGACATCTCGAATCAGACCAAAATTGATAAGTTCACGGAGTAAGGGCATGTCTGCACCGGCTGCGGTAGAAAGCTCTCTTAGGCTATAGTTTCTCTCTTGTTCAGGCAGGGGAACAAAACTCGCGACTGCATCTGGCTCTTTTGGGGCAGATTTTTCGTGCGCACTGTCAGAAGTTGCGTCAGGCGTTGTGTCGCCTTGTGTCTTTTCCCGATAGTATTGGTCAAACTCCCCTGCCTGCAGTTTGTCTTTAATAACCTTCAATGGCAGGTATTGGTCTCTCTGCAATAACAGAATGTAGCGTAGCTGTTCAACGTCTCGAGCAGAGTACTTCCGGTAGCCAGTATTGGTACGATGAGGTTGAACTAAACCTTTGTCTTCTAAAAAGCGAATTTTTGAGGCGCTAATACCTTTAAAATCAACATCTAGGGCGCTAAGAACTTGACCGATAGTACGGTCTTTACCTTCACCGTCAGAGAGCTTTTGCGCGGGGGCTGACATTTATTCTCCGACTCCCAAGAAGAACGCAAAAATGTATTTTCCAATCTGGATTTCAGATCCGTTCATCAGGAAAGCGGTATCTACACGATCACCGTTGAGGTATGTGCCGTTGAGTGAATTATTATCTGTAATAGCGAAGGACCCAGCGTTGGGTGTGAAAACAGCGTGCTGACGAGAGACCGTGACATCGTCAAGGAAGACATCAGAGTCTGGGCTACGACCAACGACGATTTGTTTCTCAGCACCGTTTTCGTCAAGCTCAGAGTTGAGTAAGAAACGAGCACCTTCAAGTTCTGTGCTAGTGCAAATGAGCAACCCTGAGCCTCGAGGAATGGTTGCTAAAACGCCCAGTTCTTCCACGGTGGGCTTGTGATGAGCGTTTTCAAATTCTGCAGTAACTTTTGCAGCAATCCGCAACTCTTCTTGGGTGAGGAGATTGAGCGCAGCTGTCGGTGGGTGCGCTTCGTTGTGTTCAGTCATGGGTGGTGTCCTTTGCCGTATGAGTCTTCCCGATAGGTTATTTTTTGACCGTATCTTTACCCTTCACAATGATAACGATTCGGTAAACATTGAACCTACCGTCTAATCTTATAGGCAAGTATAAGAGTTAGCTATATAAAACACGATGGCGTCAAAAAACTCCTCAGCATTTTCTTCATGACGCAGTATCTTCTATAGGAACATCTATACACCATTATTAACGGCATCGGTGTCGGCTTCTCATGTCACGAGAGACCGACACCGACCACTAGAAAGCACTATTTATTCAGCGATTTCTGCAGTATAGGCTTCTGCGTCAAGAAGTGTGGAGAGATCTTCTACGTTATCGGGACGTAGCTCAATGAGCCATCCCTTCTCATAGGGGTCAGTGTTCACCAAAGCGGGGTCTGCTTCAATCTCTTCATTGATAGCAACAACTTCACCACTAACGGGCGCAAATAAATCTGAGACAGATTTTGTAGATTCGATTTCTCCGAAAGTTTCTGAGCCAACAACGCTCTCCCCTACCTCAGGAAAGTCAACATACACGACGTCGCCAAGAGCTTGTTGCGCGTGATCGGTAATACCTATTTTTACGGTACCTTCTGCGGTTACGGCAGTAACCCATTCATGTTCTGAGGTATATAGCAGATTTGCGGGTACGTCACTCATAGTGGCTTTCCTTTCGTGCGTGTGGCGCTACGACCACCAAGATGCCCGGGGTTCTGACCCCAGAAAAATAAACCATGTTCACCAACGGGTAGAACAATAACGTGTGTGATGTTCTTAGGGCGAGGAGATTCTGTAAGAGACATCTTCTCCTGCGTTTCACCCGTCACATTCTATAGTATTCCACATCTCATTAAGATGGCTTCATCAACAGCCCATTCTCAAGAATTATTCTCTATCAAAAGAACCAACCATTGATGATTCATCAACATCATGACTCTCTACAAACAAAGTAGTGCCGCAGAAAAACATTTCTACGGCACTACCCTCTATCAAAGGCGTTAGATTACATGTTCAGAGAATCTATTGGGGTTACCAAAACGGTGCGCAGTAATAGAGACAGCTTGTTCTTTGACGAACGGAAGCATCTCAATACGTCCAGCTTCCGTGACTACAGCCGTGTAAATTCCGATATCAGGGCGGCCGTTCAACGCTTCGAAGATGCTTGTCGGCTGGTCCCCGATGTAACGGATACGGCTACCTTCTAACGGAGTGCCTTGTAGGTCTGCTGTGCTCTTGGATGCGTAAGCTCCAAGCCATTGACGGTATTCCTCATCGCTTTGAAGAGCAATCTTCACCCCGTGGTTTTCAAGTGTGCCGGCCACCGCTACCGGTAGCTGTCGCGCCGTTGAGAGATAAATAGGTGCACCAGCTGCCAAACCGGCTAGGATAACACGTAAAGTATCAGCGACGTTTGCAGAAGAATCAGCACGAACTTGCACAGCCTGTGGAACATAACGCAAGATGTTACGCTCAACTCCTAGCTGGGAAGGGTCATGAGCAATACCAAATTCACTGTTATAGGCTTCAGCGTCAGAAGAGGCAGAACGAACTAAGAATTCTAGTTTCTCTTGGTCTACAGCAGTTGGCTGACGGGTAGCAGCTAAAGTCTCTCGCACAGCACGAGAGGTTGGCATAGCAGTAGCTGTCGAAGGAGTGCTCTCCCAATCGCTAAGGGCTACTAAGTAGTTAGGCCCTCCAGCTTTAGTTCCGCTACCTACCGTGGATTTCTTCCAACCGCCAAAGGGCTGACGGCGAACAATTGCACCAGTAATTCCACGGTTCACATAAAGGTTTCCTGCTTCGACGCGAGATAGCCACAGCGCTAATTCGTCAGAGTCTAGTGAGTGTAGCCCTGCAGTAAGACCGTAGTCGGTTGCATTTTGCAATTCGATTGCTTCTTCGAGGGTTTCAGCAACCATGATTCCAAGAATTGGGCCAAAGTATTCAGTGAGGTGGTATTCGCTTCCGGGTTTGACTCCTACACGTACACCTGGTGACCAGAGTTTGCCGCTCTCGTCGAGTTTTTTAGGTTCAATTAGCCAGCTTTCGCCGTCTCCAAGAGTGGTTAGTCCGCTGAGTAGTTTGCCTTCTGCAGGTGCGATAATTGGCCCCATCTGAGATTCGATATCTTGTGGGTAGGCTACGTGCAGGGAGGACACAGCATCGACGAGCTGGTTCTTGAAACGTTCAGATTGTGCGACAGTTCCAACGAGAATCACTGTTGATGCTGCAGAACATTTTTGTCCAGCATGCCCAAAAGCAGAGTAGACAACGTCCTTAACCGCTAAATCAAGGTCGGCGTTAGGCGTAACGATGATGGAGTTTTTGCCAGAGGTCTCACCAAATAATGGTAAGTCTTGACGCCATGAACGGAAAGTTTCTGCTGTTTCGTATCCACCTGTGAGAATCAGTCGGTCTACTGCTGGGTGAGAGATAAGCTCTTTTCCGGCCTGACGGTCTGTGATTTTGATGAGCTTGAGTAGTTCACGAGGAACACCTGCTTCCCAAAGAATTTCAGCAATGAGAGCACCTGTTCTTGCAGTATTTGTTGCAGGTTTGAAGATGACACCAGATCCGGCAGCCAGTGCAGCAAGAACACCACCTGCTGGAATAGCTGTTGGGAAGTTCCATGGTGGCACTACTAGTGTGAGGTGAACAGGTACGGGGGTCGCCCCGTCAATGTGTTCAATGTTTTCTGACAAAGTTGCGTAGTAGTTTGCAAAGTCGATAGCTTCTGAAACTTCAGTGTCACCTTGGTCAAGTGTTTTTCCTGCTTCTGCTGCCATGACTTCAAGTAGTTTTGCTCGGTTAACACCTAAAGCAATACCTGCTTGACGAAGAATCTGAGCGCGTTCAGCTCCGCTACGTTCTGCCCATGCTTTCGACGCTTCAACCACAGAGTCGATTAATGGTTGCACTTCGCCACTAGAGCTAAGCTTTGAAGCTTCCAATGTGTTGATGCCAAGGGTAGTTGTTTTTGAACGTTCGAGAATTTCTCGTCCCCATTGGCGGTTTGCAGCAAGCGAAGGGTCAGTATCTGGTGCGTTTTCAAATCCTTGACGGGGTCGGAAAACGTTATCGACGGTTTCTGTCTGACGGTTTTGCTGACGTTTGGGCTCAGGTACTTCATCGGTAACAGAGTTGAGCGAGCGCATGAATCGTTGTTCTTCTCGTTCGAAGAGTTCAACGTTGTCGTGCAGGTCGAATACTGCTGACATGAAGTTTTCGCTCGAAGCATTTTCTTCAAGCCGTCGAACGAGATAGGAAATTGCTACGTCGAATTCTTCGGGGCGAACGACTGGAGTGTAGAGCAGGAGGTGCCCGACACGTCGGCGGATGACTTCTGCCTGTTGTGCAGCCATACCGATGAGCATTTCAAATTCGATATCGTCTTTGACTCCGCGTTCTTCGCTCAAGAGTAGCGCGAATGCTACGTCGAAGAGGTTATGTCCGGCGACGCCTAGTCGAATGTTTTTGGTGTGTTCAGGGCGTAGTGCGTATTCGAGGACTCGTTTGTAGTTGGTGTCGCTGAGCTGTTTGGAATCCCAGGTGGTCAGTTCCCAACCGTGGGTGAGGGCTTCAACGATTTCCATGGAGAGGTTGGCGCCTTTGACCAGTCGCACTTTAATGCGTGCTCCGCCGGAGGCTACGCGGTTGCTAGCCCATTGCTGGAGTTTTTGCATTGCTGCGAGGGTGTCGGGCAAGTATGCCTGTAGAACGATTCCTGCTTCGAGGTCTTTGAGCTGTGGTTGGTCGAGAATTTTGGTAAAGACGTCGATGGTCATGTCGAGGTCTTTGTACTCTTCCATGTCGAGGTTGATGAACTTCTTTTCAGGGGAATGTGCTGCAAGTTCATAAAGTGGGGTGAGTCGTTGTACTGCTTCTTCGACGACTTCGTCGAAGGCCCAGTGAGAGTGTGGGCCAGAAACAGCAGAGACTTTGATGGAGACGTAATCGACGTCGTCTCGTGCGAGGAGGCGTTTGGTTTCGTTGAGTCGTCGTTCTGCTTCTTTGTCACCGAGGACGGCTTCGCCAAGGAGGTTGACGTTAAGTTTGTTGCCGGTTTTGGTGAGGTGTTCAATGGCTGGGCCAAGTTTTTCGTCGCGGGCGTCTACGATGAGGTGTCCGACCATTTCGCGGAGGACTCGTCGTGCGATACCGACAGTGGGCCATGATGCTTTGCTAGCAATTTTTCCGCCGGCGGCTACTGCACTTTTCATGTACCACGGGAGGAAGGATGGTACCAGGGGTGCGATTTTTGCGAGGTTGGCTCCAGCAACATTATTATCTTCAGGGCGAACGACGGTGTCGACGAATCCGACGGTGAAGTCTAACCCGTTAGGGTCTTTGAGGACACCTGCGAGCATTTGTGCGGAGGAGTCTGCGGGGACGTCTTGGGCTTCGGTAAGCCATTGGCGTACGAGGGTTCGTGCTTCTTGGGCAAGTTCTTGGTAGCGTTCTGCGGCAAAGGGGTTGGTTGTCATTCCTGTGCTCCCGTCTTCTGTGTTTGTGTGAACTGGCACTCATTGTGCTTTTGTTCTATTTGACCACGTTATGGTTCTGAACACACTATTAGTAAAAATAACTATTTCTCAGCATAATAGTTAAGAAAAACTTAACCGCCTGTGATGAGGTTTAGCGCAATGTACGACATTCACCGACTCCGCATTCTCCTTGAAATCCATGAACGAGGCTCCCTTGCGGCGGCTTCAAGAACACTACACCTCACATCTTCTGCTATCTCACAACAGATGACGGCACTCGAAAAAGAAGCTGGAGCTCCCCTCATTCGCAGATCAGGACGTTCGGTACGCCTGACCGACGAAGGCCTTATCCTCGTCCACGGTGCACGAGCCATCCTCAGAGAGATGGATAAGACTGCCACTCGCATTGCACAGTTTTCTGGCGAACCGCTAGGCACCGTAAGGCTAGCAATTTTTCAGTCAGCAGCGATGGCGCTCTTACCCACAGCACTATCGTATTTAGAGCAGAATGCACCGCAACTCATTTTAGAAGTTGTGCAGATAGACCCAGAGACAGGTTTAGAACTCACAAGAAGCAGACAATTCGACCTTGCTATTACAGAGTCCTATCCGCACCATTTTGTGCCTGAGCATGAAGACCTTCACCTTGAACTACTCACAACAGACCCAATTCACCTTGTCTTAGCACAAGACTCTCCCTACACAACCCTCACTGAAGCAAAATCTCTACCATGGGTTTTTGAACGAGAACACAATACCAGCCGTATTTGGGGTATTAATCAATGCCGCCAGGCAGGCTTCGAACCGTACGTTCGCTACAGTATCGAAGATTTACTCACTCATGTACGTCTTGCAGAACAAGGTTATGCAGCAGCTATTCTGCCCGGTT
This sequence comes from Rothia sp. P7181, assembly GCF_048513015.1. Classification (NCBI taxonomy): domain Bacteria; kingdom Bacillati; phylum Actinomycetota; class Actinomycetes; order Micrococcales; family Micrococcaceae; genus Rothia; species Rothia sp. P7181. The sequence goes on along the minus strand of NZ_JBLXXZ010000003.1, from coordinate 26,347 downwards.
TTGTCACATCTTCCACGCACCACAAGACCTCTATTAAACTCATCTGTTTACCCGAACACCCCGAACGTCAAATTTTTACTGCTTCTAGAATTGACAGTGCAGGACAACCCAACATTGCCATGGTCAGAAGGGCACTATCATATGCAGCCGGTGCCCTTAAACATCATCAAGAGAGCATGTGCCCTAGCGATAGCATCTAAAAATTTTAGGGGCAGTCCATCAAGGCTTCAGCAAGTTGAGTATCTATCACCACATCTGTAATAGCACCAGTGCGTAGTGCACCTCGTAAAGCAAGGACTCGGTGATTGCCAGAAACTACCGCAATCCGACGACGAATCCGTGCCAATTCTGTTGCGGTTGGCCCCGTTGCACGTTGGTTCACGGCAAGGTCTTGATAGCTTCCATCTTCACGAAGAAGTACCGTACACATATCTCCGACAACACCGTTTGCACGCAATTCGCGTTGTTCTTGAGCATCAAAATAGCCTCCGTTATACACGTGAGAAGGAATAGCGCCCCCAAAAGCCCCAATCCCAAACACCGCAACGTCAGCTTTACGCTGTGTAGCGAGAACTCCCATAATGCTCCGTTCACGCCACATTGCTTCTTTCGTCTCAGAATGGTCAAAGAAAGCAGGAACGGGAAAATGCACCATCTGCGCATCGTATGCGGCAGTAATCTGCCCAAGAATCGACCCCGAGTAAGGTATACCTGTATGCCGAGCGTTACCGGCTCCGTTAAGTTGTACTACCACCACATCTTTGAGCGGACGATACGGCAGATGTTTGGCTAGTTCTGTCACCGTTGACCCCCAAGCAACACCTAATGAGGTGCCTTCTTCAACGCAGGAGTCCACAAGAATTGCTCCACGCTTAGCGACTTTTTCCATACGGGAAATAGCAGATTGTTCTTTTGAGGTTTTAACTAGGTGTACACGGACTCTGTACTTATCCCCTAGTTTTTGGGCAAGATCTGTTTGCGGCTTGCTATTTTCGTTGAGCCGAATCTGCACAATTCCGGTGTCTCGAGCAGTTTTGAGTAGACGTGATACCGTTGCGCGTGAAGTGTATAGATGTTGCGCAATTTGTTCCATGGTGAGGTTTTCCATGTAATACAGATACGCTGCCTCGTATGCGGTGTCGTGACGTTCGTTCATTCAAATTTCCCCCTTCTGAAAAAACGTTCAAATGTTTTGGTCATAGTAACTACAACTACGTCAGAATGTATATCAAGCACCCGTAGTAGAAAGGGACAGGAACTATGGCCAACACACAATTCGCTCAGAAGTCTCAGCTTACCGCATCTTCTCGCACTGAAGCTCTCAAAGAAATGAGCACAGAAGAAGGCGTAGACATTCTCGTCATTGGTGGCGGCGTCACCGGCGCCGGTATCGCCTTAGACGCAGCAACCCGCGGACTCAAAACCGCTATCGTCGAAGCAGGCGACTGGGCAGCAGGAACTTCAGCATGGTCATCAAAACTTGTCCACGGCGGACTCCGATACCTCTACAACCTTGACTTTAAACTCGTAGCAGAAGCACTCAAAGAACGTGGCCTACTCCTTGAAAAAATTGCGCCACACCTCGTTAAAGCACAGCCTTTCCTATGGCCCCTCAAAACACCAGTCATCGAACGCGCCTATTCCGCTATCGGAATTGGAATGTACGACACTCTTGCATTCGTTGGGGCTCGTGGCAAAAAAACTGTACCGCCACAACACCACTTCTCAAAACAAGGTACCAAAACCGTATTCCCCGATATTAAAGATTCAGCTTTTACCGGAGCCATCCAGTTCTACGATGCACGCGTTGATGATGCACGCCTCGTCGTTGACCTTGTACGCACCGCAGCAGGATACGGTGCCTTAGCGGCATCTCGCACACAAGTCACCCGAGTACTCAAAGACGCTCAAGGAAAAGTTACCGGAGCAGTCATCCGAGACCTTGAAAACGGACAAGAACACACGGTTCGCACCCAACACATCATTAACGCTACCGGCGTATGGACCGAAGAGTCTGAGTCCATGGCCAATAAGGATGCCGGGCTTAAAGTTCTTGCGTCCAAAGGTATTCACATCATCGTTCCAAGAGACCGCATTAACGCCTCCAGCGGCATCTTCACCAAAACCGAAAAATCTGTACTCTTCATCATCCCTTGGCAGCGTTACTGGATTATCGGAACAACCGACACCCCATACACCGAAGACATCGCGCACCCTGTAGCAACGTCCCAAGACATTGACTATGTACTTGAACAAGCCAATAAGCTCCTTGCACGTGAGTTAACCCGTGATGACATCATCGGAACTTACGCAGGTCTACGTCCGCTACTACAGCCAAAACTTAAAGAAGGCTCCGAAGCGGCGTCTACCAAAGTTTCCCGTGAACATACCGTCACCGAAGTAGCCCCCGGAATGAGCGCTATCGCGGGTGGAAAACTCACCACCTACCGTGTTATGGCAGCTGATGCCGTAGACTTTGCACTCAAAGAACGAGCACAAGAACAACCTTCTGTTACCGAAAATATTCAGCTTGTCGGTGCAGCCGGTTTCTCTGCAGCACAAGCATCTTCCCCACGTCTCGCACAACGATTTGGCTGGGACGAAGACCGCATGGAACACCTGCTCGAACGTTACGGTGCAGACGTTACGGAACTCGTAGCCCTCATTGATGAAGCACCAGAGTTAGCGCAGCCCTTGGCAAAAGCTCCACAATTCCTCAGAGCAGACGTCCTCTTTGCAGTACGTTACGAAGGTGCCCTTCACTTAGAAGACGTACTCATCCGCCGTTGCCGTCTAGACCTTGAACAGCGTGACCGTGGCTTAAGCGCAGCCGAAGAAGTCCTCCAAGTAATGGCGCCAGAACTCGGTTGGAGCGAAGCTGAAGCAGAGAAAGAGCTAGAACTCTACCGCAAACGAGTAGAAGCAATCGCTCAAGCAGAAGAAAAAACTTCTGACGCTCAAGCAGCTCAATGCATCACATCTATCGAGCATGTATGCCCCCGCGTACCATTGAGCTAATATTCACTAAGTTTCCCCATAGAAAACTTCACATGAAAGGTATAGGTACAACACTCCCCTACATATAAAAATACTGATGTTCATGAAAGGGGCAGAAACTTTCCCCCACTACGACGTTTCTGCCACCTTTCATATCAGGCACATATCAAACATGTCATAGTGCCTCTCAAATCTTTTTTGTCGTATATTTGAGGATTCTTCCCTCAAAAATGTTTGTGTAAAAGCAACGGTTGCTTTTACTCCTTCCCCCACCACAATGCTGTGTTGAAAGGAAAAATACATGCAGACTATTTTGGCTGAGGGCGCATCTGTCCTCGTAGGAGCGGATGGAGTACCTACTGCATTAGGATTATTCTCCTCCGAATTTTTGGGAACCTTTATCCTCATTCTTCTTGGCGGTGGCGTTTGCGCTGCTTGTTCGCTACCAAAATCTATCGCTAAAGATGCAGGCTGGGTAGCTATTGCCTTGGGCTGGGGTATGGCAGTTTTTGCTGCAGTGTACCTATCTGGTCCATCTGGTGCGCACCTTAACCCTGCCGTCACCATCGGATTGTGGGCTGCCGGCGAAAACCTTGTCGGCGAAGTACCTGCAACAGCAGCAAATATGATGATTTACTTTGCGGGTCAATTTACGGGTGCCTTTACCGGTGCTGTCATGGTATTTCTCACCTATAAGAAACACTTTGATGAGGACACCGAACCAGGTGTCAAACTTGGTATTTTCTCTACCGGGCCAGCAATTCGTTCCTACGGTTGGAACGTATTTACTGAAGCAGTTGGAACCTTTGTACTCATCGGGTTCGTTGTAGCCTCAGGGCAAACTCCTTCCGGTCTTGGACCTTTGGCTGTTGCCCTCATCGTTGTCGGTATTGGTTTCTCTCTCGGTGGTGCAACCGGTTACGCTATCAACCCTGCTCGTGACCTTGGTCCACGTATTGCTCACGCAGTGCTACCTATCAAGGGTAAAGGCGATTCCAATTGGTCCTATGCTTGGGTTCCAGTTGTTGGCCCCATCATCGGATCTGTTGCAGCAGCAATTCTCGTTCCTATGTTCCTCGGAATCTAATTCGAGTTTGTAGGGTTTCTCATCACCGCACCGTTATTGCATTTTTCCATCATCTACTATTTGAGGTACACATTGACTCAACACAAGTTCTCCTTGGGTATTCTCAATGCCCCACCAGCAGCCAAACGTATCCCTGAAAGCGAAGTTCCGCAGCGTTACCGTCGTCTGCGTCTGAGCGTTTTTATGGGAATCTTCATCGGCTATGCAGGGTTCTATCTCATCCGTAATAACGTTTCACTTGTCTCAGCAGTACTCAAAGAGCACGATATCCTCAACGCTGTTGGTATCGGTATCGTTGCAAACGCGGTACTCTTCTCCTACGGGTTATCAAAGTTCTTCATGGCAATGCTCTCCGATAGAGCTAACGCCCGTTACTTTATGCCCCTAGGTCTAGCGCTTTCTGCAATCATCAATCTGATGATCGCCTTCATTCCAGCGCTATCAGCTACCGTCATGATTTTTGCTTTGACCATGTTCGTCAACGGCTGGGTACAAGGTATGGGATGGCCGCCCTCAGGACGTGTTCTCGTCCACTGGTTCTCAACCAACGAACGAGGATGGAAGACCTCCATTTGGAACTGTGCTCATAACGTCGGTGGTGCAGCTGTTGGTGTTATCTCAGCGTGGGCGCTCGATCACTACGCTCAGTCTGAGGCCGACTGGCGACCAGCGTTCTGGGCGCCAGCTATTGTTGCACTCGTTGTCGCTTTCATTGCGTTCCTTCTAATTCGTGACCGTCCTGAAGCGGTTGGTTTGCCACCTATCGAAGAGTATCGTAACGACCCTCCTAAGGTTGCTTCTGAGGCTCAAGTTCCGTGGAAAGAGATGCTATTCAAGCATGTTTTGAAAAACAAAGTGATCGTGCTTTTAGCAATCACAAACGTCTTTGTTTACACTCTGCGATACGGAGTTCTTAACTGGATTCCGATTTATCTCACCGATAAGATTCACGGAACAAACGTCAAAGAAGGCATCCTCGGCTTTGCAATCTATGAGCTTGCAGGAATCATCGGCACACTCTTGTGCGGTTGGCTATCCGATAAAGTCTTCAAGGGTTGGCGTTCTGGTGCGGGGATGGTATTCCTTGCCGGTGTCGGTCTAGCTCTAGCAACGTATGCTTTGCTACCGGCAACTGCACCAATCGGAGTTTTCTACCTGCTCATCGCTATCATTGGTGGACTCATCTACGGCCCTGTGATGCTCATCGGCTTGCAGGCTATCGACCTCTCACCTCGTAATGTTGCAGGAACAGCCGCCGGTTTTACTGGGCTTTTCGGTTACCTACTTGGCGCTTCACTGGCATCTACCGGTGTAGGTCTACTCATCCACTATTTTGGTTGGGGCGTAGCCTATAGCGCACTGCTTGGAATTGTTGTTCTCGCACTCATCTTCATGTGGATTATCGGGCGCAAAGAACGTGAGCTTCTCCAACAGCGCGAGCTAGCAGACAACAACTAATTTTTCTCGTACGAGATATCTTTTGTCCATTATCAAAACATCAAACTTCACAAGGAAGTGACATTATGACTACCACTCTCCCCGAGCGTAAGAAGTACATTCTTTCCATCGACCAGGGAACAACCAGCTCTCGCGCGATTCTCTTCAACAAGAGCGGCGAGATTAAATCTATCGGACAGCTTGAGCACGAACAGATTTTCCCAAAGGCTGGATGGGTAGAACACGACCCTATGGAAATCTGGGAGAACGTCCGCCAAGCAGTTGGTCAGTGCATGACCAAAGCTGAGGTCAACCACCACGAAATTGCAGCGGTAGGTATCACCAACCAGCGTGAAACTGCTGTTGTATGGGATAAGACCACCGGTAAGCCTGTATACAACGCTATTGTGTGGCAGGATACCCGCACTCAAAAAATTTGTGATGAGCTAGGCGGCGAAGCTGGCCCTGGCAAATACCACGATATTGTTGGTCTCAACTTGGCCACCTATTTCTCTGGACCTAAGGTCAAGTGGATTCTCGACAATGTCGAAGGTGCACGTGAAAAAGCAGAAGCCGGCGATTTGCTCTTTGGCAACACCGATACGTGGGTTCTCTGGAACCTGACCGGCGGTGTCGATGGAGGCGTCCACGTTACTGACGTCACCAATGCCTCCCGTACTCTGCTCATGAACATTCGCACCCTTGAGTGGGACGAAAACATTGCAGCAGATATGGGCATCCCCATGTCTATGCTCCCCGAAATTAAGTCTTCCTCCGAGGTGTACGGATACGGTCGTTCCCAGGGACTTCTCAACGGCACCCCTATTGCAGGTATTCTTGGCGACCAGCAGGCAGCAACTTTCGGTCAGGCATGCTTTGAAAAAGGTATGGCGAAAAATACCTACGGAACCGGTAACTTCATGTTGATGAACACCGGCGAAGAACCTGTTATCTCTGAGAATGGTTTGCTCACAACCGTTGCTTATAAGATTGGCGACCAAGCACCTGTCTACGCGTTGGAAGGCTCTGTTGCTGTTTCTGGTTCACTCATCCAGTGGCTTCGCGATAACCTGAAGATGATTGATAACGCGGCAGATTCCGAAGCTCTTGCTACAAGCGTTGAAGATTCTGGTGGATGCTACGTTGTTCCGGCGTTCTCTGGTCTCTTTGCACCACATTGGCGTCCAGATGCACGTGGCGTTATCGTTGGTCTGACCCGCTATGTTAACCGTGCACATATTGTTCGTGCTGCTCTTGAGTCTACCGCTTGGCAGACTCGTGAGGTTCTCGACGCAATGAACGCCGATGCACAGGCTGCAGGAACTAACGTTGATCTTTCTGAGCTACGTGTTGATGGTGGAATGACGGCAAACGAGTTCCTCATGCAATTCCAGGCAGATATTCTGGGGGTACCGGTTATTCGTCCTAAGGTCATTGAAACCACTGCATTGGGTGCCGCTTATGCTGCAGGTATCGCTGTGGGCTTCTGGACGGGAGAAGAAGACGTGACCGCAAACTGGTCTGAGGATCAGCGTTGGATTCCTCAGATGCCAACTGAAGAAGTGGAACGTCAATACCGCCTCTGGAAGAAGGCCGTAGCCAAGACTCTAGACTGGGTCGATGAGGACGTAGACCAAGACTAAAGCTATTGTCATTTTCACTTCTCGATAGCTGAATTCACTAACGCTGAGTCGTAGGTGTTGTTATTACTCCAACGTGAGTATTTATGACGCTTACGGCTCAGCGTTAGGCTTAATAGCAGATTTTTATGCTGGTTTTTGAGAGGGTGAAAATATGAGCATTACTTATCTTTCGTATCAGAATATTCTCGACCATTTTTCCCCTGCACAAGCGGTACACGCGCTGAGGAATACTTTAAGAAATGGCTATGATCCAAGTAATGATTATCCTCGTCAAAGAATGGATATGCCCTATGCGCAATTGCTCATGATGCCATCCTATACTTCTCATAGTTTCGGAATGAAAATACTCAGTTGTGCAGATACCTCTGCACGCCCTGACGTCCCTTTGATTCAGGGCTCTTATCTTCTCTTTAACGCACAGACTTTAGCCCCAACACATGTTCTTGATGGTGTGGCACTAACTGATATCCGTACGTCAGCGGTTTCTATTGCTGGTGTTTACCCGTATATTTCTGATTCTTCAGAACCACTAAAAACCGTCATTTTTGGTTGTGGCGCACAAGGACGCGCCCATCTTAAGACCCTCGAAAATACGCTCGAGGCAATACGTCCAGTAGAGCATACTTTTATCAGCCGTACCCAGCCAGAAGATATAACACAGTGGGTTCAGGCTGGTTCTCAGGACGCTGCTCATGTCCTCAAACAGGCAGAGCTCATTCTTTGTACCACGACTTCGTCCACGCCCCTCTTTGAGGTAGAAGATGTTAACCCTCACGCTATTATCGTTGCGGTAGGTTCTCATACTCCGCAGGCACGAGAAGTAAGTTCTTCGGTGATGGAAGTTGCTGAGGTGATTGTTGAAGATCGGGCAACTGCTCTTCGCGAATGTGGTGATGTCATCTGCGCTATTGAAGATGGTGTGTTATCAGAAGAAGAATTGTATTCTCTGTGTGATGTTGTTTCAGAACGTGTGAAGGTGCAGGCTGGTTGTCCTATTGTTTTTAAAACATCAGGTATGGGTTGGGAAGATTTAACATTGGCAGAAGCCATCGTAGCTGCTGTTCAACCCTAAGATAGCGGTATCCTAGAGTTATTATTACGTATCTTCTCAAGGCGCCATCATGATATATGGTGCGAAAGGTGTTCCTCATGCCTGAGTCTTTATCCAGTACGGTTGAAGAAAGAGCAGATGATGTGCAACCACGTTTCTATACCACCTGTTCTACACAGATTGGTACTATTTTTCTCTGTGCTGAGGAGGATGCGTTAGTTGGTGCTTGGTTAGAGGGCCAGAAGTATTTTCCTGATGAGAATCATCTTGGAACATTGATTTCAGCGGACGAGCATACTGTTCTTTCTCAGGCAGTCAAAGAGTTAGAAGAATATTTTCAGGGGCAACGTATTGTTTTTGAAGTTCCTCTTCGGCCAGAAGGAACAGATTTCCAGCTAGCGGTGTGGAATCTTGTCTCGGATATTCGTTATGGGTACACCAATACCTATGGTGCGATTAGTCGTATTGTCGGTCCTGGGGCGCCAGCTCAAGCCGTGGGTCAGGCGGTAGGACGTAATCCCTGTATTATTTTTATCCCATGTCATAGGGTTCTTGGGGCAGGCGGGAAAATGACCGGTTATGCCGGTGGCCTTTCGGCAAAACAGTGGCTATTAGAGTTAGAACGTTCTCGAGAGCTAGCTGGTGAGCGTCTTTTCTAGAGAATAAGAGTAGAGGAACAAGTAAAGCCGTGATAAAAACAATAAGTTTTTATCACGGCTTTTATATGTCGGGTTGACAGGATTTGAACCTGCGACCCCTTGACCCCCAGTCAAGTGCGCTACCAAGCTGCGCCACAACCCGAAATGCTCTATAGAAAGCCTTAGGCTTTCTAGCACCTAGACAACTATACAGCACCCATGAGAATGAATACAAACTCACAACCTAAAAAGTTTGGAGTCTTAGCTCACATTGATACTGTGTTGCGTCAGTTCATGAGATACACCATACGCAACACAGCATCACACAATAGATACTATTTAGCGGCGAGAGCCTTTAGAAGACTGACGCTTCTTATCAAGTTGACGGCGTTCACGCACACGCATCGAAATTTCAAGAGGAGTACCCGTATATTCGAAGGTCTCACGCAAACGACGCATAATGAACCGACGATATCCAGGGTCCAAGAAACCAGTTGTAAAGAGAACAAACTTTGGAGGGCGAGAAGACACCTGTGTACCAAACAGGATACGAGGCTGCTTACCACCACGTAGCGGATGCGGATGAGCAGCAACAATCTCACCCAAGAAAGCGTTAAGACGACCTGTAGGAATACGAGAATCCCATGATTCAAGAGCTGTTTCCAAAGCAGGAACAAGTTTGTCCTTGTGCCATCCCGTACGTGCAGAAATATTGACGCGAGGAGCCCACGCAACATGGGCAAGGTCACGATCAATTTCACGTTCTAGCTGGTCTCGACGTTCTTCATCAAGAGTGTCCCACTTGTTAAAGGCCAGCACGAGAGCGCGCCCAGAATCAACAACTTGCTGAATAATACGAATATCCTGTTCAGAGATAGTCTCAGAAACATCGAGTAGAACAACACACACTTCAGAACGTTCAATAGCAGTCTGCGTCCTCAAAGAAGCATAGAAGTCCGCTCCCTTTGCCATATGCACACGGCGACGGATACCTGCGGTATCAACAAAACGCCAAGGGCGGTCCCCTAGCTCCACAATCTCGTCTACAGGGTCACGCGTTGTGCCAGCAAGGTCGTTCACCACAGCTCGTTCTTCACCAGCAAGTTTGTTCAACAGCGATGATTTACCCACGTTGGGACGACCTACAAGAGCTACACGACGAGGACCACCTAACGCTTCTGGCTCAGCATACTGAGAATGTTCAGGCATCACTTCGTACAACGCATCGAGAAGGTCGGCAAGTCCACGACCGTGCAAACCAGACACCGGATAAGGCTGTCCCATACCCAAAGACCACAGGTTATGAATTTCTGCCTCTTGATGTTCAGCATCCACCTTGTTAGCAATCAGCAAAAGAGGCTTATCAATACGACGTAGCATACGAACAATTGCTTCATCCGTTGCAGAAATACCAACCATTGCATCTACTACTAATAGCACGACGTCAGCATGAGCTACAGCAATTTCGGCTTGAGCAGCAACCTGCGCATCGATGCCTTTAGCATCAGCTTCCCATCCGCCGGTGTCAACAAGAGTGAAATCTTTTCCGTTCCACTCTGCTTTATAAGAGACACGGTCACGAGTTACACCCGGCTTGTCTTCTACAACAGCCTCACGGCGCCCCAAAATACGGTTAATAATAGTGGATTTACCGACGTTTGGACGGCCGACAATAGCAACAACGGGGTCAGCTTCTTCGGTCTCGTTCTCGTTAATGTCGAAGCCCCATGCGCCAAGTAGCTGGCGGTCTTCATCTTCTAGAGCGTAGTCTTCAAGACCTGCACGTAACGCTTCAGCACGCTGTTCAGCGGTCTCGTCATCAATCTGCGCTAAACGTTCTGATACGTTGTCGTTACCGTCGCCTAGATATTTTTTCTCATATTCATCGCGCTCTGGCGTAGTATTCTCTACCATAGAAATTCTTTTCTCTTCGCTCTTATTCTATTTAGTTCAAGTCTAATGCACTATTGGATTGAATCTGCTCTTCGATGGCTTGACGCACAGCAAGAATCGTCTGTTCAAAATCTAGTTCAGACGAATCTACCAAAGCGACGCCTTCAGCAGCTTCCATAAAGTTATTCACTTGGGAATCTTTGGCGTCACGTTCAGCAACCTGTTTTTGTAGCTGCTGCTGGTTCTGTGTTCCTCCAAGCTGAATACCACGACGAACCATTCGAACCTCTTCAGAAGCTGTCAGCAGTACACGCGCATGAGCATCCGGCGCTACAACAGTTGTAATATCTCGACCTTCAACGACGATACGCCGTCCGCAGTCTTCGATGATTTGACGCTGTTGGGCAACCAGTAAAGACCGCACTTCGGGGATGGAAGCAACAGCAGAAACAGACTCTGAAATGCGCGGGGAACGAATCTGCTCAGATACTTCTACACCGTCCACTTTCAAGAACTTCTCATCAACGGTGGTACTTTGTTCTAGCGGGAAACGCTGTGCTGCCTCAATAATTGCTGATAGACGGTTAAGATCTATATTTTCTTCTAAGCAATACCAAGTCAGGGCACGGTACATCGCTCCAGTGTCTAGGTACGCCAACTGGTAGTGCCGTGCAATCTGCTCAGAGACTGAGGATTTTCCAGAACCAGAAGGTCCATCAATCGCGATTACAAGTTCTTTCATCGTCTTGTCTTCCTTCATCTTTATCGAACGACTTTCCAGCCGGCGTTCGTCAAATCTTCAACTAGTTTTTCATGCTCATTAGGGTTGACCGAAAGCTCTACCATGCCAACCGGCTGTCCTGGAGAATGTTCAAGACGTAAGTCCTCAATGTTCACACCCAACTCACCAATTTCTTGTAAGAGTTGAGCGATAGTCCCAGGAGTGTCTTCAACCAATACTACAATCTGTGAGAACGCAGAAGGCGCACCCCCATGTTTTCCGGGGATACGTGCCACACCAGCATTACCATCACGTATCATCTGCGCGATACTCAAGCGAGCGCCCTGCATCTGAGGGTTTTCAAGACTACAAATGATTCGGTCTAGTTCTTGACGTATCTCGTGCAGTGTTTCACGGACAGGCTCAGCGTTAGCTGCCAGAATCTGCGTCCATAAGGTTGGTTCAGACCCTGCGATACGAACGGTGTCTCGTAAGCCTTGTCCTGCTAAAGATAGTGCGTGTAGGGGTGTTTCCTGTAGTCGGGAAGCAAGTAGAGAACTCATGACCTGTGGCACGTGTGAAATACGTGCCACAGCGCGGTCGTGTTCTTGAGCGTCCATGGTTGTCACGATGGAGCCAAGCTCTGCACCTAAGTGGTGAGCAATTCTGATAGATTCTTCGGAAGAATCTTGGTGTGGGCAGATGACAAAGGGGCGTGAGGTAAAGAGTTCTGCACGTGCAGCAACAGGCCCTGAACGTTCTCGTCCTGCCATGGGGTGTGCGCCCACATAACGGTGTGCCTCTGTCGAAGAGGCAAGAACGGTTTGGGCAATAGGTGCTTTGACAGAGGCAAGGTCTATTACCGTTGCGTCAGGCCATTGTTGTAGTTGTTCGATGACGATGTGTGCTACAACATCGGGCGGAGCAGCGACCACCACAAGTTGTGGTGCTTCAGGTAGCAGTTGTGCAAGTTCTGAGCTCTCAAGTCCGCGTTCTTGAGCACGTTTGTGAACAGATATTCCTGCGCCTATGTCTTCAGCAATGGCTTCTACTGTAGGAGAGACGTCTACGAGGTAGACGTCTCTGCCTTGAGTACGAAGGCAGAGCCCTACGGAGGCCCCCAGCAGTCCGGTTCCGATAATAAGAACTGGCGGCTGTGGGTACGTCCCGGTATGAGGTGATATGCTCATCGTTTTTTCTCTTGTTTAGAGGCCTACGGAAGCGAGGAGCTGGCCAATTTCGACTTTGGAGAGGTTGCGGATCGTTCCTTGTTTTTGGGAGCCAATACGTACGGGGCCCATTTGTACACGAACGAGTTTCTCTACTGGGTATCCTGCGGCGTCGAATAGACGGCGTACGATACGGTTTTTACCGGAGTGGATTGTTACTTCAATGAGGACGTGTCCGGGGGTAGAGTCTACAAGTTTGAAGCTATCTACTCGTGAGACGCCGTCTTCAAGACGAATGCCCTTTTTCATGTGTGCGCCCACGCCAGGTTCTACAGGTCCATGAACTTGCACCAAATAGGTTTTAGGAATCTCATAGCTAGGATGTGTCAGACGGTTTGTTAGTTCACCGTCGTTGGTCAGCAGTAAGAGCCCTTCAGTTTCTACGTCAAGACGGCCAACATGGAATACGCGTTGACTCATCGAGGAACGTAGGAAGTCATTGATGCAGGGGCGACCGTCAGGGTCTTCCATGGTAGAAACAACACCGGCAGGTTTGTTTAATGCCATGTAGATTTTACGTTCGTCAGTTTGAATGGTAATTCCGTCAACACGGATGCTAACTTCTTCAGGATTGACGCGCACGCCGAGTTCGGTCACGAGTTCGTCGTTGACGGTGACACGGCCTTCAGTAATCATTTGTTCGCAGACGCGACGGCTTGCAACGCCGGCTTGAGCCATCACTTTTTGTAGTCGTACGCCGTCTTGTTCGTAAAATTCGTAGTGGTCTACGGGTTCTGCACGGGGACGGCGGGGGCGGTGGGGTCCGGCGTAGTTGGAGTTATTACGTTGTGGTCTGTATTCTCCACGTTCTTGTGCGAACGGTTTTCCAGAACGGAAACGTTTTCCGCCATTGCCTTTACCGCCTTTGGGGATTCCACCTTTGCGGTGGGTGGTTCCCCGATTATTTTTAGCGCCGGATCGGTTCTGTGAACGGCCGGATGGTTTCTGTGCACTCATGTGTTTTCTCCTGTTTGTGCTGTAGTAGCACGTAGTGTGTTGAGTTTTTCTGTTCGAGTTGAAGAGTCTTTATCCGTGTTGAGATAGGAGTCTGTTCTGCTCGTTAAAAGTTTTTTGTTGCTATTTCTAGGTCGTCTTCATCGGGTAAGTATGGGGCGAGGGGTGGTAATTCGTCCAAAGAATCTAGTCCAAGTTTTTCAAGGAAAAGTTCTGTAGTGATGTATTGTTGCGCCCGTGTGTGAGGTTCTGGTGTTGTTTCGACGATAAGCTCTCGTTGGAGAAGGGTTCGCACTGCAGAATCAGCGTTAGCTCCTCGAACACTTGTAATGTACGCTCGCGTAACAGGCTGCTGATAGGCGATGACTGCAAGTGTTTCCATCACGGCTTTAGGCAATTTTGAGTTTGCTTTTGAGCCGATAAAACGCCCTACCCAAGGGCTAAAATCTGCGCGTGAGTAGATACGCCATCCTCCTGCTACACGTCGGAGTTCTAGCCCGCGAGGTTCGTGCACGATATCTTGTTCAACATAACCATTATATTCTCGATATAGCTGGTCTAAAGCGTTATCTATAGCGTCTTCCGGTAAGAGTAAAGCTTCTGATAGTTCTCGAGTTCGTACCGGTTTTTGTGCGATGAGGAGGATAGCTTCGATGGCAGCTTTAGCGCCTCCCGGTTGAAGTTCAACGCGTGGGATGTCCTCATCGTTGAGAATAACAACAGGTTTCTGTTGGGTTTTTTGTGTTGCGTATTCTTCAGCTTTTTCAGGTTCTTCCCACGGGTTTTCAGGAGCTTCAACGCTCTTTTGAATATCTGAAAAGTTGTATTGTTCTTCTTCATGGTCTTGGTCGTCTTCGGGGTTCCATGCACCAGAATTGAGAAGTTCAAGGTCGGAGGCAGTGTAATCGTATTCTTCTGGGTATTCAGACATTTTCATTGCTCCTGCGCTATGGGTGTGCACGTTGTTTTTTCGCGGGTGTATTGCGCTGTTACACGAACCGTTCCTAGAGGTTTTTCTTGGTGTAGAGCAATGGCTCCTTGCTGGTATAGCCCAAGAAGAGCCAGAAAACGAACGATAGCTATCTCATAGACATTGGTACCTTGTAAGAGTTCGAGGAAAGATATTTCTTCGCCGTCTTGTAGGCGTTCTTTAATATGTTCTTCTTCTGCGGCAATGGTCGTGAGAGGTTCTTGTAAATGTTCGGTGTTGACGGTTGGTTCTGGTGTATGAACTGTTTCTAACTCTTTGAGCTTTAATGCTCGAGCAGCAATGCGCGCAAATTCTTCGATGCCAGTGTTAAAAACAAGTTCGGGGAGAACCTTTACAAGATGAGGTTCGAGGGCGACTTCTCGAGCAAAGCGGTGTGATTCTTGCTCGTATCTGGTGTTCAAGTATTCTGAGACTTCTCGATAGGCACGGTATTGCAAGAGTCGTGCGAAGAGTAAGTCTCGAGCTTCTAATAAGGCTGCATCATAGTTATTTTCAGCGGTGGTATCGCGTGGTAATAGTCGGGAAGCTTTGAGCTCTAGAAGTGTTGCTGCAGTAACCAAAAAATCGCTGGCGGTATCTAACGCCTGAGGATGGTGTTGCTGATAAAGAGCCGAAATATACTCCATAAATTCATCGGTCACTTCAGATAAAGCAATATCTGTGATGTCGAGTTTACGGCGAGTAATCAGGGAGAGTAAAAGGTCAAACGGCCCTTCAAAGTTCTCAAGAGTAAGGTTGAAGGGTGTTGGTGTTCTCTCGTCTGAGGTAGTGGATGTCGGTGCCATCACGGCAGCGACCGGCTCTGTCGTCATAGATGTAGCAGGTCCTTCTTAAAAAGATATAGGTTGATGTCCTTACCACGATTCTGCCGTAGAACAGAAGAAAAGTGCAAGGGTATGAGCGGGTAGCTTTGCCCACGTTTAGGCGGCACCACCACGGCTGATCAGTTCACGTGCTAATTGGCGGTAGGCTTCTGCCCCCGGATGGGTCGCAGCATAAGACAAAATAGGTTCTGCAGAAACGCTTGCATCAGGGAATTTAACGGTTCGTTTAATGACGGTATCGAAAACTTTGTCTCCAAAGGCGTCAATAATACGAGCGAGCACTTCTTTAGAATGCAAGGTACGCGAATCAAACATAGTTGCGAGAACACCGTCAATTTGAAGTTTAGGATTGAGGCGCTCTTGCACTTTCTCGATAGAATCCACCAATAAGGCGACCGCGCGCAGGGCGAAGAACTCACAAATAAGAGGAATGATGACGCCGTCACTGGCTGTAAGCGCATTGACAGTTAAAAGACCAAGAGAAGGCTGACAATCAATCAGAATAACATCGTATTCATGAGCCACTTTGCGTAGAGCACTAGCTAAGACTTGTTCACGAGCGACTTCGTTCACGAGCTGAACTTCAGCCGCAGAAAGGTCAATATTTGCAGGGAGTAAGTCAATATTTTCGACGTTGGTGCTTTGAATAACCTCGCGAATATCAACGTTACGGTCCATCATGACGTTATATACCGTTAGGTCTAGCTCGTGTGGATTAGCACCAAAACCGGCTGATAGTGCACCTTGTGGGTCAAAATCAACGAGTAGGACGCGTCGCCCGCATTCGGCAAGAGCCGCACCAAGGTTAATAGTTGAGGTGGTTTTACCAACCCCACCTTTTTGGTTCACCATAGAAATAATACGAGCTGGGCCGTGGGTTTGCAGTGGCGCAGGATCAGGGTATGTCCGCAAAGGACGACCTGTTGGACCAGTCTGTGAATGATCATCAAAAGATTTATTCATGTGCATTACCTTTATGAAACCGAAAATTGTTCTCTCTCTAGAGTACAGCCTAGAGTCAAATTATCTCTGGTTAAAGAGCTCGTGGATGAGTTGCAGCGAAGACTTCGCGTAACGTTTCTGCCGTAACTTTAGTGTAAATCTGGGTTGTTGTCAGTGAAGCATGACCTAAAAGTTCTTGAACAACACGGATATCTGCTCCACCTTCTAACAGATGCGTAGCATAAGAATGTCTGAGTGTGTGCGGAGAAATATCTGAGACGATACCCGAGCGTTCTGCAGCGCTCTTAATCATGAGCCATGCTCCTTGACGCCCTAAACGTCCACCGCGAGCGTTCAAAAATAGTGCGGGGGTTCCTTTGCCCTGCTGAGCAAGTATGGGGCGAGCGCGCACCAAATATTCTTCTATGGCTTGTACGGCATACGAACCAACAGGAACGATTCTTTCTTTCGATCCTTTGCCCCATAGCCTTACCATGCCAGTACGCTGTTTCTGTTCAGAAGTATCTACAGTGGGCTCTTGCAGAGAAATATCGTCGAGGTCAAGGGCAAGGACCTCCGAAATACGTGCCCCTGTGGAATATAGAAACTCTAAGACGGCGCGGTCACGAAGACCTGTGGTGGACTGTTTATCGGGGCTTTCTAGAAGAGCTTTAACTTCTTCATAAGAAATACCTTTAGGTAGTCTTGACGCGATTTTAGGTGGTTGAATATGAGATGCGGGGTCGTCTTTTGTGGTGTTTTCTTTAAACCAAAAACGGTGTAGTCCTCTCACCGCAACAACAGCTCTTGCTACGCTACGTACGCTGAGCGGTTTCTGTTCTGGAGAGTCTCTGGTTGCAAGCTCGGTGACAAAATCACGGATGTGTTTTGAGGTGATGGCGCGAGGAGAAATAATTGCGTTCTGCGTCAAAAATGTTTCGTATCGTTGTAGATCACGCCGATAGGACTCCACCGTATTTTTACTCAGGGATCGTTCGATAGTGAGAAATTGTAGATATTGTTCTATGCCACGATGTACAGCTGTTGGTGTTGAAGGTGTTGTCATAGAAATATAATCTTATGATTTTTCTGCTGGGCTGATAGGCCCGATGTAATCTTTTGTTCTGTACCGAGGATGCGCTTCAAATGGTGCGTGAGCAGAATAAAGATGAGCAAAATTCTGTTGATGGGCTACATAGGTAGCAAGAATCGCGTTGGTCGCACTAGGATTGTGTATTCTTCCGGAGAGGACGGCCGTAACCGCGTCGTCAAGGTTGACCCAACGCATCACAATCTCAGATTCTTCATCTTCTCGAATATGCTGGTGTTCTTGATCAATAGGGGTAATATCTCGTGCTAAGAATACTCGGCAGGTTTCGGTACTTCCTCCTGGAGAATTATAGAACTCCATTAACGTATCCCATTGTTTGGCTCTCAGAAAAGCTTCTTCAGCGAGTTCTCGTTGTGCCGCTTCGAGAGGAGTTTCTCCTGCCACATCTAATAGTCCAGCAGGTATTTCCCAAAGGTTCGCACGCACGGGGTGACGGTATTGGCGAATCAGAAGAATTTGGTATTCTTCATTCAATACTGCAATCGCAACAGCACCTGGGTGGTCTAAGAAGTCCCGTTCAAAGGGTTTTGATTCTTCGGTGAGAGAGACGCTTTCTCTCACAACATCCCAGATACGACCACCGCAGAGGAGTTCTCGCCGGTGCAGGGGGCGTGGATCGATATCATCGGTCAGTTCTTCTGACGAGAGATGCATGATGGAACCTTCCTGATATTGTCTCAAACATATATCAGTCTACAACCGAGGTATACGGTACAACTATCGATAATAGATAAGATACAGAAAGTCGGGTGCCAGAGTGTTTTTCTCTAGTACCCGACTTTCTTACCTCAGGTTTTTTATTACCCCGTTATTTTGCACGTTGTGCAAGCGCTGCCCTAATTAGACCAACAAACAATGGGTGTGGTCGTGTTGGGCGAGAACGGTATTCGGGGTGTGCCTGCGTTGCGACGTAATAAGGATGTACATCTTCAGGGAGTTCAACGTATTCTACGAGATTTCCGTCAGGAGATACACCACTGATAACAAGTCCAGCCTTTTCTAGCTGTTCACGATATTCGTTGTTAACTTCGTAACGGTGGCGGTGACGTTCTGAAACTTCAGTAGCACCGTAGGTCTTCGCTACGACAGAATCAGCGTTTAAAGTTGCGGGGTAAAGGCCAAGGCGCATCGTTCCGCCAAGGTCTCCGGCGCCCTCAACAAATTGTTGTTGTTCTTTGATAGTGGCGATGAGCGGTGATGGTGTTTCAGGATCAAATTCTGTTGATGATGCGTCACGAATTTCTAGCACATTGCGCGCGTATTCAATCACCATTGACTGTAGACCTAGGCAAATGCCTAATGTTGGAATGTGATGTTCACGCGCATATTTGAGTGCCCCAATTTTACCGTCAAGACCACGAATACCAAAACCACCAGGAACGAGGACTGCGTCCATCTCACGTAGTTGGTGTGCAGCATCTTCGTCAGTGGCGCAGAGGTCAGCCGCTACCCATTTGACGTTCACTTTAGCGTTGTTTGCAAAGCCTCCAGCACGTAAGGCCTCAGAGACAGAAAGATACGCGTCAGGTAGGTCAATATATTTTCCGACGAGGGCAACATTAACCTCAGATTGAGGCTGGTGTACAGCGGTGAGAACTTTGTTCCATTCGGCAAAGTCAGCCTCTTGATAGTCAAGACCAAGATAATCAAGGATATAGGTGTCTAGCCCTTGGCTGTGAAGAGTTTTAGGGATGTCATAGATGCTAGGCGCATCAGCGCAAGAGATAACTGCTTCAGGGTCAACATCGCAAGCGTTCCCAATTTTCTTCTTATGAGATTCTGGAACTTCTCGTTCGCATCGAAGGACGAGCCCATCAGGAATAATACCCAAACCACGAAGCGCAGCAACTGAATGCTGAGTAGGTTTAGTTTTGAGTTCTCCGGAAGGCCCAATAAAAGGCACTAAGGACACGTGTAGGAAGAAGACATTATTTCGTCCGACGTCTCGGCGAACTTGTCGGGCAGCTTCAAGGAACGGCTGAGATTCAATATCACCAACAGTTCCACCAATTTCAGTAATGATAATATCGGGTGCATCTTCGCGTGTTGCAGGTACTCTCATACGACGTTTAATTTCATCAGTGATATGAGGAATAACCTGAACGGTATCGCCAAGGTATTCACCGCGACGCTCTTTAGCGATAACAGTAGAATAGACTTGTCCGGTTGTTACGTTGGAAGACTGGTCGAGATTTTCGTCAAGGAAACGTTCGTAGTGACCGATGTCAAGGTCTGTTTCTGCCCCATCATCTGTTACAAAAACTTCTCCATGTTGGAAGGGGTTCATCGTACCGGGGTCTACGTTGAGGTAAGGATCAAACTTTTGCATCGTCACGGATAGACCGCGAGAGCGTAGTAGACGCCCTAGAGAAGATGCTGAAAGTCCTTTACCGAGGGATGAAGCTACACCACCAGTCACAAAAATCTGATGTGTTACTTTGCCGTTATCTGAAGTCTTTTTTTCATTCGCCACGGAATTCCACCTTATCATTGATATTCTTCTGAGCCAACACCACTCACCTATTGCACGTGAGCAGGTCGTGAGATGTTCTTCCCATTTTTCAGCAGTTCTCTTGCATGTTCTTGAGCAGAGAGAGATTCGTCATGTCCGGCTAGCATACGAGCTAACTCTACGACACGTTCTTGTTCATCAAGCACTTTAACCTTCGATAGCGAAGCATCATCATTCTTCATCACAAGAATATGTTGATCAGCAAAAGCCGCAACTTGAGGTAAATGCGTCACGACAAGAACCTGAACATGTTGAGCAAGCATCGCTAACCGTCGCCCAATCTCAACAGCAGCTTTACCGCCTACCCCAGAGTCTACCTCGTCAAAAATAAAAGTAGGGACGGGGTCGACTTCTGCTAAGACAACTTCAAGCGCTAACATTACGCGAGAAAGTTCACCTCCAGAAGCACCTTTTCCTAAGGGACGAGCCGTAGCCTTCTCATGCGGTTTAAGTAAAAACTCAATAGTGTCTTTGCCAGAAGGCGTGAATTTTGCGCTCTCTTGAACGTCAACAACAAGTTCGGCATGAGGCATGGCTAACGCGCTTAACTCTTCAGAAACAGCATGAGCAAGTTTCTTCGCTGTACGCTGCCTGATCTGCAACATCTGCTCAGCTTGCCGTTGAAGACGTTCTCGAAGGTCTTGCAGTTCGTCTTCAAGCTCTTCAATGCGGTGTGGATCATCGTTCAACGTCAAAAGACGTTCTTGAGATTCTTCTGCCCATTGAAGCACTTCAGCAATATCTGAACCATATTTGCGAGTAAGAGTCTTCAGCTGAGCTAAGCGCTCTTGAACTTGTGCTAAACGCTGGGGGCCTTCACTATCTAAATTCGAGGTATAGGACGATAGCTCTTCAGCAATATCCGTAATCTGTATCAGCGCGTCATTGAGTCGTTGCACTAGCGCCGCCAGTTGCTCGTCTGAAGAAGATTCCACCTCTAAAGCAGAACGAGCTGTATCTAATAAGGCAAGGACGTTAGCGCTCTCAGCTTCGAGGTATTCTGCTCCTGTTAAAGCTGCTAAAGCTGTCTGCGCGGCAGAACGTAAAGACTCAATATTTGTTAGTCTTAAACTTTCTTGAGCTAATTTTTCATCTTCACCAAGAAGAGGTTCTATTGCGTTAATTTCGTTTAAAGCGCTTTCTAATGTTTGCGCTTCAAGAGCTCTCTCACGAGTATTCTCGCGCACTTGACGTAGCTCCGTTACAATATGGCGATAACGCTCATAATGCTGCTGATAATCGCGTTGTATATTGGACAGCTCATCACCAGCATAAGAGTCAAGGGCTCGTCGTTGCTCTGCAGAAGATTTCAAACGAATCTGGTCCGATTGTCCGTGCACCGCCACAAGGGTTTGACCAATTTCCGCTAATTTTCCGATAGGTGCAGAACAACCGCCAACATGAGCACGTGAACGTCCTTGAGCAGAGACAGTACGAGCCAATAACAATTCGCACTGGTTTTGATCAATATGGTCGAAACTACCTCCAGCGTCTTCTGCTAGAGCAAGAGCTTTATGGTTTTTAGGCAAACGCATCACGGCTTCAGCTAAAGCGTTCTTCGCACCGCTTCGTACCGTTCCAGCGTCACTACGTGCACCAAGTAACATGCCGAGGGCAGTAACAACCATTGTTTTACCGGCTCCAGTTTCGCCAGTCAACACAGAAAACCCCGGTTCTAGCGGCAGGCGAGCATCAGTAATAACACCCACGTCACGCAGATGAATCTCTTCAATCATAAAATAGTGTCTCTCTTATTCTTGGGATGCTTTTTCATCATGGATTGCGTTATAGGGTCCACGCCAACCGCGAATAGGAAGTTCAAATTTTGCGACAAGACGTTCGGAGAATGGTGCTGTATGTATTCGTGCTAGACGAACGTACTTATCTGATCGTGATACTTCGACTCGTGCACCAGCGGGTAAATCAATAGTTCGGCGTCCATCACACCACAATACGCCGGTCACCCCATTATGAGGCAACAATTCAACGGCAAGCAAAGAAGTCGGCGCGGTCACGAGAGGACGGGAGAAAAGAGCATGTGCAGATAACGGTACGATAAGCATTGCTTCCACTTCTGGCCATACGATAGGTCCGCCACCAGAGAAAGCATAAGCTGTTGAGCCGGTTGGTGTTGCCATAACAACCCCGTCACACCCAAAGGTGCTCAACGGACGTTTGTCGACTTCGATAACTACCTCAATCATTTTTGCGCGGTTACTTTTTTCAACACTTGCTTCGTTCAGAGCCCATGTTTCGACTAATTTTTGATGCCCGTGCCATGCTTTTACCTCAATAGCCATGCGTTCTTCGACGGTGTAGTTATTTTCAACGATGCATTGCACGGTCTCTTGAAGATCAGATTCTTCAGATTCGGCTAGAAAGCCAACGTGCCCGAGGTTAACACCAACGAGGGGAATATCTGTGTGACGTACTTTTTCTGCTGCACGCAGAATAGAGCCGTCGCCACCAAGGACAATCCCTAGTTCAACGTCAACGAGTGCTACTGCTTCACGAGCAACCGCGACGGGTACGGGGTCTTGCCACCCCTCAACGAGACATTCGAGGTCGCTACGTTCAAGGACGGGAATTAGCCCCGATTCGTGTAGCTGGGTGCATACGGTACGTGCCGCCCGTCGGGCTTCTTCACGTCCGGTATGTGCAAAGACGAGAATTTTTCGAGAAAAAGAGTTCTTTTGTGTTGAGGTGCTCACCTTATAAATCTTATGGCACTTTTGCGTTGAGGTTGAGCTAGCCTGCACTATTTAGTACACCAAAGGAAAAATTCTTGATTTCCGTCTTGTCCAGGTAATGGACTTTTTTCAAGACCGGCAATGTTAAGTCCGCAGCTTTTAGCGCTCAAAGAGACTTTTTCGATAGCTTCTTGGTGTGCTGTTGGATCGCTGACGACTCCCCCACGCCCAATTTTATGTTGGCCCACTTCAAATTGGGGTTTAATCATCAGCAGGAGGTCTCCACCCATTTTAGTTGCTTGGGCTAATGCGTCCATGACCAGGGTTAAAGAGATAAAAGAGAGGTCAGAAACAGTAAGATCTACTGCTCCTCCGATATCTTCTAAACGTAAATATCTAACGTTCATCCCCTCATAGACACTAACGCGTGGGTCTTCTCGTAGTTCAGGAACGAGCTGGTCATGTCCTACGTCAACTGCGGCAACGTGCGTTGCACCTTGTTGGAGTAAGACATCTGTAAATCCTCCGGTAGAGGCCCCAGCATCAAGACAGTATTTGCCGGTGACTCTAACGTCAGAGAAGATTTTTAATGCGCCCATCAGTTTATGTCCTGCTCGGGACACATATTGGGTATGCTCACTATCGTGCACCGTAAGAGTGTCCTGAGGTAGCACGTCGTAGGAACTTTTTGTGACGATGACGCCGTTGACCGACACGAAACTATCGTGAATGAGTTTCTGAGCGAGAGTCCGTGATCGAGCTAAGTTACGGTTCACGAGTTCTTTATCGAGTCTCACTCTAAAGAGTCACCCTTTTGAAGATAGTCCTCTAACCCGTTGATCAGGGACCAAAGTTCTTGAGTTTTTTGGTCCATGGTATCTAGAGTCTCGGCCTGTTCTAGCTGATAGATAAAATGTTCTAGGTAGGAAGAATCTAATCTTTCAGTTTCTTCCTCTGAGGAAAGTTTGTCGCGTGCATTATCGTTTGTCACGAATAATTTCTTCCGGTTGGCAGCTTTCTTTTTGTTGTGGATGTGCTGCCCACCATGCAGCACAAGCTACTCGCCATGCGTTAAGTTCTTCTCCATGACCGGTCACGGTGAGGGTCTTACCGTCGGTTACTGCAGAGTATCCTGCACCGTCAGCCCTGTAGAGGCCCTCGGTAACGTTAATATTTATTGTTGGATATTCTGTGAAGAAGTCGTTTAATGTGGCCAGAATATAGTCTGGACGGTCTTGAACTGGCGCCTGCAGAATACTTTGATAGCTTTCTACGCCGGTCAGAACGCAAGCAGTTGCCATACCGGCTTTATTTCCACCGCGAATATCGGTGTCAAGACGGTCTCCTACAACAACTGGTGCGCTACTCTTGAGTTTTTGAGCTCCAGTTCTGAAGATTGCGGCTTCTGGTTTCCCTGCAATATATGGTGTTCTACCCGTTGCTTTAGCAACGGCATAGACTAGTGTGCCGTTGCCGGGGGCCATTCCACGGGCTTGTGGGATAGTCCAGTCAGTGTTGGTTGCAATCCACAGAATTTCTGGGTCCGCTAGGGTAAAGGATGCTTCGGCTAAGTTTTCCCATATCATTTTTGGGTTAAAACCTTGAACAACAGCTTGAGGATTTTCTGTCTGGTGGTAAACCGCTTTAAAACCTGCTGCTTCAACACAGTCTGCAAGATCTTGAGTTCCTGTAATCAGAACTTTTGCCCCTGTTTTAAGGTGTTCTCGTAAGAGTTCTGCTGCAGCTTGTGCAGAGCTAACAATACGTTCTGCTGAGGTGTCTACCCCTAGAGAGCGTAAGTGTTCTGCAATGGTTTCGACGCTTCGTGAAGCATTATTTGTCACGAATGCGACAGGTACACCTTCGTTTTCTGCACGGTTAAGCGCTTGAGGTGCGCCGTCAATTGCATGTGGTCCAGCGTAGACGACGCCGTCAAGGTCGCTCAGAATAGCATCATGTTTTTTGATTAACATACTATGCTTCTTTGGATGTTTTATCGGTAGTTTTCTCGTCGGCTACAGAAGATTCTTCTTCAGCCGGTGATTCTTCAGTAGATGCTGAGTCAGTCTCTTCTATAGTGTCTTCTTCAGTAGGTGCTTGTGATGTCGAGTTTTCAGCTTGGGATTCTAATTCACTAATATCTACTGAAGGTTCTTCTGGTTCGAGGAGTTCTTCTTCGGTGAGAATGTCAAAAATTTCAGGCTCTACGAAGTTTCCTTGGCCTAAAGCTGCTTCGGTCATGAAAGCAAGACGATTCCAGCGTGCTGCTTCTTTACCTCGTCCAGCTTCTTCGAGAAGATTCGCGTATGCGGAGAAGAGACGTGGACTGTATTCGAATCCACGTTTGCTGTTCAGCTCGGGGATTTCTAGTGCTTTCATTGCATCTTGCAAGTTGCCTTGATCATGATGAATACCTGAAAGTACAAGAGCGATTTCGACGCGAGTTGCAGGTTGTAAGTCTTGGTCGAAGCGGAATTGTTCTGCCATTTCTAGGGCTTTATCGATACGTCCTAGAGCTCGTTCGCTGTCGATTAGTAGCGCTAAATGTTGGTTGGAACCGCTGATACGACGGTGTGTGCGAAGTTCACGAAGGCATAAGTCATAGTTTTCAGCAACATATGCGGCGACTCCTGCTGCTTCACGCACTGTTCCAATACGTCCTGCACGGCGAGTAGCGGCAACGGCGTGTTCTAACGCAAATTGTGGATCAAGTTCGAGGTATCGTCCTGCCATAACAAGATGTTTTGCCACAACTTCGGCGTTATCTTTTTCGAGAGCTCGTAGCTCACAAAGGATGTATCCTTCAAGTTCACGACCGGTCACATCAGTGTCTAGCTCTGGAGCTTGTGGGCGTGCCGGACGGTAGCCTTCTTTACGGGCAAAACGCTCTTCACGCTGTTCTACTCCTCCACGGCGATGTCCACCTTGAGGTTTATTTTCGTTGTTATAGCGTCGTCCGGCTTTGTTACGGTCTTGGTAGGAACGTTCAGAGCGGTTATTATCGCGGGAAGGGCGACGGGCTGAAGAAGAACGTTCTGTATCTTTTGAGTAGCGTTTTTCTCCGTCACGACCACGGTCATTAAACTTTTTGTGGTTGCCAAAACTCTTTGTGTATTCTCCACGAGAAGCAGAACGCTGACGGTCAGGTCGTTGAGCTTTTCCTTCTTGATCTTTTCGATCGTTGTTCTGGCGCGCGTCACGGCGGGAGTAGTCAGACAAATTATGCTCCTCTATTATTGTGAAGATGATTCACGTTATGGCGTTGAATATATAGTTTATCGAGGTATTTCAGGATGAGCTATCGACACATCAAAAGTGTTGATGCGTTTTCTCTTACACGTTACTCAATATAGGTAATAAAAAAGGAGGATTTCTACCAGTTTTACCTGGAAGAAATCCTCCTTCAAATAATAATGCGGCAACAACCTACTCTCCCACACCGTCCCCAGTGCAGTACCATCGGCTCGGTAGGTCTTAGCTTCCGGGTTCGGGATGGAACCGGGCGTTTCCCCTACGATATAATCACCGCAAATCTATTTAATAATCAATACCTGCAAAAGTTTTATAACTCTTGTGGTTTGTTATTAGAAAACCGTACAGTGGACACAAACACAAAACAAAGCCAAA
>NZ_JBLXXZ010000025.1:0-5502 GCF_048513015.1 Rothia sp. P7181 | reverse complement strand
ATAAACATAAGCCTTCGGTCTATTAGTACCAGTCAACTCCACAAGTCTCACGTCCTTGCTTCCATACCCGGCCTATCAACCCCATCATCTATAGGGAACCTCACACCCACAAAGGGCAAGGAAATCTCATCTCAAAACAGGCTTCCCGCTTAGATGCCTTCAGCGGTTATCCCTCCCGAACGTAGCCAATCAGCCATGCACCTGGCGGTACAACTGACATACCAGAGGTTCGTCCGTCCCGGTCCTCTCGTACTAAGGACAGCCTTTCTCAAATTTCCAACGCACGCAGCGGATAGGGACCGAACTGTCTCACGACGTTCTGAACCCAGCTCGCGTACCGCTTTAATGGGCGAACAGCCCAACCCTTGGGACCAACTCCAGCCCCAGGATGCGACGAGCCGACATCGAGGTGCCAAACCATGCCGTCGATATGGACTCTTGGGCAAGATCAGCCTGTTATCCCCGAGGTACCTTTTATCCGTTGAGCGACGGCCGTTCCACAACGTACCGCCGGATCACTAGTCCCGACTTTCGTCCCTGCTCGACCTGCCAGTCTCACAGTCAAGCTCCCTTGTGCACTTACACTCAACACCTGATTGCCAACCAGGCTGAGGGAACCTTTGGGCGCCTCCGTTACACTTTAGGAGGCAACCGCCCCAGTTAAACTACCCATCAGGCACTGTCCCTGAACCAGATCATGGCCCGAAGTTAGACATCCAATATGACCAGAGTGGTATTTCAACAACGACTCCACCATAACTAGCGTCACGGCTTCAACATCTCCCACCTATCCTACACAAGCCACACCGAACATCAATACCAAACTATAGTAAAGGTCACGGGGTCTTTCCGTCCTGCTGCGCGAAACGAGCATCTTTACTCGTACTGCAATTTCGCCGAGTTCATGGTTGAGACAGTAGGGAAGTCGTTACTCCATTCGTGCAGGTCGGAACTTACCCGACAAGGAATTTCGCTACCTTAGGATGGTTATAGTTACCACCGCCGTTTACTGGGGCTTAAATTCTCAGCTTCGCCCAAAAGAGCTAACCAATCCTCTTAACCTTCCAGCACCGGGCAGGAGTCAGTCCGTATACATCGTCTTACGACTTCGCACGGACCTGTGTTTTTGATAAACAGTCGCTTCCCCCTGGTCTCTGCGACCCATACACGCTCCCCACCGCAAGGGCAGTTCACGCTCAAGGTCCCCCTTCTCCCGAAGTTACGGGGGCATTTTGCCGAGTTCCTTAACCATGATTCTCTCGATCGCCTTAGTATTCTCTACCTGATCACCTGTGTCGGTTTAGGGTACGGGCAACTAGAACCTCACGCCGATGCTTTTCTCGGCAGCATAGGATCACCAAATCCTCCACAAAGGAGTCCCATCACGTCTCAGGCCAACACCAGCGCATTTAACAACTGGATACCCTACACGCTTAGACCACGACAACCACCGCGTGGCTTGGCTACCTTCCTGCGTCACACCTGTTAATACGTTTACCTCCAAGGATAGGACCCTACAACCAACCAGCACACCCCCAAAAAGAAGGCACACCAGCATCGCATAGTTAGCATCACCAATTCAGTATTGACGGTTCTTCGTCGGTACGGGAATATCAACCCGTTATCCATCGACTACGCCTGTCGGCCTCGCCTTAGGCCCCGACTAACCCAGGGCAGATTAGCTTGACCCTGGAACCCTTGATCATCCGGCGCACGGGTTTCCCACCCGTGATTCGCTACTCATGCCTGCATTCTCACTCGCATACCCTCCACCACAGTTCACACCGCAGCTTCACCGAATACACGACGCTCCCCTACCCAACAAGAAAAATCTCATTGCCACAACTTCGGTGGTGTACTTGAGCCCCGCTACATTATCGGCGCAGAATCACTTGACCAGTGAGCTATTACGCACTCTTTCAAGGATGGCTGCTTCTAAGCCAACCTCCTGGTTGTCTAAGCAACTCCACATCCTTTCCCACTTAGTACACGCTTAGGGACCTTAATTGATGGTCTGGGCTGTTTCCCTCTCGACAATGAAGCTTATCCCCCACTGTCTCACTGCCGCGCTCTCACTTACCAGCATTCGGAGTTTGGCTGACGTCAGTAACCAATACGGCCCATCGGCCAACCAGTAGCTCTACCTCTGATAAGAAACACACGACGCTGCACCTAAATGCATTTCGGGGAGAACCAGCTATCACAGAGTTTGATTGGCCTTTCACCCCTATCCACAGCTCATCCCCTCCATTTTCAACTGAAGTGGGTTCGGTCCTCCACGACGTCTTACCGTCGCTTCAACCTGGCCATGGATAGATCACTCCGCTTCGGGTCTAGATCCTGCCACTCAAACGCCCTATTCAGACTCGCTTTCGCTACGGCTACCCCACACGGGTTAACCTCGCGACAGAACACTAACTCGCAGGCTCATTCTTCAAAAGGCACGCTGTCACCCCAAAAGGCTCCAACGGCTTGTAAGCACACGGTTTCAGGTACTATTTCACTCCCCTCCCGGGGTACTTTTCACCATTCCCTCACGGTACTGATTCACTATCGGTCATCAGGAAGTATTTAGACTTACCAGGTGGTCCTGGCAGATTCACACGAGATTCCACGAGCCCCGTGCTACTCGGGAAAACAAACGCCCGGCGTGTCAAATTTCGGTTACGGGACTCTCACCCTCTACGGCAGCCCATCCCAAGGCCTTCACCTACCCAACACGACATCAAGCCAGTAGCCAGTTAGAACTACCACGCTGCTCCCACAACCCCCATGATGCAACCCCTAACCGGTATCACACACCACAGGTTTAGTCTCATCCGCTTTCGCTCGCCACTACTCACAGAATCATTATTTATTTTCTCTTCCAGCAGGTACTGAGATGTTTCACTTCCCCGCGTTCCCCCCAACCAGCCTATACATTCAACTGGTGGTAACAAGCCTTACAACTTGCTGGGTTTCCCCATTCGGAAATCCTCGAATCAACGTCCTGTTATCGACTCCCCGAGGCTTATCGCAGATTCACACGTCCTTCATCGGCTCCTGATGCCAAGGCATCCACCGTGTGCCCTTAATGACTTACGACACACAAAATAATCAAAGATTATTTCAAAATAACTAAGTTTTACAAATCAAAGAAACACATCCAAACAACAAAAATCATTCAAACAGTTTCCAGAAGATGCTCGCGTCCACTATACAGTTCTCAAACAACAACCCAACTACCAACAAACACCACCACAAAAAACAGCAGCACCCATCAGCACCAGGCAAAACGAGAATCACAAACCAAAGC
Organism: Rothia sp. P7181; assembly: GCF_048513015.1. Classification (NCBI taxonomy): domain Bacteria; kingdom Bacillati; phylum Actinomycetota; class Actinomycetes; order Micrococcales; family Micrococcaceae; genus Rothia; species Rothia sp. P7181. Next base: position 2,207 of record NZ_JBLXXZ010000025.1, on the reverse strand, counting down.
CTGCAACCTCAAAACCCAACAATGCGCCCTCTACCATCCAAAAACCACAACCAACATTCCACCCATGAGCAAACCCAGTGTCCAACACTCGTGAACAAACCAGGCCAACCAAAAGATTGAGCTCCTTAGAAAGGAGGTGATCCAGCCGCACCTTCCGGTACGGCTACCTTGTTACGACTTAGTCCCAATCGCCAATCCCACCTTCGACGGCTCCCCCCAAAAGGTTAGGCCACCGGCTTCGGGTGTTACCAACTTTCGTGACTTGACGGGCGGTGTGTACAAGGCCCGGGAACGTATTCACCGCAGCGTTGCTGATCTGCGATTACTAGCGACTCCGACTTCATGGGGTCGAGTTGCAGACCCCAATCCGAACTGAGACCGGCTTTTTGGGATTAGCTCAACCTCACAGTATCGCAACCCATTGTACCGGCCATTGTAGCATGCGTGAAGCCCAAGACATAAGGGGCATGATGATTTGACGTCATCCCCACCTTCCTCCGAGTTGACCCCGGCAGTCTCCTATGAGTCCCCACCATAACGTGCTGGCAACATAGAACGAGGGTTGCGCTCGTTGCGGGACTTAACCCAACATCTCACGACACGAGCTGACGACAACCATGCACCACCTGTACACCAGCCCCGAAGGGAAAAACCATCTCTGATCCGATCCAGTGTATGTCAAGCCTTGGTAAGGTTCTTCGCGTTGCATCGAATTAATCCGCATGCTCCGCCGCTTGTGCGGGCCCCCGTCAATTCCTTTGAGTTTTAGCCTTGCGGCCGTACTCCCCAGGCGGGGCACTTAATGCGTTAGCTACGGCGCGGAAAACGTGGAATGTCCCCCACACCTAGTGCCCAACGTTTACGGCATGGACTACCAGGGTATCTAATCCTGTTCGCTCCCCATGCTTTCGCTTCTCAGCGTCAGTTACAGCCCAGAGACCTGCCTTCGCCATCGGTGTTCCTCCTGATATCTGCGCATTTCACCGCTACACCAGGAATTCCAGTCTCCCCTACTGCACTCTAGTCTGCCCGTACCCACTGCAATACCGGAGTTAAGCCCCGGTCTTTCACAGCAGACGCGACAAACCGCCTACAAGCTCTTTACGCCCAATAATTCCGGACAACGCTCGCGCCCTACGTATTACCGCGGCTGCTGGCACGTAGTTAGCCGGCGCTTCTTCTGCAGGTACCGTCACTTTCGCTTCTTCCCTGCTGAAAGAGGTTTACAACCCGAAGGCCGTCATCCCTCACGCGGCGTCGCTGCATCAGGCTTGCGCCCATTGTGCAATATTCCCCACTGCTGCCTCCCGTAGGAGTCTGGGCCGTGTCTCAGTCCCAGTGTGGCCGGTCACCCTCTCAGGCCGGCTACCCGTCGTCGCCTTGGTGAGCCATTACCTCACCAACAAGCTGATAGGCCGTGAGCCCATCTAAAACCAGTACAAACCCTTTCCACCAAACTCCATGCGAAGAATGGTCATATCCAGTATTAGACCCAGTTTCCCAGGCTTATCCCAGAGTCAAAGGCAGGTTACTCACGTATTACTCACCCGTTCGCCACTAATCCACTCCAGCAAGCTGGAGCTTCATCGTTCGACTTGCATGTGTTAAGCACGCCGCCAGCGTTCGTCCTGAGCCAGGATCAAACTCTCCGTTAGAAAACAAAAGACATTTGAAAACCTGATCTCAAAATAAAAAACAAAACAACAACCTCAAACGCCACACGGGGTACGGTGACTCGGTCATCATTTCAATGCTGTCATTCTGAAACCAAAAAGGTTATATCAAAATAAAATATATAAAAAATTTGGTATCAGTTGTAGTCACACACCACCACACTCACGTGATGATGCTATGAACAATAAAAAGCACACTATTGAGTTCTCAAGCAACAAACCACACGCAACCACACCAAGAAAAAAATCCCAGTGACAACCACGCCGGTCAATCTCATTTTTCAGCCACCCACCAAAGCAGGCAACCAGATAACCTTACCAGCAATCCCCCGCAACATGCAACACCAAAACAAGTGAAACACACCACACAGCAAACCAGAAACAACCCACCAACCAGAAAAACCCAGCCAACAAACCATCCCCAGAAAACCAAGGAAAACCACTCATAAAATTATCAAAAACATCATCTGACAAGGAGCGATAAACACTCACACGCCCTGACGACTCGTACTACTCTACACCCACCCAAAACAC
>NZ_JBLXXZ010000024.1:0-6404 GCF_048513015.1 Rothia sp. P7181 | reverse complement strand
AAGATGGCGCTCTACCACTGAGCTATCGGGGCGAAGTAGCGGTGGACGGGCTCGATCCGTCGACCTCACGATTATGAGTCGTGCGCTCTAACCAGCTGAGCTACACCGCCAAGTATGCGCCTCATATCAAGACTCATACAGAGCCCCGACCGGGAATCGATCCCGGGACCTCCATCTTACCAAGATGGCGCTCTACCACTGAGCTATCGGGGCAACAGGGAATACATTACCGTACTCACCAAGAAAGGCGCAAATATTTTCACACTATATTGAGGTGTTCTGCGCCACTACTCTTAATATTTTTTACCTTGACCACGGTTTTTTCTAAAACCACGGTCATCGCCAAAGCGTTTAGAACCAGAATCACGGTCACGGCGGTTGTATCCGCCACGGTCTGAACGGTTACGGTCACCATAACCACCACGGTCGCCACCGCGGTCACGGCGGTTGTATCCGCCGCCTTCACGGTTTCCTCCACCAAAGCGTCCACCGCCACTACGTGGTCCGCGGTCTTTAGAGATATTAACGTATTCACCGTTAATCTGGGTGTCTTTGAGACGGTCGAAGAAATCGCGAGGAAGGTCTTCGGGCAAGCCAACAACAGTGAAGTTCTTACGGATGTCGATAGAACCAATCTGTGAGCCTTTGATGCCACCTTCGTTGGTCAAAGCGCCAACAATCATACCGGGGTTCACACGGTTGTTATGGCCAACCTGAAGCTTATAGTCAACCATTCCAGCTTCTGGTCCGCGGGGGCGACGTTCACGGCGGTCAGAACGCTCAGAACGATCGTCGTCGAAACGGTCACGACGGCGGTTCTTCATCTCTGGGATTTCTTCCACAAAGAAGGGGCGACCTTCTTGCGCAATAACAGCTAAAGCAGCTGCAATTTCTAGAGCGTCAACGTCGTTTTCGTTCTCGTATTTCGTGATGATTTCACGGAATAGTGAGAGGTCTTCAGTTTCGATGGTGTCAGTAATTTGTTGAGCGAAACGAGTCTTACGATTCTCGTTCACGTCATCAACTGATGGCATGTGCATTTGCTCAACTTTTTGACGAGTTGCCTTTTCAATCTGGCGCAGCATGTATTTTTCACGAGGAGTCATGAACAAGATTGCTTCACCGTCACGACCGGCACGGCCAGTACGTCCAATACGGTGTACGTATGATTCAGTATCGTGAGGGATATCGAAGTTGACGACTAAGGAGATACGTTCTACGTCAAGACCACGAGCAGCAACGTCGGTTGCCACAAGAATATCAACACGCCCGTCACGCAAAGAATCAACGGTACGTTCACGTAGCTGCTGGGGAATATCACCGTTAATAGCAGCAGCTTGGTATCCGCGAGCCTTAAGTTTTTCGGCGAGTTCTTCGGTCTCTTTTTTGGTACGAACGAACACGATGACGCCGTCATAGTTGCCCACTTCAAGAACTCGGGTCATTGCTTCAAGCTTGTGCGAGTGCATAACCTGAATGAAACGCTGGCGAATATTAGAAGCAGTAGAAGTCTTGGACTTTACGCGAATTTCGGCAGGATCGTTGAGGTACTGGTCCGCAATTTTGCGGATAGTCTTCGGCATGGTTGCAGAAAATAGTGCAACTTGCTTAGAGCTAGGAGTCTGGGCAAGGATTTCTTCGACGTCTTCAGCAAATCCCATGCGGAGCATTTCGTCTGCTTCGTCCAATACGAGGTATTGAAGATCAGAGAGATCTAGTGAGCCTTTTTTCAAGTGGTCGATAACGCGACCGGGTGTGCCAACAACGACCTGTGCACCACGGCGTAGACCGTTAAGCTGAGGGCCGTAAGGGGAACCACCGTAGATGGGCAGAACGGTGAAATCGTCCATGTGGGTGGCGTAGGAGGTGAAAGATTCAGCAACCTGTAGAGCGAGTTCGCGGGTGGGGGCAAGAACAAGTACCTGAGTTGCTTTAGAAACACCGTTGATGTCGGCAAGTTCTGCAAGGCGGGACAACGCTGGGACAGCGAAAGCCGCAGTTTTACCGGTACCGGTCTGTGCTAGACCAACAACGTCGCGTCCTTCAAGGAGCAAAGGAATGGTTTGTTCTTGGATGGGGGAAGGCTTTTCGTAGCCAACTTTTTCTAGAGCTGCCAAGACACGTGCGTCAAGACCGAGGTCGGTAAATTTAATACCTTCGTCTTCTGCGGTGTTTTTCTCGGTAGTTTCTTCAACGAGGTTTTCGGTGGTGTGTGCGGGCTCGATGAACTCTAGTTCTGCTTTAACAGCAGAGTTATTTTCTGTCAATTTTTCCTACTTCAAAGTGGGGTCGGTTGCACCCAATTTTTAGGGTGCAGGTAACCGGGACTCCCTGCTCGCGTAGTTGGGTGCGCCATCTACTATTCGGCGCTACCTTATATCCTCCGCGGTGAAAAATAATTCCAGCGGAAACGTGAACTCCATGAAAACTCATCATGAGATAACGTACGGAGTGTTTTAAAAGGTTTGCGCGTATAAAAGCGAGCTGTTTCTCTCAGGCTGACAACATGTTGGTTGTTAGCCAGTTTCTGATTAAGCGCCTGTTTTCAGTCGGTCGGCGCGCGCATCTGTGTTTATGGGAAACCGGTAATGTACGTTGTTCACCTTACCGTATAAAACGAAGTTTTAGGGAATCGGGTGACAGAACCGACACCAAAAATACTTTATTGTTCAACTCTCTGGAGCACATAAATTGTGCCAAAACGCTGATATTCACGGTAGTCACCACCGAAATGTTCGTGGGCATAGCGTGCAGGATTTTGAGGTGCAGATTTTCCCCACCCTCCGCCAGCACGGTCGATAACGACGTATTCGGGGTGTGCGTGATGTGTTTTATCACCAATCCAAAAAACTTGGCGTTCAGGCACAAGATAGGTCAAAAGAGATAAGTCAGAAGCTACCGAACTATGGGTTGGAATAGATTCTAGTGCTTGCTGTTTATCACGTTCGTCAAGGCTTAATGAAGAGGATAAGAATCCCTCGCGTGTGATATTCCATAGTGGTTGAGAGGGGAAGGAAGCAATGACGACAAGAAGTGCTAACCAGAGGAAGCTCATACGAGTCAGCTCTTGAGCACGCTGAGCAGATATCGCAAAGAGGTGTTGTGCTTTAGTGCCAAGATAGCGTAACGGTGCGAAGCGTTGGGTACATAAGAGCGCGTCGAGTAGAGCCATGAAAACAATGGGCATAAGAACTAAAGAATAATGCCAGGTGGGTGCCCAGTATCCTTCATGGGGTGAGAGAAAACGCCAGAGTATCGTGGGCAAAGCAATCAGCGCTAAGGGGGAAAGAACCCACAGAAATACCCCAGAGAAGAGCAATAGCACTAGAGTCAGAGTTTTTTGCCACGGATAGAACAAAAGACCAAAAGATTGCAAGGGATCCGAAAGTACCTCAGCCAGGTTGAGTTTATCTGAGTAGTCGAATACTCCCCCGTTGTTATGGGCAGGAAGAATAATAAGAACCGCAGATAGAGACCAGATAAGGCCCCAGAAGAGCAATAGTACGGCATGCAAAGATCCGTCTTTACTGTTGATTGCGCCTACTGCACCAAGAAGGCGCTGTGATAAGGGTTGTACCAAAGCTGCTGAGGGAAAAAGTCTCTGATGTATACAGGTTATGGTTCCGGCACGGAGTGCAATGACGAGAGCAATCATGGCGACAGTTATACCGAGGTCTTCTTTGACAAAGGCTAATGGCATCGCCCAATAACAGGCTCGTTTGAGATGGGTGACAGGTTCCACACTCTTTCTACTCAAGACAATATGACCGAGAGAAGCGCAGAGAAATGGCAGGGCAAAGGCAACTTCGTGAAATTGCACCGATACCGCATTTTGTACGCCAAAACTTAGACCATAAGCGGTAGTTAGCATGATGGCTCCAGCGGGAGGAACAAGTTGCTGGGCGTAACGGCATACGAGATAAGCAGAATATGCGACTAACGCATTTTGTACGTATAGGAGCGTTGCTGGAGAGGGAAATAGTGCGTAGATAGGTCCAAGAATTATCAGGATTGGGTGAAAGTGGTCTCCCCAAAGGTTAAAGCCTGCACCCTTGATATCTACGGTGGGCGGAAAATGTAATTGTGAATATTCTTGCGCTAGTTGGGAGAAGATTCCTAAGTCCCATGAGGGCGTGTGATAGTGCAGGTATTGAAAATAAGAGTACAGACTGTAAAACGAGAAAAGAATGAGAGCAAGGCTTATTCCAATGAGTCGAGAATTAGATTTTGGGGACAGCAAAGAATGTATGGATTGTTGTTGAGCAGGGGGTGAAGCTGAGTTCTTTGCTGTAGCTGTCATAGGGTGTTTGTTCTCTCTAGAGTGTTGTGAGCTCTTGCCTCATAGGATATAGCAAACATGTACAGAGATTGTAGGATAACTATTTTTGTAGAAGTTTTAGCATGTATAACGCCCCAATAAACACTAAAGATTAGGGGTGAGTTGTTCCACTAAAAATAGTGGAGCAACTCACCCCTATCGTGTCTTAGGTTAGACACCGCGTATCATGGGTGCGGCTTGAGCTTAGGAGTTTTCTTCTGCTTCTTGTTGTTGAGCGACTTGTTGGTGAACTTCTTCCATGTCTAGTTCACGTACAGCCTGAATAACTTGTTCAAGTTGTTTTGCGTTAAGTGCGCCAGGCTGTGAGAAGACGAGTACACCTTCACGGAATGCCATGAGCGTGGGGATGGATGAGATGCTAGCTGCTGCTGCTAGTTCTTGTTGTTCTTCGGTGTTAATCTTTCCGAAAGTAATATCTGGGTGTTTTTCGGAAGCTTCCTCAAACACCGGAGAAAATTGCTGGCAAGGACCGCACCATTCTGCCCAAAAGTCCAGAAGCATGATGTCGCTTGACTGTACTTTTTCGGTGAGGTTTTCTTGATTGATTTCTATAGTAGCCATAGTTGTCACCCTACCGGTAGATGTTTACCTAACACAATACGGTTTCACTCTCAAAGAATATCTGAGTGGTTATAGTGCAGATAATTAGGGGTAGGCACAGGTTTTTATCTCATGGGCTGAGATACCGGTATATAGATACAAGAAAACCCACCTCGTACGAGGTGGGTTTTAGCTTGTGGCAGATGAGGGATTCGAACCCCCGTAGGCAGTGCCAGCTGATTTACAGTCAGCCCCCTTTGGCCGCTCGGGTAATCTGCCAGAATCATTATTTCTAATGACTGGTATTCGCATGAGCGAACGTGACTACACTACCGGATATTTGAGGAAAACAAAAACCAAAACAGCATTTTGTGACAAAAGTTACTCTAGTTTGGTGTTTTGAGCGCGAGAGCTAGACCGTCTGAGACATCAATTCCTGCTCTTGCAACAGCCTCATCTCAAAGTTCTCTAGATACGCATAGGCTTGCTCTTCAGTACACATTTGCCCACGAATCTCACGAATAAGGTTTTGTTTCACTCCCTCAAAACGCTCTACAAGATACTCGCTTTCGAGAGTTTCTCCTAAGGTCTCAAGAGACTCATAGAAACAAGGTTCTACAGTCGAAAGGCTCTTAACTGATTCATCAGATGATGGGTCGACACCATGGTGCTCTGAGATATCTGAGCTCACGTCCTTGTGAGTATTCAAAACATCACATTGAGCAAGAGTGTCACCACGACGATTTTTTGTCATAGCTCTATCATCGCTGTTCAAGGTGAACACTAGCTGACAGTTAGGTCACGTATTCATAACAATTTTTTTTGGTATACCACCAGCATAAACAGAGCAAAACATGTACCGTTATCTATAACAACTGATGCACCATTACTAACTGCTTTTACGCAGAGCGTTAGAATCGCATCCCCGAATATCTAAGGAGTATCTCTTATGGCAGGCGAATCATCTTTTGACGTTGTTTCTAAAGTCGATAAGCAGGAAGTATCCAATGCTTTAAACCAAGCACAAAAAGAAGTATCACAGCGTTACGATTTCCGAGGAGTAGGCGCCGATATTAACTTCTCTGGAGAAAAAATCCTCATCAAAGCAAACTCCGAAGAGCGCGCCCTAGCTGTACTCGACGTTTTCCAGTCAAAACTTGTCAAGCGTGGTATTTCTTTGAAGTCTCTCGACGCCGGTGACCCCTATGCTTCCGGTAAAGAGTTCCGTATCGAGTGCTCTATCAAAGAAGGTATTGCCCAAGATCAAGCTAAAAAGATTTCTAAGCTCATTCGCGAAGAAGGAGCTAAAGGAGTTAAAGCAACTATTCAGGGAGATGAGCTACGTGTCTCTTCCAAGTCTCGTGACGACCTTCAAGATGTTATTGCTTTACTCAAAGGCGCAGATTTGGAAGTTGACCTTCAATTCGTTAATTACCGATAATAGATTAAAGGTTCGAACCATTTAATATGGTTTTTGTTTGATACGCCAAAAGAGTGGTGGGAAAACACAATTTATTTTAAAACA
>NZ_JBLXXZ010000023.1:0-7895 GCF_048513015.1 Rothia sp. P7181 | reverse complement strand
TTATATAGGGGGTGGGGTGTACCATTTACTGGAAACCCCCCACCCCTTATATGCCGGAGCTGAAGATACTATCGCCCAATAGTATGCAAATCTCGGTTCTTCGTCTCACCGGTGATAGCAATAAAGAGTACGGAGAGCAAAGCCGCCGCGCTAAGATACATGCCCACGTATCCAACACCGCCAATGGAGTTCAAATAGACTGCCACAAAAGGAGTCAAAGCTGCACCAAGAATGGACGCTGCGTTATAGGCAATACCAGAACCCGTATAACGTACGTGAGTTGCGAACAACTCTGGAAGGTAGGCAGACATAGAACCAAAAGATAGGCCCATCAGTGCCATACCTACAGACATGTACGCGGTCAACAAAACGATGTTTGCGTCTTCACCAGTACCGATAGTTTCGGGGGAGATGAAGAAAGAGAACGTCAAACCGTAAAGAGACATGAGCAAAGTGGTGATGAGTTGTTGCTGTTTACGCCCAGCAATATCTGCCCACCATCCAGATACAGGAATGAAGACGATAAAGAAAATAATAGATACGAGCTGTACCATGAGGAAATCGTGATAAGAGATACCCAAGCCACCTTTTTCGACTTTGCCAATTCCGTAGGAAAGAATCCACGCTGTCATGAGGTAGAACAAAACGTAGCAGGCAATCATGATGAAAGTTCCTTGAATCATCGGTAGCCATGCAGTTTTGAGTGCCTCGACCAAAGGCGCTTTAACACGCTCATCCTGTTTCAAGACCTGAGCAAATACAGGAGTTTCTTCGAGCTTGAAACGTACATAGAGTCCGATGAAAACCATCACCAGAGACGCTAGGAAAGGAATGCGCCAACCCCACATCATGAATGTATGGGACATATTGGACGAATCAGCGGTGGAATCAAAAGACATGAGAGTGGTGAGGAAGAGGACAAACCCGTTCGCCAAGATGAACCCGAATGGTGCTCCCAACTGGGGCCACATGGCAGCGCGTGCACGTTTGCCTTCTTCTGCATACTCTGTAGCGAGTAGAGCTGCACCAGACCATTCTCCGCCTAGCCCAAGACCTTGAGTAAATCTTAAGATGGTGAGCATCGCCGGCGCCCATAATCCAATCTGGTGATAGGTAGGAAGCAAACCAATTAGGAAGGTTGCAATACCCATGGTCAATAACGCGCCAACGAGGGTGGCTTTACGTCCGATACGGTCGCCAAAATGTCCGAAGATAATAGAACCAATGGGGCGTGCTACGAATGCGGCACCGAATGTTGCCATGGAAGCTAAGAGCTTGGCAGTGTCATCGACACCGATAAAGAACAGTGCCGGAAAAACTGCTACAGCAGCGGTTGCGTAGATGTAGAAGTCGTAGAACTCGATAGTAGTTCCAATGAGCGAAGCAAGAATTACTCGACTTCGTGGAACTGGCGTTTTGTGGTGCGCTGATGCGCTGGGTGTATCTGGTGTGGTTCGTGTAGCCACGGGTACCTCTCTTGGAAAGAATCAGACGTTGTTGGTCTAATACTTTAGGACGTGAGAGGACAGAAAACCCTGCTTGTCTCATTATGTGAAAGATTGTGTCTTAGGGTAGAAACAGCTACACCTAACATCAGAAACAACCCTCACCACGCAATTACTTAATCGTAGCTATCGTCGCACCAGCTGAAACCGTATCCCCAGCCTTAAGCTTCAACCCACTAATCTTCCCAGAACGATGAGCCGTAATCGGCTGTTCCATCTTCATTGCTTCCAAAACAACAACAAGATCCCCCTCAGAAACCTTATCCCCATCCTTAAGAGCAACCTTGACAATAGTGCCTTGCATCGGCGAGGTCAGCTCATGAGAATTAACTGCAGCAGTACGAGAGCCCCCACGTTCTTTACGCTTCTTAGCCGTTGGCGCAGGCTTAGTAACCGAGCCCAAAGACTGAGGAAGAACAACCTCAAGACGCTTACCATTGACCTCAACCACCACCTGATGACGCTGTTCGCTCTGCTCATCCACAGAACCAGCCGCCCCATCATAAGGCGCAATCGTGTTATTAAACTCCGTCTCAATCCAGCGTGTATGCACACTAAAAGGAGAATCGCCCTCAGGCGCAAACGCCGGATCAGAAACCACCGCACGATGAAAATTCGTCACCGTAGGCATACCCTCAACCACCAGTTGAGATAACGCACGACGAGAACGCTCTAACGCCTGCTGACGCGTCGCCCCCGTAACAATGAGCTTGGCAAGCATCGAATCAAAAGAACCGCCAATTACATCGCCCTCAACAACGCCAGAATCCCAACGAACACCAGGGCCAGTAGGAATCACCAGCTTCTCAACAGTACCGGGAGAGGGCATAAAAGAACGACCCGCATCTTCACCATTAATACGGAACTCAAACGAATGCCCATGCAAAACAGGGTCAGAATATCCAAGCTCCTCACCTCGAGCAATACGGAACTGCTCTCGAACAAGGTCGATACCAGAGACCTCCTCAGAGACAGGATGCTCCACCTGCAAACGAGTATTAACCTCCAAAAAGGAAATCGTCCCATCCACACCAATCAAGAACTCACACGTACCCGCACCCTGATAACCAGCCTCCTGCAAAATTGCGCGAGAAGAATCATAAAGACGCTGTTGCTGCTGCTCAGAAAGAAACGGCGCAGGAGCCTCCTCCACCAGCTTCTGATTACGACGTTGCAACGAACAATCTCGTGTAGACACCACCACAACATTGCCATGAGCATCAGCTAAACACTGCGTCTCAACGTGACGTGGAGAATCCAAAAAACGCTCAATAAAACACTCGCCACGACCAAAAGCAGCCGTCGCCTCACGTACAGCAGACTCATAAAGTTCAGCAATCTTCTCACGCTGACGAACCACTTTAATACCGCGTCCACCACCACCAAAAGCAGCCTTAATGGCAAGAGGAAGACCAAACTCATCAGCAAAATCTTCAACCTCAGCCACAGAAGACACAGGATCCTTTGTCCCCGGAACCTGCGGCGCCCCGACCTTATCTGCAATATAACGTGCTGCAACCTTATCGCCAAGTAACGTAATAGATTCTGGGGAAGGCCCAATCCACGTCAAACCCGCATCAATCACACGCTGAGCAAACTCAGCATTCTCAGACAAAAAACCATAACCGGGGTGAACAGCATCAGCGCCAGAACGCTCTGCAACACTAAGAATCTTATCCATCACCAAATAAGAATCTGAAGCAGTGCTACCACCTAAAGAATAAGACTCCGTCGCTAACTTAACGTGCAAAGCATCGCGATCAGAATCAGCATAGACCGCAACGGTGCTGATACCCTCATCTTCAGCAGCGCGAATAACACGAACCGCAATTTCACCACGATTCGCCACTAAAACCTTAGAAACAGGACCTGTATGACGACCCGGCACGCTCATAAACTGACCACGTAGACGTTCGGTGTTTTTGCTCAATGAAAAAGCTCCTTGCCACCCCAAAGAGGTTAGCTATATTCTTCTGCGACAAGCACAAATAAAGATTATGGTTGAGAAAAGTCTACATTCTTATCACGTCAGCAGAGTTCTTTTCTTAGCTGATAGTACCGAAAAAACCAGAAGATTTTTGAAAAATTATGCCGTTTTCGTCCAAAAATTGGTGATAGAAAGACCTAAATCCGCCAACATATCCTTAAGCGCATTCACCGACAACCCCACCACCGTATGGTACTCGCCCTCAATACCGCGGATAAACGCAGAACCAAACCCATCAATCGTAAACGAACCAGCCACAGCAAGCGGCTCACCCGTCGCCACATACTCATGAATCTGATCCTCCGAAAGAGCATCGCAATGCACCGTAGCAGTACGTAACTCAGACGACGAACGCCCGTGCACTACCCGAGTATCAATCAGCCAATGCCCCGTATGCAACAACCCCGAAGCACCACTGAACAACCGAAGACGCTCAACAGCCGTACTTGCGTCATGAGGCTTACCATAAGCCACACCATCTAACTCAAAAACAGAATCGCACCCAAGAACAATAGCCCCCGGTACATCAACCAAACGAGCAACATCCTCAGCCTTAGCACGAGCCAAAAGTAACGCAACCTGAGCCGGAGTCAGCTCACCCAAACCTTTAACATCAGCATCCTTTTGAGCACGAGCCACAACAGCGTCCTCATCTACCGAAGACACACAAACCTGAAAAATAATCCCCGCATCACGAAGAAGCTTCTGACGAGCAGGCGAAGAAGACGCCAAAACTAATGTTGGCTCAACATCAGAAACCAAAGAAAAAGAACTCATAACTACCAGTGTAGAAGTAACACCAGAAAGAACACATACCTTAACATCAAAAGGTGCCGGTATATATCTTAGAAAAGATATATACCGGCACCTTCAACAACAGTCTTTACCCGCCTACGCAGGAAAAACTAGGTATGCTTAGAGATCCAAAGCCCTCTCCAAGCTATCAAGACCCATAGAACCGAGCTTCAACACACGAGTATGGAAATCACGGTCATCTTCTTGACGAGCACGAGCTTTATCACGCAACTGACCCCAAATGCGCTCGCCAATCTTATAGCTAGGAGCCTGGCCTGGCCAACCTAAGTAACGAGCGTATTCAAAGTTTAGTTGGCCCTCAGAAAGGTCTAGGTTTGCTTTGAGGAACTGGTAACCGCTCTCTGCATCCCATACACCGGCAGGAACACCAAGTTCTTTTACCCAACGTTCTGGAATTTCAAGACCACAGTGCACACCAATATCGAAGACTACGCGAGCTGCACGCATACGCTGGTTATCAAGCATGCCCATGCGGTCACCGGGATCTTCTAAGAACCCAAGCTCTTGCATCAAACGCTCAGCGTAAAGAGCCCAGCCTTCACCGTGACCAGAAACCCAAACACCATTAGCACGCCACTGGTTAAGAGTCTGAGACATAGCGGTTGCTACAGAAAGTTGTAAATGGTGTCCCGGTACACCCTCATGGTAGACCGTCGAAACTTCGCGCCATGTACCAAAGGTTTCTTCTCCTTCAGGAACAGACCACCACATGCGACCGGGGCGCTCAAAATCGGGGGAAGGTCCAGTGTAGTAGATACCGCCTTCTTGAGTGGGAGCAATCATGCACTCTAGCTCGCACATGGCGCCACCAATATCAAAATAATCGCCGGCAAGAGTTTCCACCGCACGATCTGAGAGATTCTGCATCCACGCTTTTAGTTCTTCAGTACCATGCAACGTACGTTCAGGGTCAGCATCAAGAACAGCCTTTGCCTCCTCGATGGAAGCACCTGGTTTAATCTGCTCAGCAACTTCTTTCTGCTCGTCAATAATACGTTCTAGCTCTTGAACGCCCCACGCGTAGGTATCCTCAATATTAATCTTTGAACCGAGGAACTGGCGAGAGTATAAACGGTAACGGTCAATACCGACTGCGTCCTCTTTCGGCGCTACCGGCAAAAGAGTTTCACGAAGATAAGAATTAAGGGTACGGTACCCTGCAATGGCAGCGTCTGCACCTTCTCGCGCCTGCTGTGCTAAATCAGGGGCATGCTGAACAACTTCTTCATGAAGCTTTTGGAAAAAACCATCTTCAGCAATATACGCATCGGTCTGTTCAATGACAATTTCTACCTGACGGCGCGCCGCAACATTTCCACGTTCACGCGCATTTTCTAAGGTGCGAATATAGTCGTCAATCGCGGCAGGAACATTCTTCATACGTCCTGCAATATGAGCCCAATGTTCAGGAGTCTCGCGATTCATCAAGTCAAAAATTGCGCGAATACTTTGCGAAGCAGAGGCAATGTTATTAATTTCCCATGTGCCTAACCCTGCTTCATGCAATTCAAGTTCGAGACCGAGTCGTTCTTGCATCGCGTCAATGGTGACCTTATCAACATCATCAGCGGGTGTTGCTTGTTCAAGACGAGCAAGAGTCTGACGAATCAACTCAATAGATTTCTCGTGACCTTCGGGGGAGAACACATCACCGTATTCTGTCTCATGTCCAGCACGTCCCGCTAACGTTGCAGCTGAAGGATCTAGCTGAAGAGTCGCTTCATAATATTCATTAGCGATGGCGTCTACAGATGTGCTCTGACGTTCTTGGCGGTAAACCGCAGGAATGGTATCAAATTTCGACATGCCTCCATTCTACTGGGTAATCCTTTTGTGAAGGCAAGCACAGTCCAAAATCTTAATCTCAAAAAACAGTTTTTAGAACCTACATAGGGCGAGCACGACGCCAAGAACCAGGGCCAGGGCGTAACCGAACACCTAGACTCTGCCCACGTAACAAACGACGCTGCCACTGCCCCATAGACGGTTTCTGCTGTTGTTGATGAGACTGAGCCACAGCAAGTAAAACAGTAGATAAGGCTGCCAGTTCTTCCTCCGTTGGGTTACCTGAAACTACCGAAAAAAGTGGTTCTTGCTCTACTTCTGCAGGGGATTCTTGCTGTTCTGAGGAGCGACGAGAGCCAAGAGAAAACGCAAAACGTAGCGACGAACTAGCCATCACAAACTCCAAACAATAGACAGGATCGAAAAACTCATAGTGCGCAACAGCAATTACAAGGGGATATTGCCGTGCTTTTTCGCCGGTTGCGTCTCACGCTTATCGCGAAGAGCACGTAACGCACGAATCAGTCGCACACGCGTCTCAGCGGGAGCAATAACCTCATCAACATAGCCCAGCTCTGCCGCCTGATAAGGATTAAGTAATTCTTGTTCATATTGAGATACCAATTCTTCTCGTCGAGCCTCAACATCTCCTTGAGCCTGAGCAACCGACGCCAACTCACGACGATACAAAATATTGACAGCACCCTGTGCGCCCATCACACCAATCTGCGCAGTTGGCCACGCAAGGTTAATATCTGAGCCAAGCTTCCGTGAACCCATCACAATATAGGCACCGCCATAGGCTTTACGAGTAATCACCGTTACCAGAGGAACCGTTGCTTCAGCGTATGCATAGAGCAGTTTTGCGCCACGGCGAATAATGCCGTTGAACTCTTGATCTTTACCCGGTAAGAACCCCGGCACATCAACAAAAGTCACTACAGGAATGTTAAAAGCATCGCAGGTTCGAACAAAACGTGCAGCTTTCTCCGAAGCATTAATATCTAAGGTTCCTGCAAACTGTACCGGCTGGTTAGCGACAATACCTACGGTGCGTCCCTCAATACGGGCATAACCAACCATCACATTAGGGGCGTAGAGTGCTTGTAAAGGTAAAAAGTGCCCGTCATCTACGACAGCCTCAATAACGGTACGCATATCATAAGGCTGGTTAGCTGAGTCAGGAATAAGCGTATCTAAAGAATAATCCTCGTCGATGAGATCTTCTTCCTGATCATGGTCCACTGTCAGAGGTTCCGAAAGATTATTTGCTGGTAAAAATTCGAGGAGTTCTCGCACGAAGTCAAAAGCGTCTTCTTCATCCTCAGCAAGATAAGCTGACGTTCCCGTCACAGCGTTATGTTGATGCGCCCCACCAAGGGTCTCCATATCAACGTCTTCACCAGTTACCGTTTTAATAACGTCAGGTCCGGTGATGAACATGTGTGAGGTCTTATCAACCATGATAATGTAATCCGTCAGCGCAGGGGAGTAGGCTGCACCGCCGGCACAAGGACCTAAAATGACAGAAATCTGGGGAACTACCCCTGAGGCACGAACATTCATGCGGAAAATGTCGGCAAACATCGCTAATGAAGCGACACCCTCTTGAATACGCGCTCCGCCACCATCGTTGATACCAATTACAGGGCACCCATTATCAAGAGCAAATTTTTGTACCTTAACGATTTTTTCGCCATTGACCTGTGAAAGAGAACCACCATATACGGTGAAATCTTGCGAATATACTGCTACAAGACGACCATCTACTGTTCCATAACCACAGACGAGACCATCACCTA
>NZ_JBLXXZ010000022.1:0-8597 GCF_048513015.1 Rothia sp. P7181 | reverse complement strand
GTAAATCAATACGTTCTCTTGCGGTGTTCTTGCCCCGACTATGTTGGCGGTCTACTGCTTCTTGACCAGAAGGCATGTAACTTTTTTCTCGACGATCATAGAAGTCTGCGAGTTTACCTGCGGTAGTACTTAAATCGTGTGCAGAAGATTCTTCTGTTGTGCTGTGGTGATTCATAGACACGGGGACATCCTTGACGGTGGGCATTCGCTAGCGTCACCGTACTGAGGCACAGTGAGCTGGTGAATAATATGATGCCCTCAACTATAGGATGTTTCTCGTGACGAAAATACCTGATAACTACTTATCTCATCACAAAAATAACAAAATATGTTGAGGGCGTCGCACTATTTGTAATAGCTAGTCAGACTAGCTGCCCAAAGAACCTAAAACAGGGTTCCACTCACGCACGTTATAAGAGAGCACCGCCCCACCGAGATACATGGGGTCCTGGCTGACATACTCACGGACCTCATCTGCAGAAGATGCCTTAAAAAGCAACATCGCCCCAGGTGCTTCGTCATCCACATAAGGGCCAGAAGCAATAATGATTCCTTTTTCTACGAGAGAACCTAGATAAAGGCGATGCTCTGGACGGTGTTTTTCTTGTTCTTCTGCTGGTGCGTAGCTATAAGTACAGATAAAAATGCTCATTGGTTTTCTTTCTGTTTCCGGTTGGACGAGAGGTTCATGTAGGCAACCCAGAGGAATACTGCAGAAAATGGGAAGTACCAAGGCTTTCCAAGGAAGCCAAGAATAATCCCTGTTACTGCGGTAATTATTGCCAATAGTGCAATAACTTGTTTGCTTGTCATAGTATTTTTCCTTTGCTAGAGTCAGGGGGTAACGCCCTCCCGCCCCTGATTAGTAGTGTTATTCAGGAGCGGGAGGGTTTTACTTCACGTGGTTTTAAGAAAGTTTTTTCTTTTCAGAAGAAAGTGGCTTAGGTACAACCTCGTTATACCACTTCACCAGACTCTCCTTTTTCCATCCCTTAGTTTTTCCATTGACAATAAAATCTGGCTCTAGTGGGTATTTCTTCATATTACTCAAAAAGCCAGCGCTGGAAAGTTTGACCTGCTTACTCGCCTCTTCGCCCTTGTAGAAAACGGGAATTTCTGATTTGTTGCTCATGCCTTATACTTCTTCTTTTCCTATGAGAGAGGAAAGACTGCCTTTGCTGTATTGCAGATGTCACATGGAATCTGACGGGCTTTATTTAACCAGCTTCTCAAGATTTTTTGGAGCACCGACACTTGGAATGGTCTTATCCCAAGCCCTGAGGGTTTCCTCGGTCCAACATGGTTGATTCTCGTTGATGAGATAGTCAGGCTCAAGAGGATATTTCTCAATTCTCTTATAAAATCCATTGCGAGTAATACCCAAAAGAGCGCACGCCCCAATAGGAGTAAACACCTGCACCGGTTCAGTGGTAGACATTCCTAGTTCCTCTCTGTAACAATGAAAGCGCTTTCCTTTCTGAAAGAAGCCACCCTAAAAGTGGCGAGCGCCCCGATAGCTTCGTTCTTTTATCCTATCGGGGCGTTTCTTAATCTGCTCCAATAAAGCATTGCCTATCATATAAAACCTCAAGAGAGAACACCGCCGATGAGCGTACCGATACAAACCCTCGATAACTACCTCAAATATGAGGTGAGCCGTGCCGCATCTAAGGCTCCCTACCACCAATACCAACAAGTTCTTCTGCTCGATACTGTCCCCTCAACGAACCTCTACGCCCACGAACTTCTCACCTCAGCAGATTCTCTACAAAACCGGCGATGGGGTGAACTCTCTGTTATCGCAACAACACAACAAACACACGGTAAAGGTCGGCTCAATAGAGAATGGGTTGCTCCTGCCGGAAGCTCCCTCTGCGCGTCAGTCATCGTTCGCCCTCATGCTAACCCCGCACACCGTATCAAACCCGAACAATATCACTGGTTCACCGTGCTCCTCGCCCTAGCAGCAATTGACACACTCAACTCTTGGGGCATTGAAGCGTATCTCAAATGGCCTAACGACGTCCTCATTGGTGACAAAAAATGTTGCGGAATACTCGCTCAAATTGCTGTAGAGTCTGCTGAAAATCTCTCAGCAATAGTTGGTATTGGAATAAATATTAACCTTGAACCAGAAGAGTTTCCCGTCCCCACGGCAACTTCTGTTCTCGCCGCAACACAAAGACCACGAAGCCTTGATGAAGCCCTCGAAAAAATCTGTGAGAATTTTGCTCAACGATATGAAGACTTCGCCCGCGTTAACGGTATTCCCTCCGCACTGCAACGACATGGAATTAGCCTGTTAGACAGTGTCCGAACCAAAATGTCGACATTGGGGCAACGCGTTGTCATAGAACTGCCAGACGGACAAAAAACATATGGTGTAGCAGAAGATATTAACGACGACGGAGAAATCGTTATCACCACAGACTCCGGAATATCCCAAAGCTACGCAGTCGGCGACGTGATTCATCTGCGCAGTGCATAGAAAGACCATCTTTTTTGACGATTACTGAGACAAAAGACTATTCATTACCGTAAGATAAGTGAGCTATGAAACTACGAGGAACGCTTCTACAAGGGGAATCGGTGCGTGTTGCAACCCGATTACATTGGCGTTGCCTACTTATACCAGCACTTTATGCTCTTCTGAACATATTCTTCGTGAGCTTTGCGTCTGCTATAGCCGGAGTTAGTACTATCTGGTCATTTCTTGGATATCTTTTAGCAGGGGCGTCCTTATACCAGACGATTAAAAGCCTGAAGCGATACTTCTTGACCCAGTATTTCATCACGACACATCGTCTCGTAATCCAACGCGGATTGAGTGCTAAGCGTTCTATCTCCATCAATTTCGAGAGTATTACGGGGTGTGAGGTGCAACGAACGTGGCTTGGGTATACAAAAATTGGAAAGCTGACAGTCTACGTTCAACACGGCACTCAAAAAGGTCTTTGCGTTCTACAAAATGTTCCTCATGCTCAGGCGTTTTCAGAGGAACTAAAACGAGCACAGTACGATTTTAACGCTTCTTATCATGGCGTTTTAGGGTCGTATAGATAGTTCCACATCATAAGATGATGAACAGTTTTTCGTCATTCTTCGTATTACTTCCCATAAGTAGAGTATTGTAAGTCACAGAGTAAGTTTTATTGTCTCAACGAGAGCATGAGAAAGGATAGTCCCGTGGAAAAGCCGGCACCTGGATCAGACGATAATCTTCATCCAGTGCCTCTGGAAGAAGAATTTGAATATTCCAATAACCGTGTGCAAAGCAACGTATATCGCACAAAAGAAGACCGCGAAGCGGTTAAAGCCCTCGAAAAATTTCTCCTCGGTACACAGAAAAACCTTACCAGCAAAGAAATCATAGAACAGACCGGAGCGACGCTCCCACTAGTCAGCAAAATTTGGCATGCACTAGGAATACCAGATATCTCCGAAAACGAAGTGTACTTCACCGAAGCAGATGTCAAAGGGCTCAAAAAGGTTACTGAACTGACCGACAAGCACGGTTTAGACTTCGAAACAACGATCTCAATCGCCCGTTCTATGGGACAACTGACCGACCGAATCGTGGCCTGGCAAATTGAAGAAATCGTTGATGACATCTCAAGACAACAAGGCTTTAGTAACGGTAGAGCACGTCAAGAACTCCTTAAAGTTCTGCCAGAACTCATCACAACCTTACAAGAGATACTGTCTTACACCTACCGCAGACAATACAACGCTGGAGTGCTGCGACTAGCGCTCCGCAACGAAGACGGAGTCTCTGAAGACCGTGCTGATTTACCTCTGCTACGCGGTATAGGCTTCATTGATCTTGTTTCTTACACCACACTTTCGTGTCAGATGAATGAGAAAACGCTAGGTAAACTCGTCAAAACTTTTGAACAACGCTGTGCAGAAATCATAGCGATTGGTGGTGGACGCATCATCAAAACCGTTGGTGATGAAGTCCTCTTCCTCACCGAAACACCAGACGCCGCTGCACGCATCTCATTAGCCTTATCTCAAGCGATTGAAGAACACCCAGACCTGCCACACACACGCGTGGCGTTTGTTTGGGGACGTATCCTTCCCAAACTAGGAGACGTCTACGGCCCTACCGTAAACCTAGCTTCGCGCTTAGTAAGCATCGCAGAACCTGGTAAGGTGCTTACCAATGACGCTACCGCCCAGACGCTCAAAGGCGACGGACGTTTTCGCTTCACACCACAACCAAAGCGCAATGTCCGAGGCTTCGGAGACATAACGCCTATATCCGTGGAAGTCGGTACCGGCAATGAATTGGAGATCGACACAGAATGACCGCACAAAAACTAACAACCTTCTCCGGAAGTGCCACTGACGTTGGCGCTTACCGAGACAATAACGAAGACTCCTGCTCAGTAGTCGGAACTTTACACATCGTCGCCGACGGAATGGGCGGGCACGAAGCAGGCGAACACGCAAGCCGACTCTGCGCACGAACCATCAGCTATAACCACCTCTTCTCGCGCCCTTGCGGTATGACAGAGGCTGAACAAGAAAGCTATGCACGAGAGCTTGCAGCAGAAGATAACACCTCTACAGAAGGCAATCAGGGACTTCTTGGACGTCGTCGTCAAAAGACCACCGCCTTAAACCGGCAAATTATGCGTACTCTCGAACATATTCGTTCAATCATTGGCGAATCAGACGAACGTATTAAGGAGATGTTCTCTCAACGAGCTGGTACAACTGTGACAGGTGCTTGGTTGACGAATATCGGAGACCAATATATGTGGTTTATTTTCAACGTGGGAGACTCTCGTACCTATCGTCTCGTTCGTGAAGAAGAAGTCGAAACAGACGCACACGATATGTCTTTCTCTGCGGGAAGCGTTGAAGGCCTTACTCTAGAACAAATCACTGTGGACCACTCCGAAGTGCAATACCTCGTAGATACCGGACAAATTACACCACTTGAAGCGCTTACTCACCCACGTCGAAACGTCATTACACGTGCGTTGGGAACCGGAAACTACTGGGAACCAGACTTCTGGGTTATTCCTGCCCGAGAAGGAGACCGTTTGATGCTCTGCTCAGATGGGCTATCGGGTGAACTATCTCATGACTATATGGCGAGGGTACTGGCAACTGTTGAGCACCCTCAAGACGCTGCAGATGTCTTACAAATGGCTGCCCTACGTGCTGGCGGTAGAGACAATATTACTGTTGTTGTTGCTGACGTCGTGACTGAAGAAACAGCTCAAGAAAGAAGCGAACACCTTAAAGAACTCACTTCAACAGAACAACACCATATTGTGAGCTCTGCGGAAGAATATCAATCTCAACCCACGACAGTGGCAGAAGAAGAGTCCTATCACGATGAGAGAGAATTGCGCTAAAGTAATTCTTGAGGATATTTCGGGTAAACCCCAATGGAAAGTCCCTAACTGCTGATTAAATGTAGTTAGGGACTTTTCTATGAATGAAATACTACTAAGCCAACCTGAAAACAACACCACTGCGCCGTTCAATGCGGATACCTGCCAAGAACGGCGAACGTGAAATATGGAGAAGAAGATGGACGTTACGTCAACGGAACAATCTCGTGAACTCATCACAGCTGAGCTACAAGAACGCTATATTGCTTTGATGGAGAAAATCCGTCAGGCGCAAAAAAAATACTTTGTTGACGACGAACCAATCCTCTCTGATAAAGAATACGATGAACTTTTTGTTGAGTTGGAAAAACTTGAAGCATTACATCCTCAACTCATCTCTCAAGATTCACCGACACAACAAGTCGGGGCAGAACCATCCTCTATCTTTGCGCCCGTTGTTCATCTCAGCCGTATGTATTCTCTTGAAGACGTCTTTTCTATCCCCGAATTAGAACAATGGTTGAATAAAACTGAACAGAACGCGCACCTTGCGGGGTTATCATCTGTTCGTTGGTTAACCGAACTAAAAATTGATGGTTTAGCGGTTAACCTGCTATATCGTCAGGGAGAGCTTGTACGGGCAGCTACTCGCGGTGACGGAACAACGGGGGAGGACGTGACCCATAACGTCCTGACCATCGGGACGATTCCTCGTAAACTTGCCGGTGACGGGCATCCTGAAGAAGTTGAAATTCGTGGAGAAATTTTTATTTCTTCTCAAGATTTTCTTACTCTCAATGAGCAGATGATTGCAGAGGGGAAAGCACCATTCGCAAACCCTCGTAACGCTGCTGCCGGTTCGCTACGTCAAAAAGATGCGAAAGTGACGGCTCGGCGTCCTCTATCAATGTATGTGCATGGCATTGGCACACATGAGGGTATCTCATTGGACTCTCAATACGAAACGTATGCTCTGCTCGAACAATGGGGACTTCCGGTGAGCCCCTATACTGAACTGTTCTCCGATACTCAGCAAATTCTTGAATTTATTGAACGTTACGGGCAGCAACGTCATTCTCTGGCACATGAGATTGACGGAATTGTTGTCAAAATTAATGATTTTTCAACACAAGAACGATTAGGCTACACCTCTCGTGTGCCGCGTTGGGCTGTTGCTTATAAATATCCTCCTGAAGAAGTGCATACAAAACTTGTTGATATTCGTGTCGATGTGGGGCGTACTGGGCGTGTCACTCCCTATGGGGTCATGGAGCCGGTAAAAGTTGCTGGTTCAACCGTTGAACGTGCAACGCTGCATAACCAAGACGTTGTCAAAGCTAAAGGTGTGCTTATTGGCGATACGGTGGTATTGCGTAAAGCAGGGGACGTTATCCCAGAAATTGTGGGTCCTGTGATTGCTTTGCGAGATGGCAGCGAACGAGCTTTTGAAATGCCTCAGGAATGTCCTTCCTGCGGTGAGCCGTTAGCGCCTGCTAAAGAAGGTGACGTTGATATTCGTTGTGTTAATGCTCGCTCTTGCCCTGCTCAGCTGACAGAACGCGTTTATCATGCTGGAAGTCGTGGTGCGTTTGATATTGAGGCGTTAGGTTTTGAAGCGGCTAAAGCGTTGACTGCTCCTGCTGAGCCTGATGTTGCTCCTCTTGTTTCTGAAGCGTTCTTATTTGATCTTCGTGCAGAAGATCTTGCCGATGTGAAAATACGACGTGAGAAGAAAAAGCGTGGGGTTCTTAGCGGAGAGTATGAGCTTGTCCCATATTTTTATACGCGTGGTACAGCGAAGAAACCTTCTGCTGTTAACGCAAATACAAAGAAGCTTTTTAAAGAGTTAGAGAAAGCAAAAGAACAGCCGTTATGGAGAGTTCTTGTTGCGTTGTCGATTCGACATGTAGGCCCTACTGCCGCACGTGCTCTTGCAACTGAGTTTGGTTCTATGGAAGCTATTGAAAATGCCTCTGAAGAGCGTTTAGCGGTTATTGATGGTGTAGGTGCAGTAATGGCTCGCTCTATTAAAGAATGGTTTGCGGTGGACTGGCATCGCGAAATTATTGAGCGGTGGGCTGCTGCTGGCGTGCGCATGGCTGATGAGCAAGATGATAACCTGCCGCAAACATTAGCTGGACTGTCTATTGTCGTAACGGGCACTCTCAAAGATTTTTCAAGGGATTCTGCCAAGGAAGCTATTATTGCTCGTGGCGGTAAAGCAGTGGGGTCGGTGTCGAAGAAAACGCATTATCTTGTCGCCGGTGATGCCGCTGGTTCGAGGCTAGAGAAAGCAGAATCTTTGGGCGTTCCAGTGTTAGATGAAGACGCTTTTAAGGTACTTCTTGCTGAAGGTGCTGAAGCCTTAACATAGGTGCTTTTGAGGTTTTATCGCGAAATATCGTAGTTTTCGTGGAGTGTCGCAAAGAAAATTAAAAAATTTTTTTCGGCGTTTTTTCGTCGATAAATGTTGCGATTTGATAACAAAAATAACGAAATGGTAAAGATGACCCCCACGTTGGTTCTTCCCAGAAATACGCGGGTTTAACACTCAATAAGTTCTCTTTTAAATAAAAAATACAACTGCGTGCGGGCTGTTATCAACAGTAGGCTGATAAATGCCCTACGGGCAACAAGACCTGCTGGGGAGGTTGTATGAACCCAAATCGTTACGTTATCGTTATCCATGAACGCAATCCCGCACCTGCGGGAAAAATACATTTCAGGGCTGGAAGAAGCCTTGAACTATATGCCGGGTTTTGCCGCACACCTGAGTCCGTCTACAGGGCAAAACCTCAATAGATACCCAATAAGCATCTATGGGTAGACGGCAACGCATTGAAGCCAAGGGATTGGTGGAGCGTTAGGTGGCCTACACTTGGAGCATTGTGAAAAAGACTTCCATTCGCCAAAACGTAACCCGCTCCGCAGCTGCACTAGCAGTTAGCGGTGTAGCAGCAGCATCTTTTGCAGTAGCACCTGCACAAGCAGCTCCTCTCGAAGCATGGGAAGCGCTATCTCAGTGTGAGTCCGGTGGCAACTGGTCTATCAACACCGGCAACGGCTTCTACGGTGGCCTACAGTTCACCCAGTCTTCCTGGAATGCTGCTGGCGGTAGCGGCGCACCTCACTACGCTTCTAAAGCAGAGCAGATTCGCGTTGCTGAAAACCTCCTTCAGATGCAAGGATGGGGCGCATGGCCTGCATGTGCAGCTAAGCTCAACCTTTACGCATACGGAACTGCCG
>NZ_JBLXXZ010000021.1:0-8852 GCF_048513015.1 Rothia sp. P7181 | reverse complement strand
GTTTCTGTCATTGAGATGATAGAAACCTAGGTAGTAAAAGAGCACCCCTCTTCGGAGGGGTGCTCTTTTATTTTAACAACCTTTTTAGAAGTATTTGGGGAATACTCGTCCTCAGTGGAGATAGTTTAGAGCAATATTTATGCTCATCGACTGTGTTGAGGGGACTAGAATTCCCTCTGGGTTAGTACAAGTCTTCTGTTGCTCTCATGGGTGCGAGAGAGCCCTAAGGTACAACGTAGTGCGTATACAGAAAAGGTGGGGTCAGTATTTTACTTCTGATTCTTAGCGAGATATAAAAGCCTATTCCTAAGTGTTGTGCTCATAGAACTGCATTTTGAGGGATAGGAACCCCCTATCTAGGCTCTTTATAAGCTCTTTCTTGACCCTATGGATAACCTCTAAGAGCTATCTGGTGTCTAATCAATGGATAAAATTACGAAGCCGTATAAACACTCCGATAAATATTGCGGATCAAAACCTGCTGACGTAGACGAATAAAGACCTGTTCAAGGAAATCATGCATATAGCGCTCATCGGTACTTGTTGAAGCAGCAAAGCTAAGTCCTGAAAATGCCCCAAGGACAATTGACACTTTAACAAGAACAGAGCTAACAGGAAGTTCTACACCAAATAATAAAAAGTTCTCTGGCGTATGGTTAATCCACGATGCGGCAGCCTCTGAGGGGATAGCAAAACTACCAAACCACACGAAGAATAGAAAAACAAAGATGGAAAACATAACAGCTTGAATACACTGAACCATCGCTGGAACAAGAATAAAGTTAATGCGTTCGCTCACTCCTAAAGGTTTAGCAGAAACAGAACCTTCTATACGTTCTGTAACCGTGTTCCAAAAGCTCGTAGACTCAGCCGATACCCGCTGATACTCTTCTGAACTAAACTGAATACCCTTACCCTGATGATCTCCCAGAACTTCTTTAGAGCGTTCAATAACAGTCGTTGTAACGATAAAAAGAGCGAGGGTGAACATCACAGCTGACACGGCAAAAGTCTTTGCGTAGCTGAGAGCGTCTGCAACTTTCCAAATCTCTGCATTAACAAAGAAAAATAAGACCGCCACCATAAGCATTGGCAAAACTTTTGCAATCATAATCATTGCCGAGCCAAGCTGTACAAGAGTCTCTTTAAAAGCCCACCATAAAATTGAATCTAACCCTAGAAAAAGTGCTAATAGTATAGCTAGCACGCAAAGAATAACCTCAATGGAAGAGCTAAAGAAGAGAGGCTCCCCAATACCCATTCGATAGCTCAGGCTGGGGGATAAAAGATACATGATGGAGAGAATGCTCATCGATCCGGTAATAACAAAAAGTGTTTGCGGTGTTTTTCTTTTAAAACGAAGAACCAGCCACGGGATAACAAGTGCTACGAGCGGTCCACCAAATAAGAGAACAAAAGCTCCAATGCCTTTGATAATTTCTAGTTGGATATCATCAGTGGTATCTTCTTGAACAAAAATTTTATCGTCTAGATGAGCCAAAATAGCCACAGAAATCGTCACAATGAATAAGGTGACTGATAGCCATAACCCTAAAGGAGTAATTCTCACGAACATTTCTTTGATGCGTTCCTGTGGAAGAATAACTAAAGGAAGGCCATTCGCCCTAAACCAACGTGATGCCTCATGATGTTCTGAAGAAGATAAGCTCATAGTTGCTATTCTAGAGTATGCAATTTTGTCTTTTTCTAGCGTAGTAGAGACTGAATGAACTCAAGTATGCAGATAGGATTCGCCGATGACTCGTTTTACTAATGAACAATTGCGTACTTTTACCTTAGTCGTTGATGAAGGCACCTTTGAAGCCGCAGCAGAAATTTTAGGTGTTAGTGCTTCGGCGATTTCTCAACGCATTAAAACAATGGAAACGAGTGCCGGTCGTATCCTGCTACAGCGTACTAATCCTGTACGTCCAACAGATTCTGGTGAAGTGGTTCTTAGAGTTGCCCGCCAAAATGAATATCTTAATGCAGAGCTAGAACAAGAACTCGGCGAACGTGCTGGGCAAGGCAGCATAACCATTGCTGTAAACTCTGATTCTTTGGCTACCTGGTTGCTCTCTGCTGTAGGGGAACTATCCCGATGCGATAAAATCTTTTGCGATCTCAGAAGAGAAGGGGAACAGCATTCTTCAGCTCTTCTTCGTTCTGGGGAAGTTATGGCGGCAATTACTTCTCATCCAGAACTCATTAATGGTTGTGAGGTTGAAGAACTTGGCCAAGCGCGGTACTGGTGTGTTGCCTCAAAAGAATTTGTTGATGAACATTTTAAAAATTGGCCACACCATATAACAGCAGAAGAACTCAACGCTGCACCCGTTATTGAGTTTGATAGAAAAGACCACGGACAGCGTTCTTCTCGTCATCTGATTCTCAAGGCCCACAACGTTGAAGATAACGGAGGCGAATCACCGAGTATTTATATTCCCTCGTCCCCTGACTATGCTCGAGCAGTAGAAGACGGTATTGGTTGGGGGCTTGTTCCAGAAGCTCAGTGCCGTCAAGGTCTTGAATCTGGAACAATAATATCTCTAGTGGGGGATGAGCCTCTAGATTTTCCCCTCTATTGGCAACGTTGGAAGATCTCGTCACGTATTCTTGACCGTGTTACCCAACGTATCTATGACGCTGCCCAGAAATACTTAGAACCTAAAAACCTCTAAAATGCAATCTTGACAAGAGTATATTCTGGTATAGGAATATATTTACCGTATTCCCTGCCATACAAAATACGCGACAGCGGCAAAAACAAAACCAGCTAAAGCTAAACGACGCAACTTCGTCTCAAAAATGGCAGCACGAATATCCTCCCTCTTCTGGCGAGGCTCATGAGGATTCACCGGCGCCAAATTCGACGGATTCGTCACCTCAGGTTTATCAGATAAAGACCCCGTATCTTTCTCAGACATAACATCCACTAACGCCAACGAGTCATCATCAAAAGACCAGCCATCATCAAACCAACACCAATAGCAACATTCCACATCGAAAGACCCGGAATTGGCAGAGTTGTCTCACTAATATAGAAAACCATAATCCATAAAATACCGAGAACAACAAGACCAAACATAATAACCTGATACCACAGAGGAGTAGGAGAAGCGAAATCATCAGTAACCATTTCTTTAGCTATCCGACGAAAAGTCTCCTCCTCATGCAAATCACTATCCGTCATTACTTTCTTATCTTTTGCCATCTTTCCTCCAAATACTTATTTACCCATACGCCATATCAGGTACGGTTGAACATATACCCAATAAATCAACAGATTCATCGCTTAGAATTTTATCTGCTCAGACCCTAACAAACATAGCAGACACCTAAAAACACCCTCAAGAAAACCGACGAACCCGTACAACGGAAAATCTATGAAAAATACCTCCACCAGACCAGAAAAAAATACATCCCCTCATACAAAAGGGCGCATGGTCATACAAATTATCGGAGAAATACTCATCACCCTAGGGCTCATCTTGCTCCTCTTCGTCGGATGGCAACTTTGGTGGACCAATATCTCTGCTTCACAAACACAATCACAAGCAGTGCACACTCTCGCTGAAGAATTTAAACAAGCTGCAGAATCTGAGAAAACATCACCACAACAACCAACATCACCACAACAAAGCCCTAATACACCACAACAAGCTCAAGAACCATACTCTAACGAACCAATAGCACCACAAAACACCGCAACACCAGAAGAAAACAACAACCAACACTCACCAGAAGAAAACAACCCAGAACCACCAATACCCCATAACACCGACCCCAACAACCCACCTGTAGGACGCGAACCAGAATACGGAAAAGCCTACGGCATTGTGTATATCCCACGATTCGGCGCACACTACCAACGCCCCATCGCAGAAGGCACCGGAACAGATGTCCTCGACACCCTTGGACTAGGACACTACGAAAACACCGCAATGCCCGGAGAAATTGGAAACTTCGCTCTTGCCGGACATCGCCAAACCAATGGAGCAGTGCTTGATTACATCGACCAGCTCCGTATCGGCGACAAAATATATGTACAAACCATTAACGGCTACTACACCTACACCATTTACGAAACATCAATCGTATACCCCGAAGATATCTACGTTATTGCCCCCAACCCTCAACACCCCGACAACGAACCTACTGAACGCATCATGACCCTAACAACCTGCCACCCCCGCTTCGGAGACACCCAACGATACATCGTTCACGCACGCTACGAACACTGGCAGGCACTATCTGCCGGAGCGCCCCAAGAACTTCAAACAGCGCAATAAACACCGCAAAAACCAAAGGTATAAGAAAATATGTACGCATGGATCTTTAGACACCTACCCGGACCACTCTGGGCACGTATTATCATCGCCATAGTACTGGTGCTCCTCATCATCTGGAGCCTCATGGAATATGTATTCCCAGCTATCGCAGAGTATAGTCCTCTATACCGTGACGTGACAGTAGACCACTAGCCTCCACTCAAAGAAGGAACTATGACCAGAATCCTTGTTATCGACAATTACGACAGCTTCGTCTTCACCCTCGTCGGCTACCTAGAACAACTCGGTGCTCACGTCACCGTCATCCGTAACGATGAAGCATCCCTAGAAACCGTCATCAACCAAGCCCAAGAACATGACGGCATCATGATCTCCCCCGGACCAGGTGCACCCCACGAAGCTGGCTGCATTATCGAACTCATACAATGGGCTGCGCAACACCATAAGCCACTCCTTGGAGTATGCCTAGGGCACCAAGCCATTGCAGAGGCCTTCGGAGCCGTGGTTTACCACGCACCAGAAATCATGCACGGAAAAATCTCTCATATTACCCACAACGAACAATCCGTATTTAACGGCTTACCCAGCCCGCTACGAGTCACCCGCTACCACTCACTAGCCGTAGACCCAAAAACTATGCCAGAAGAACTCGAAGCAACCGCAACCAGCGAAAATGGCATCATCATGGCATTACAACATAAAACATGTCCCATACATGGAGTCCAATTCCACCCAGAATCAGTCCTCACAGAAGGTGGATATAGCATGCTTGGCACATGGTTAGAAGAAGTCGGACTCAACGGCGCACGAGAAAAAGCACAAAACCTCAGCCCCCACATCAACTCATAACCCCTATAAAAAATGCTGGTATAGAACTCATTACGAGATCTACACCAGCATTTTTTGATTGAAGATACATCAACTACGACATATCCTCTCACCATATTTAGTTATCTGACTTTTCCTCAGCTGCAGGAGCAGAAGGAGCAGGAGCCTGTGAAGAACGCTCAGGCGCCGGACGACGCTGACTATTCTCTGACTTTTCCTCAGCTGCAGGAGCAGAAGGAGCAGGAGCCTGTGAAGAACGCTCAGGTGCCGGACGAGGATTCTCCGGTGCAGGAGGAACAGGACGACGCTCAGGCTGAGGAGCAACCGTCGGACGAGGCCGAGGAGCAACCGTTGGAGCAGGAGGAGCAGCAGCAACACGAATCGTCACAGTGCTTCCCTGACCAATCGTCGTACCAGCAGCCGAACTCTGAGAAAGAACCGTACCCGCTGGAGCAGCATTGGTCTGAACCGTCTCAATATTCGTACTCAACAAAACATCAGGAGCACTCAACGCCGCAATCGCCTGATCACGACTCAAACCAATCAACTCAGGAACAGTCACTTTACCGTCCGAAAGAACAATATCAATGGTCGAACCAGCCGCAACCTTACTTCCTGGCTCCTTCGACAACGACACCACCATACCGGCAGGAATCGTTGCACTATTGACCGTAGACGTACGTCCTGGAACAAACCCAGCATCCTGCAAAGCAGAACGAACATAAGCCTCAGACTGGCCCTCAATATTATCTGGTATCGCCAACTGAGAAGGCCCCTTAGAAAGGGTCAGAAGAACCTCGCTGCCCTCTTCAACCTCAGTTCCTGTTACCGGCGTACTCTTAATAACATCATTCTTTGCAACAGCATCAGAGAATTCATCATCCCACTTAACCGTCAAATTAAGATTACGGACAGCAGTTTCAGCATCATTCTTCGATAACCCCTGAACAGCAGGAACCTGATGAACAGGAGCCTTCTTTAGCTCATTCTGGTAGTACAACACCGTTGTCACCGAGAAAAGAGCCAAAGCAGCAATAATCATGCCAGTAATAACACGAGTCCACGCCTGACGACGACGACGCTTCTTTGCCAATGCCTCATTACGCTCATAATCATAAAGCTCTTCATCGGTATACTCAGCCTGAGCATTATCAAACCAACCGCCCAGACCAGCAGCTTCATCAGAAGAAGGCTGAGCATGAGCGCTCGTATTCAATGAAGAATATGCGGCAGAACCGCCCGCAACACCCGTTGCAGCAGCTGCACTCAGTGCTGTCGTAGAACCTGTCTCAACATCATCAAATGTTGCAGAAGGAACACCCTGAACAACATTTTCTAACGCTGAACGAAACTCATCGGCAGACTGGAAACGATCCGAACGAGACTTACTCAAAGCCTTCAACAAAACACCATCTAAGGCAGGAGCGAACTTGACCGAAGCATAAGAACTCGGATCTGCAGGTGTCTCACTAAGATGCTGATGTGCCAAATCCTTTGCCGAAGAAGCAATAAACGGCGGACGGCCACACAACAACTGGTATATCACACACGCAACAGAATAAATATCGCTACGAGAATCTACGGTCTCACCACGAACCTGCTCAGGAGCAATATACGCATGAGAACGTTCTGTCTGCTCAGCCGGTTCAGAAGAGCCTCCCACATTTTCCAAAGCTCGATCCAGACCAAAATCCAAGACCTTAACCTGACCAAACTGATTCTTTGAACGATCTTCCTCAGTGGAAGGCAACACCATAATATTGGTTGGACGTATACCACGATGAGTAATGCCCTGATCATTAGCATATTGAAGGGCCTCAAGAACCTGCGTACCATACGCAACAGCCTCAGCAACAGGAAGTTCCCCACGCTCATCTAATAATGTTGCAAGAGATTTTCCTGATACTAACTCCATCACCAAATAAGGAACCTGATGTAGAGGAGTCTCGTCATCACCCTCTACCGTAATCGTTCCTGTGTCATAGACTGCCACGATAGCAGGATGGTTCAAAACAGCAGCTGCTTCCGCCTCACGCTGGAAACGCGCGCAGAAAAGCGGATCCGCAGCTAACTCTGGATGCACCACTTTAAGTGCAACCCGACGTCCTAACCGCGTATCTTCGGCAGAATACACGGTAGCCATCGCACCGGAACCAAGAACATCTTGAATCCGGTAACGCTTATCAATCATTTCAGGAAGCTGAAATTCCATTCAATTCACCCGTTATTCGAAGCAGTTGGAGTAGTAGATGGATTAGTTGAAGACTGAGAATCTTCCGGCTGTTCCTGAGAACCAGCACTAGGAGAATCTGTAGCCGTCGGCGAAGCCGTTGACTTCGGTGAAGTTGCAACGTAAATATCTACGCTACTACCAACTTCAACTTTAGTCCCAGAAGAAGGGTTAGTTCGGAGTATCGTGTTTGGCTCCGCACTACTAGACTCCTCCTGATGAACTTTCACATTAACACCAAGTTTAGTAATTTCACTAATAGCTGTGTCGCTATTCATTCCTTCTAAATTAGAGGGAAGCGTCACAGAACGAGGACCAGTTGAATACGTAACCGTCACTGTAGCGCCTGGGCTCAACGCCCCCTCAGGTGATACAGACAATACCGTATCTGCCGGCTGATCAGAAGTTCTCCCCGTAGTTTTTGTAGACAACCCCTGTGCGACAAGCTCATTCACAACATCCTCAAGTTTCTGGCCCTCAAAGGCAGAAGACACCACCTCAATAGTGACCGGAGAATCATCAACAGGAGCCTTCATCTCAGGAGACGCCTCTACTGTCGAAACTGTACCCGACACAGTTGGAACAGGAGTATCTTCAGAAGAAGCTGGCGTCCGCTGTGAGCCTTCAAGAATCACAAACCAAACCACCAACGCAACTACAACAGCTGCCAATATCAAAGATACCCACACCCACGGGGACTTTCGCTCAGCCCTTGCTGGATAGGAACGATACGTAGACTCAGCAACAGCCGGAATTGGCGCTGTCGTAGACTGCGGAACATGACGCTGCCCAGAACCAAAACGAGGACGCTGAGGAGTAACAGCAGTAGGAGCCGTCATCACCTCCGTAACAGACGTACCATCAGGAGACAAAAACTCAGCTAGTGTCGGAACGCTCTTAATCGCAGCCTTAATATCCTTACGACGAATAGCATCAATAGCAGAAGCCAACGCTGTTGCATTCTTAGGACGCTGAGCCGGATCTTTAGACAACAAACACATAATCAGCGCTGCTGCTGGAGCTGGCACCGACTGAGGCAGTGGGGGAGGCGGATCATTCACCTGCGCCAACGCAATAGCAATCTGAGACTCTCCCGTAAAAGGACGCTTACCAGCTAAACATTCATAACCAATAATGCCCAAAGAATACATATCAGAAGAAGGAGTTGCCTGCTGCCCAGTAGCCTGCTCTGGTGCAAGGTACTGAGCCGTTCCCATCACCTGACCAGTAGCCGTTAACGGAACCTGATCTGCAAGACGAGCAATACCAAAATCCGTCACTTTAACACGATCACCCGGAGCAATAATCAAATTACCCGGCTTCACATCTCGGTGTACAAGGCCCTGATCATGAGCAACCGCAAGAGCACGCGCAGTCTGAGCAATAATACTCAAAATACGATCAGAATCTAATGTACGTTCCTTCTCAATAATGTTCGATAACGGATCTCCGGGAACAAGCTCCATCACCAAAAAGGCAGAGCCATCTTCCTCACCATAATC
>NZ_JBLXXZ010000020.1:0-17561 GCF_048513015.1 Rothia sp. P7181 | reverse complement strand
GGTGGTCCAGCGTTTAAACCCGAGCCACACCACCCACAGTTTATTTTTGACAGGATTATTTTTTCTTCTCTGTCAGTGAGAGAATGCGTTCAAAGAGAAAAGTATTGAATTTATATTGGTAAGGGTTAGAGCGGTTGACTTTAATTCCAGCACGTAAAGACATGACAGCAAGGTACGTCCACGTCAATGCTGCGATGAGGCCAAATAGCCAACCAATTTTAGGTGTTCCAGCAAAAAGTACCGAAAACACGATGACGATAGAAGGCAAGAGGGTGAAATTAAATGCTTCACGAGCTTCTTGTTCGGCGAAAGGTCCGCGTCCTCGGTAGAGGTAAAGAATAATACCCGAGGGGATGCAACCAATGACACCTCCAAAGTGGGCGAGGGTTGCGATGTTGCGATCCTGCTGGACCGTTAACTTGTTCATAGGTGTGGATGAACCCTCAAACTTAGAGTCAGGGGATACAACAGTTTTCAAAAAACACTCACTCTTCTAAAAGTTGCGAGACAGGCTAAATGATTACGAGATAAAAGATTACAATCCATTCTAGGTCTGATGTGTTCAATCTAGAAGAACTTTTGTAATCTTTTTCTTCACTTTAGTCGAGACCTTTAGCACAGCTGAACCTTTACTCAGGTGATTCCATCAGAAAATCGATTAATTGTTCAACCGGAGCTAACAGAGTAGGTTCTAAATCTTGATAAGAGTTCACTCGTCCTAGAATCTTTTTCCATGCCTGAGCAACATCTTCTTGACTCGCGCAGGGCAACCCTAGCCTTTTGAGTACACCTTTTTTC
Source organism: Rothia sp. P7181 (assembly GCF_048513015.1). Classification (NCBI taxonomy): domain Bacteria; kingdom Bacillati; phylum Actinomycetota; class Actinomycetes; order Micrococcales; family Micrococcaceae; genus Rothia; species Rothia sp. P7181. The sequence continues at coordinate 16,763 of NZ_JBLXXZ010000020.1, read as the reverse complement.
CATTCTTCTTCACGAGGAATAACTGGCCATTTTTTTATTCCTAGTCGTTGAGGACGTACAGCCTGCCAAATATCAACAAAAGGATGTCCAACAATCTGCACGTTATTCCTAGCACCAGGTATCTGTAATGTCTGAGCCACAATGTGGCTTTCTTTAGAACCTTCTACTAGATGGTCAACAAGAACACCTAATCGTCGGTGCGGTGCAGGGCAAAACTCACGAACAGCATCAGGCAAGTCATCGATACCGTGTAACGGTTCCACCACAATACCTTCAACACGCAAATCATGTCCCCACACTTTTTCAACCAGTTCTGCATCGTGGATACCTTCAACCCAGATACGTGAGGCGCGGGCAACTTGAGCAGGTGCGTTCTCTACAGCAATAGATCCCGAACGACTAATTTTTGGGACACTACGAGTATTCTTTGCGCGAGGTGGTAGGACTTTGACAGGAGTCCCTTCAAGAAGAAACCCAAAGCCCAAGGGAAAAGTTTTAATTTTTCCTCGATAATCTTCTAATCCCACCATGCCTTCAGCGCCGATACGCTCATACGTTTTAGCAATCCCAACCCAACCACTATGAACGTCTTCAAGGAGCATTCCTTGAACCAGATGAACTTCTTGTATCTCTGGTTGCCTTCTTTGGTGTAGTTGGTTGAGTTCTTGAGCACCCCACGCATAGTAATTTTCCATAGTAAGTATTTTATTCCATTAGCCCTGAGCGTACGCGCTAGGGTTTTGATAGGTTTCAGTACTACAGTTACATTGGCACTTAAAGTGCAGTAGTGCTAATTTCTCTCTATTTCAAGGTAGGTTCCGTGACGCAATCTCGTCAGCATAAGATCCTCCAAGCAATCGTTGAGGACTATATCAGTTTCCGCGAGCCGGTGGGGTCTAAAGCGCTCATCGAACGCCATCATTTAGGCGTTTCTAGCGCCACGGTTCGTAACGATATGTCTATCCTTGAAGAGCAGGGTCTTATCTCAGCACCGCATTCGAGCGCGGGACGTATTCCCACAGAAAAAGGGTATCGTTTCTTCGTGGACGAGCTTTCTAACCCTCGCCCTCTTTCAGCTGCACAAAAACGAGCGATTCATCGTCTTTTAGATTCTTATGACAGCATCGACGAAATACTTGCACAGACAGTTAAAATACTGTCACAGCTCACTCAGCAAGTTGCTATCCTGCAATATCCTTCAGCACCAGAAGATGTTGTGCGACATATTGAGCTGATACCTGTTGGAGAACATCATGTAACGGTAATGTTGATTAGCAACTCTGGGCAGCTCACCCAACGACTAGCGCAGGTTGAACGGTATAGGGAAGAAGAGCTTGAGTTGCTTCGAACTCGACTCATCGAAAAATGTCAGCAACAGAAATACCATGTTGCGCGAGCTCTCTTATCATCGTTCTCTTCATCTCATCATGCCCCTCATAGCTTAGAAAATGGTGTTCTTGACGCTCTAGGGCAGTTGCTATCCCCACGGGACACCTCAAAACTTCTGATTGCTGGAACGTCATATTTGGCGCAATCGACAGAAGATTTTAGTACTAGTATCGCCCCTATCTTAGAAGCTTTAGAAGAGCAAGTAACAATGTTGCACTTACTAGCTGAGATGGCTCAAGACCCACGAGGATACGCTGTGCGTATTGGCACAGAAAATAGCGCGGCGCCTCTTGCCGAGACGTCTATCGTGACTTCCGTATATAGCTCGCCTAGTTGTACCGCTAAGCTTGGGGTTGTTGGACCAACCAGAATGGACTATGCGGGCAGTACCGCAGCGGTACGAGCTGTAGCAAAATATCTTTCAAAAATTTTGGGTAGTTAGTTCTCAACGACTAGAATTTCTACAAAATACTTTCAACACATAGCAACACACGATAAGGATGATGTGAGTGAGCAGTCACTATGAAACATTAGGTGTTTCCCCTGATGCAAGCCCCGAAGAAATTAAAAAGGCATACCGTAAAAAAGCCCGCCAGCTTCACCCTGATATTAACCCTTCAGCAGAAGCCGCCGAAGAGTTCAAGCGCGTATCCCATGCCCACGATGTTCTCTCAGACCCGGATAAACGACGTATTTATGACCAAACCGGAAACGAAAACGGACAGGCACAAGGTGGTTTCGGGGGAGCAAACTTCGGAGGGTTCGGTGGGTTCTCGGATATTTTTGAGACCTTCTTTAACCAACCGCAACAGGGACCTACGAGCCGAACACGTCAGGGTCAAGACGCTCGCATTACGGTTCGTATCAACCTTGAAGACGCCGTATTTGGTGCAGAAAAACCTATTACCGTTGATACCGCAGTAACCTGCGAAAAATGTGATGGTGACGGTTGCGCTGAAGGAACAGCCCCTGTCACCTGTGATACCTGCCGCGGACAAGGATATATGCAACGACAAGTTCAATCTATCCTTGGAACTGTAGTACAGCCTGTCGCGTGCCCATCTTGTAATACTTTCGGGACTGTTATTCAAAGCCCCTGCCCAGAATGTTACGGTGAAGGACGAGTCCGAGAACGGAAGCCCATCACCATTAAAATTCCGGCTGGTGTTTCTTCAGGCGCGCGTATGCGTCTAGCTGGTTATGGTGAGGCTGGTACAGCAGGCGGACCAGCAGGAGACCTCTATGTGGATCTTCGCGTCAATCAACACGACACTTTTACCCGCGAAAATGATGACTTACATGCCACCATCGCTATTAGCATGGCGGCAGCTGCTCTCGGCACTGAAGTAACCTTAGAAACTTTTGATGGTCCACAAGTAGTAACTATTAAACCGGGTACTCAATCTGGAGATATTGTCACTCTGAAAGGCTTAGGCGTCACTCGCTTTGATCGGGCAGACCGCGGCTCACTCAAAGTCCATGTTCAGGTCAAAACACCCACAAACTTGACAGAAGAGCAACGCGAAATGCTTCAGCAATTTGCTCATAGTCGTCAAGAAGATCTCAAAATTAGTGAAACAGTCCGAGAGAAGCACGGTTTCTTCTCACGTTTTAAAGAACGCTTCGACCGCTAAAAGTACAAAGGATATTCTGTGACCTCACCTATTTTCTATGTTTCCTCTGATGAACTTCAATCAGCAACTCCTGGGCAACTTATCGCCGTGCAGGGGGTCGAAGGGCATCATGCTAAAGTCGTGAAACGTTTAGAAATAGGTGAGGCCATAGACCTCGCGGATGGGAGAGGCATACGAGCCCACGCAGAGGTGGCGTCCTATCTCGATGATGGGTTAGAAGTTCGCGTAGACACTATCGTGCGCGAAGAGCTATCAACTGAAATTATTCTGGTTCAAGCATTAGCTAAACAAGACAGAGATATATTGGCTATAGAAACAGCCACAGAACTAGGTATTGGGGGAGTCATTCCATGGAGTGCTGACCGTTCTATTGTCCGATGGAAAAAAGAACGAGCAGCAAAAGCACACGCAAAATGGAGCAACATTGTCCGCGCTGCAGCAAAGCAAGCACGACGTAGCTGGGTCCCTCAGATTGAGAATTTAGTATCCTCACGTGAGCTAGCTAAATACCTAACCGAAGAAATTGCGCAGGGGGCATTAGCTATTATTTTGCATGAACAAGGAACACTCTCACTGACCCGATATCTCAACGATTCAGAAAACCTACCACAACGTATCTATCTCGTAGTGGGGCCAGAAGGCGGCATATCTGCGCAAGAACTTGAAGCATTTGAAAACGCTGGTGCAACAGTTTGCCTCTTAGGGGAACACGTCTTACGGTCCTCTACTGCAGGAAGTGCCGCACTTTGCGTGATTAATACACTTTCAAGGGCATGGTAGAAGCATTCTCAAAAATATTTTCCCTCTCAGGAAGAAGTATTTTTCGTTGGCTTCATACTCCGCAGAAGACCAGCACCCCGATAGACTATTGACCAGTGGAGTTTAAGGAGCACCCGTGCAAGAAAACCCTATCAGCGCAATACACCCCCATCAAGATCGCCCGTTATCTGTCGTACGCACATTTTCTTTCACCTCTGATGATGAGATGGTCTCTGTGCTGGGTCCCTCAGATAGTTTTTTGACACTATTAGAAGAGAAGTTCCCCGGCATCACAATTCAGCCTAAGAACTTAGATGTGGTGATTACCGGAAATTCTGAACTTGTAACGACCGTTATTCGTCTCTTAGGGGAGTTGCGTCATCTCAGTCAACAGTCTGTCCCTATCACAGCTGAGGTTATTTCACGGATTATAGGAATGCTTTCACAAGAGCTTGCAAGCCCTGCTATTGCGATGTCTCATAATATTCTCAGCTCACGTGGCAAGAGCATTCGCCCGAAAACAATTAACCAGAAGAAATATGTAGATTCTATCGACGACAATACCGTTATTTTTGGTATCGGCCCAGCTGGTACTGGTAAAACGTACCTCGCAATGGCTAAAGCTGTTCAAGCTTTACAAGCTAAAGAAGTGAATCGCATTATTTTGACTCGACCAGCAGTTGAGGCAGGGGAGCGATTAGGCTTTTTGCCAGGCTCACTCAACGATAAAATCGACCCCTATCTGCGCCCACTGTACGATGCGCTACACGATATGTTAGATCCCGAATCTATTCCTCGGCTCATGGAAGCTGGAACCATTGAGGTTGCGCCCTTAGCCTATATGCGTGGGCGTACGCTCAACGACGCCTTCATCATCTTAGACGAAGCCCAAAATACTACTGTTGAGCAGATGAAAATGTTTCTCACCCGTCTAGGATTTGGGTCAAAGATCGTGGTTACGGGCGATATTACTCAGATTGATTTACCTCATGGGCAAGCATCTGGTTTACGTCAGATACGTCAAATCCTCGAAGGCATTGATGATATTAGCTTCTCAATTCTTGATGCAACAGACGTGGTACGTCATGCCTTAGTTTCAGATATTGTTTCTGCGTATAACCGTTGGGATGAAGATAAAACCGCTATGGAACGCAAACGTCAACGTAAGGTTAAACGTCAGACTATTGAAGCAGCTGCAGAAAAGCTTCTAGAGAAAACTGGTTTTGAGGCAGAAAAGGATAGCTAATGCCCATTGATTTTGATATTGAACTCCTTGACGATTCTGCTGATACGTGGACAAGAGAATCTTTTGCGTCTTTTGACCAGAAGACAATTACAGATTTAGTACACCATACGTTTGAACGTTTACATATCTCAGAAGATACAGAGCTTTCGATAGCTGTGGTTGGTGAAGCAGAGATGGAGCGTATCCATCTTGAGTGGATGGATCTTCCTGGACCGACAGATGTCATGTCTTTTCCAATGGATGAACTCAGCGTTGGAACGGCAGAAAATCTTACAGTTGGCGTTTTAGGAGATATTGTTTTGTGCCCACCAGTAGCTGCCCGCCAAGGTCAGCAAGCTGGACACAGTACTATTGACGAGATGTGCCTGCTAACGGTACACGGAATCTTGCATTGTCTCGGGTATGATCATGCAAACGCTGAAGAAGAAGCAGAAATGTTCGCTCTTCAGCGTTCCATTCTCGAAGCATTTTTGGGACGTCCTGCACCTGTAGAAACACGGTATTAAACTTATGGCTTTCTTTCTTCTTCCTGTCTTACTGATATGTTTTATTGGCTGTGCATACGTACTACGCGCAGTAGAGACCGCATTTACATATCTTCCTTCTACCGAGATGGAGCACCTCAGTAAAGAACGAGGAACCAATAAACTTGCTGCAATTGCTGATTTTCTTGACCCATACATTTTCTCTATTCGGCTTTGGCGTGGCATTTTTGAAACATTTGCAGTAGTGGCAGCGTTTACAGTATTACAACTATTATGGGATGCCGTCTGGATTAGCGCGTTGCTTACAGGGCTTGTGATGTCTGCGGTCAGTTATTTCTTCTTTACCGTGGCGCCACAGAAGTCAGGACGTACACACCCTGAGTTGTATGTTCGCCGTTTTTATCCAGTGGTGTATTTCTTACGTTTCGTATTGGGGCCTTTACCAAATTCGGTGATTCAACGTCATAAAGATTCTGAGAATGAACCCACTCGTGCAGGATACTTCACCGAAGATGAGTTAAAAGAGTTCGTTGATCGAGCTAGTACTCAATCAACCATTGAAAATGAAGAAGCACAGATGGTTCACTCTATTTTTGAGTTGGATGAGACGCGTATTCGTTCGGTGATGGTTCCGCGCACTGATATGGTCACTATGGACATTGATGAGACCTTAGAAGATGCCATCAATCTTTTCTTGCGTTCTGGATATTCTCGAATGCCCGTTTTAGGTGAAGATTTTGATGATATCCAAGGTTTCCTATATCTCAAAGATGTGGTTGAGGCAACGGTAGAAAATCAAAATAACTCATCTACACACACCGTTGCTTCGCTTTTACGTCCTGCTCGGTTTGAGCCAGAATCTAAACGAGTCATGGACTTGTTACGTCAGATGCAACGAGAATCTACACATGTAGCCATCGTTGTTGATGAGTATGGTGGTACTGCTGGTCTGGTCACCCTCGAAGATCTCATTGAGGAACTTGTTGGTGATATTTCTGATGAATATGATCAAGAAACACCTGAGATTAAAGCTGAACCAGATGGAAGTTTCAAGATTAGTTCTCGTCTTAGTGTTGAAGAATTAGGAGAACTTTTTGATATTGAACTTGATGATGAAGAGGTAGACACTGCCGGAGGTTTACTTTCTAAATACCTTGGCAAAGTTCCTATTATCGGTAGCCAAGTCGTAGTTAACGGTATCGGTATCCGCGCTATTGGTGCTCGTGGTCGCCGTAACCAAATTGGCACATTATTGGTCTGGGCTGCCGATGGTGAAAAGTCCGCAGACAACATATCAAGTAGTTCTCAAGGAGATTTAGGGGCAGGGCACAGGAACATTTAGCTGTGGCTTGTCTTTTATCGCGGTAGAGTATAGAGAATAGTTATATTTATTGAATAAGGGAGTATGTGTGGAGCTTTCCACTTTTCCGGAAGATTTTTCTGCAGGTTTCGCGGTTCTTGTTGGGCGCCCAAACGCTGGTAAGTCTACGTTGACGAATGCGCTTGTAGGCCAAAAGATTGCTATTACATCGAACCGTCCGCAGACGACTCGTCATACGATTCGTGGAATAGTTCATCAGGACAATTTTCAGTTAATCCTTGTTGATACACCCGGATTACACCGTCCTCGCACTCTTTTAGGTGAGCGTTTGAATGATATGGTTGCTCAGACGCTTTCTGAAGTTGATGTTATTGGCTTTTGCATTCCGGCTGATGAAAAAATTGGCCCAGGTGACCGCTATATTGCTTCTCAAATTGCAGCTGCAGGTCATAAGCCAATCGTAGCTATTGTGACTAAAGTCGATAAGGTTTCTTCAGCAGAACTTGCAGAACACCTTCTTGCTGTTCAGGCATTAGGCGAAGAAGTGATGAGTGCAGAACGCGCCCAACGTGCGCAGCGTGCTCAGCGGCAGGCAAAGGCTTCTCGTCAGAAAAATACTGTGAAGAATCTTCCCTTCCGTAAGGATACTGGCCCTGCTGCACAACGTGAAAAAGCACGTCGTCAGGGAGAAGGCGAACCGTTCAACACCCCTGTTGTTGATGGCAAAGGCGGATGGGCTTCAATTATTCCGGTTTCAGCGGTAAAAGATTATCAGGTTAATCAGTTAGCAGAGCTTTTTTCGACTTTCTTACCTGATTCGCCACCTTTATACCCTGAAGGTGAACTTACAGATGAGCCAGAAGTTACCCTTGTCGCCGAACTCATTCGTGAGGCTGCACTTGAAGGAGTACGAGACGAGCTACCTCACTCAGTAGCAGTTACTGTCGAAGAAATGCAGCCGCGTGAAGGACGGCCGGAGAATAATCCGCTAGTCGATATTCATGTCAATCTTTTCGTTGAACGACCTTCTCAAAAAGCAATTATTATTGGTAAAGGTGGTTCTCGACTCAGAGAAATTGGTGCAGAGTCCCGTAAGAATATTGAAGCATTATTGGGCACTAAGGTGTATCTAGATATTCATGTGAAGGTTGCAAAAGATTGGCAACGTGACCCTCGCGCACTCGGAAGACTCGGGTTCTAAAATTCTAAATACTCGGTACGTCACCGTTAGACATCTTCTCAGGTCTTAAATAGTGATCGTATAGATATTAACCAAAGTATTACTTTTAGCATTTTCTGATGGGAGAATCAGTGACACACCCAAAGCAGAACTCTTCGGATCCGAATCGTCTTGTAGGGTTTGGTCGACATATGCGTCAAGAGCCGGTACGTTCTCATCGTTACCGGTGGATTGCGTTGTCCTGCGTCGGGGTGTTTCTCTTCATCGTGGCAGTAGCAGGAGTTAATCTTCTGAGGTTGCGTACTAACGTCCACACGGCTTCATTAAATATTGGCGAATATGCTAGTGGAAGTCTCAGTGATGGGCCGTTGGATATTCTGGTGATTGGTTCAGACACACGTGCTGGTAATAATGCAGCGTACGGCAGTTTAGAGGATGCTAATTCAGGGGCTCGTTCAGACGTAATGATGTTGGTTCAGGTCAGCCAAAATCGTCAGGACGTGTCAGTTATTTCTTTTCCTCGAGACCTCATCGTTGATATTCCGAAGTGTACAAGCCCAATAACGGGGATGGTTTACCCAGCTGCTTCTGGATTACAGATTAATGAATCGCTCAATCATGGTGGACCTGGTTGCACGGTAGCGACCATTAGTTCTTTGACCGGTATTAATATTGATCATTTTATGCTTGTTGATTTTAATGCGGTGAAGGCTCTTTCTCATGTTGTTGGCGGTGTTCAGGTGTGTGTGACTCAGGCTATTGATGATTCCTATAGTGGGTTGAAGTTGCCTGCGGGTGTTTCATCAGTAGAGGGAGAACAGGCTCTAGCATTTTTGCGTTCTCGCCATGGTTATAGTGATGGCAGTGATACGAGTCGAATCGCCGCTCAGCAGAGTTTCCTTGCTTCCCTTCTCCGTAAAGTTAAATCAGAAGGTACACTGACTAATCCTACTCAGCTATTTAATATTGCTGAGGCTGTTACACAAAACGTTACGGTAGATAAGGGGCTAACAAACCCGGCAACTCTTGTAAATATTGGTGCGATGTTTGCGTCTATTGATTTGAGCAAGGTAGTGTTCGCTACCGTTCCGAATGAGCCTTATCTTTATGATGCAAACAAGTTGCAGTTAGCACCTTCTGCAGAAGATCTCTTTGAACGTCTTCGCGAGGATCGCGGGCTAACAGATAAGTCTGCTCCTGCTCCGGAACAAGCACCAACAGAAGAGACTCAAGAACCTGAGCAGGCAGCTGAGGAGCAGGTCTCTTTAGATTATTCTGCTCCGATTACGGTGCTTAATGCTTCAGGTGCTGAACATCGTGAACAGGATATTGAAAAAGTGGTCGCTTCCTTGGGATATTCACATATTACGGCAGAACATTCTGATACTGAATACGCGGCTTCAGCGGTATATTATCCAGCTGGTTACGCGGGACAAGCTCAGCAGATTGCTCAAAAACTCGGTATTACGGTGGTTGAAGGATCAGCTTCTTATGATGCTGTGACTGTAGTGATTGGTCAGGATTTCACATCGGGGGATGTTCTTTCGCAGAAAGAAACGTCTATTGCAGGTGACGCTTCTGGTCAAACTGCTGATCAGGTGAAGTGCCAGCAATCCTATGAATACTAGGTGCATGCTGTAAGGCGTTAAGGGTGTGTAGCTTTGTCATAAAGCTACACACCCTTTTCATATATTGGAATGGGGGAGAGTTGTTTTCTTGAGGATTTTCACTCTCGTGGTACGTTCAAGAGGTGATACATATTTTTTATTTTCTCCTTAGTTGCCGTAACGACCCCTAAAATTCAGTATTGACAAGATCGGATAGTCGTTACGGAGTTCGTTGTCTCCGGTCTTTCTTTTTTCTTCAAGCTAAGGCATCATACACCATGAAAAATTTTCAAAAACCTTCCCCCATGCCGGTACATAAGTACCGCCCTTTTTCTGAAAAGATTGCTGTTGACTTACCTGATAGAACGTGGCCACATAAGGTTGCAACGCAGGCACCACGTTGGTGCGCTGTCGATTTACGAGATGGTAATCAGGCACTTATCGATCCCATGGATAGCGAACGTAAACTAGCAATGTTTAAGCTACTTGTGAGGATGGGTTATAAGGAAATTGAGGTAGGTTTCCCGTCTGCTTCGCAAACCGATTTTAATTTTGTTCGTACCCTGATTGAAGGTGGACATATCCCTGAGGATGTCACGATTCAGGTGTTAGTGCAGTGCCGCGAGCATCTTATCGAACGGACTTTTGAGGCTCTTGCAGGGGCTCAACGAGCCATTGTTCATTTTTATAATTCTACGTCTGTTTTGCAGCGTAAGGTTGTTTTTAATCAAGATCAAGACGGCATCTTAGACATTGCCCTTAACGGTGCACGCTTGTGTATGAAATATGAGGAACAATACGCTTCTTGCGCAGAAATCACCTATGAGTATTCACCAGAATCTTTTACTGGCACTGAATTAGAGTATGCGGTACGAGTCTGCAATGCCGTAACCAACGAGTTAGGTATTGGACCTGGGCGCGAAGTCATTATCAACCTTCCAGCAACAGTAGAGATGGCAACTCCGAATGTATATGCCGATTCTGTTGAGTGGATGAGCCGACATCTTGAACATCGAGAACACGTCATTTTGTCTTTGCACCCTCACAATGATCGAGGAACAGGAGTTGCGGCGGCAGAACTTGGGTATCTTGCTGGGGCAGACCGTATTGAAGGGTGCCTGTTCGGCAATGGCGAGCGCACCGGTAACGTCGATTTAGTTACTTTAGGGTTAAACCTGTTTACGCAAGGAATTGACCCTAAGATTGATTTTTCTCAAATTGATGAGGTTCGTCGTACCGTTGAGTATTGTAATCAGCTTCCGGTACATGAGCGTTCTCCATATGGTGGCGACCTCGTTTTCACGGCTTTTTCTGGTTCTCATCAGGACGCTATTAAAAAGGGTTTTGAAGCAATGGAGAAGGCTGCTCAGCAGCAAGGAAAGAGCATTGACGATTTGGTGTGGGAGGTTCCGTATCTTCCGATTGACCCGCGAGATGTTGGCCGTAGTTATGAGGCTGTTATTCGTGTAAATTCTCAGTCTGGTAAGGGTGGGGTCGCTTATCTTATGAAGAAAGATTTTGGTTTAGACTTACCTCGCCGTGCGCAGATTGAGTTTTCGTCGATTGTTCAGGCTCAGACGGATGCTGAGGGTGGCGAAGTTACGTCTGAGAATCTTTGGAGGATTTTTAATGATGAGTATTTACCTCATCATGATACTGCTCAACGTTGGGGAAGATTCTATTTGGATTCCATGGTTGTAGAGTCTCAAGCCGGTGGTGTGACGACCTTGCGTGTGGGGTTGAATGTTGCTGGTCGCCGTTTTGAACGAGTTGGTACGGGTAACGGACCTATTCATGCGATGCAGTCTATTTTCCAGTCTGAAGGTGTTGATTTGAGGGTGCTTGATTATTCTGAGCATACGTTATCTTCAACGTCAGAGGCTCAGGCTGCTAGCTATATTGAGGCAGCTGTTGGCAATCGTGTGTTATGGGGTATCGGTATTGACTCGTCAACGACGTGGTCTTCGTTAAAGGCTCTTACTTCTGCGGTGAACCGTGCTTTGCGTGAAGAGAGCTAGGTCTTTTTGACGCTGTTGGAAACCGGTACAAGAACTTGAGGAGTTCTTGTACCGGTTTTCTGTTGTTCTTTTGGGGATGTGAGATAATGGTCGTTGTGAGTACGGTATCTTCAACCTCTCGTTCGTATACGGACCAGGCATTAGTATTGAGGACCCAAGTTTTGGGGGAGAGCGACCGTATTATTATTCTCTTGACCCGTTCGCATGGTGTGGTTCATGCTGTGGCTCGTGGAGTACGTAAAGGACGTTCTGCTTTTGGCGGTCGGCTTGAGCCTTTTATGTACGTTGATGTGTCTTTACGGTCAGGTAAAAATTTATCGACGGTGACGCAGGTTCAGACTCGGCGTGCTTATACAGGTGCAATTATGGGGAATTATTCTTCCTATATTGTTGCTTCTGTTTTGAGCGAGGTTGCTGAGGCGTTAACCTCTTTTGAAGGTGAGGGTGTTGAGTCTCATTTTCTTCTTTTGGCTGGTGCTTTGTCTGCTTTAGCTCAAGAGCGTCTTCGTCCTTATGATGTTCTTAACTCTTATGTGCTCCGTGCATTAGGGTATGCTGGCTGGGGTTTTTCGCTAGATTCTTGTGCTATTTGTGATGGTTGTGGGGGTCCGTGGCGGTTTTCGCCAGAATATGGTGCTGTATGTAAGGTGTGTAGTCGTTCTATTGTTCATTCTAAAGTTTTTGTGATGCCAGAGGATGTTCGTCAGTATTTGATGTTTGTGAGTCGTTCTCAGTGGGATAAGTTAGCTCAGTTAGATACTGAGTTGTTATCTTATGCTGCCTTTTCTTTTGTCTCTGGGTACGTACAATGGCATTTAGAGAAACCTCTTAAATCATTCTCTCTGTTGAAAAAGGATATATAGTTATGCCTGTTTTTCCTGATCCGCATCCTTCTGGGGCTGTTCCTCCGAAGATTCCGCGTCAGTTTATTCCGCGTCATGTTGCGGTGGTGATGGACGGTAATGGGCGTTGGGCTAATCAGCGTGGCTTGCCTCGTAATGAGGGGCATAAAGCAGGGGAGCATTCTCTTGTTGATGTGGTTGCTGGTGCTATTGAGATGGGCATTCCGTACGTTTCTGCTTATGCTTTTTCTACAGAGAATTGGCGTCGCAGTATTGATGAAGTCAGTTTTATCATGCGTTTTGTGACGGAAGTTTTGACTCGTCAGTTAGATACTTTGCAGTCGTGGGGTGTTCGGGTTCTGTGGGCTGGACGTAAGCCAAAGCTTTGGAAATCTGTTATCCGTCAGTTGGAGTATTGTCAGGAGCAGACAAAAAATAATACGGTATGCACGTTAGTTATGTGTGTCAATTATGGTGGGCGTGCTGAGATTGCAGACGCTGCTCAAGCTCTTGCTCAAGATGTTGCTGCAGGGGTGGTTAAACCGCATTCTGTGAATGAGAAGATGTTATCGCGGTATTTGTATCAGCCAGAAGTACCTGATGTTGATTTGTTTCTTCGGTCTTCGGGGGAGTTGCGTACGTCAAATTTCTTGTTGTGGCAAAGTGCTTACGCTGAACTGGTATTTCTTGATGTGTTGTGGCCAGATGTCGACCGTTTGGTGCTGTGGGATGCTGTTGAGCAGTATGCTCGTCGTGATCGTCGTTATGGTGGTGCGGTAGATCAAGTTGCGGGGCGTTAGTCATTAAATTTTTTTGAAACGTTAGAATTGTTGTAGCGTTGTATTGCTGATGATAAAGAGGGTGCTATGAGGATTTATCCTGCCTTATTCAAAGTTATTTTTGTCCCTATGGACGCAGAGAAAGCCCATAGGGTGGGGTATTGGGGTATTCGGTTCCTCAGAGCTTCGGGGCTTACTCGTTTGGGACGTCGAGTTTTGCGTCCTGACCCGCGGTTGAGGACCACCGTCATGGGTTTAGATTTTCCTTCTCCGTTTGGGTTAGCTGCTGGTTTTGATAAAGAGGCTCGAGCTATTAATGCTTTAGCTGATTTAGGTTTTGGCCACGTTGAAGTGGGGACAGTTACAGCTCAGCCTCAACCGGGAAATCCTCCTCAGCGTCTTTTCCGTTTAGTCAAGGATTATGCGGTGGTTAACCGCATGGGATTTAATAATGATGGTGCCGCTGCGGTAGGTCCTCGTATTGCTAGTGCTAGAGCTGATATTGATGCTGAATATGATTCTCAGCAGGTGCGGCCTATTGTGGGGGTCAATATTGGAAAGACAAAAGTTGTACCTTTAGAGGACGCTTTAGAAGATTATAAGATTAGTACGCGTACGTTGGCGCCACAGGCTGATTATTTAGTTGTCAATGTTAGCTCTCCGAATACTCCGGGGTTGCGTTCTTTGCAGTCGGTGGAGTCTTTACGTCCGTTACTTGAAGTTGTTCGAGCTGAGGCTGATAAGGTTGTCTCTTCTCGTCGAGTTCCCTTGGCGGTGAAGATTGCTCCGGATCTTGCGGATGAAGATATTAAAGATATTGCACAGTTAGCTGTTGATTTAGGGCTTGACGGAATTATCGCGACCAATACGACTATCGCTCGAGAGAATCTAGGCTTGGTTTCTTCTGCAGAAGAAGTTGCAGCTTGTGGTGAGGGAGGTCTTTCGGGCCGACCTCTTAAGCCTCGGTCGTTAGAGGTTATTCGTTTGCTCAAAGAATATGTGGGTGAGCGTTTGTCGATTATTGCAGTGGGTGGAGTTACTGATGCTCAGGACGTTCAGGAACGTTTGGATGCTGGAGCTGATTTAGTTCAGGGGTACACTGCGTTCTTGTATGAGGGGCCATTGTGGGCTCACCGTATTAATAAGGATTTATTGGCTTTACGCTCTTGATATATATAAAAATATTCCGTGTTCGTTTACTAGAAAGTAAACGAACACGGAATATTTTTATAGGTTTTTTATCGTGGGTATTCTCCGCGTTTAACCTGTGGCTTCGGTAGGCGGAAGCGTCGAATCATCAAGACACGATTGACCGCATAGAATGCACTTCCTGGTTCGATGTCTGAAAATTTTTCGAGGAGTTTCTTCTTCAATTTACGCCACATCATCCAGCTGTCGAATGCCCAGATGAGGATGAATAGCCACATAAGAGCAGTGGAGATAAAGCGTAGTTGAGGGGTAAATAGCCCCAGAACGAAGATAAAGATGACAGCAAGAATCATGAAGTCACCAATGTTGAATCGGGCGTCTACATAGTCACGAATATAGCGACGTTGAGGTCCTTTATCTCGTGCTGGTAGATACCGTTCTTCGCCGGTGTGCATTGCTCTGTTTTCGCGTAGGCGTTGTTCACGGATAGCTTCTCGCTCTGCTTGTTTCGCGGCTTTTCTATCAGCCGGTATGAGAGGTTTTTTCCGTGCTGCTTCTCGTTCTTTTCGAGAAGGGGTTGGTCGCCCTTTGGGTGCAGTGTAATGCGGGTTTTGGGGGTCTTCATTGGGAGCTACCGTGGTTTCTTCTACCAGGGGCTCTTGTTCACTAGATTTCTTTTTACGTCCAAACACTCTCTAAGAATATCGGAGAATCTGCAAGAACGCTCATAACCGCGTAATGTTATATCTATGAGTATTGAATCAAAGTTTAGTTTTCCGTATCGTCAGGCTCTTCAAGAGAAGATTGGTCAGGATTTTGAGCAGACTCTTCAAGGGTTGACAGATCTTGTTGCTATCCCATCTATTGCGTGGGAAAGTTTTGATCTTTCTGAGGTTACTCGTAGCGCTCAGAAGGTCAAGGAGTTAGCTTTAGCTGCTGGTTTTCCAGAGGTAGAGATTCTTAGCGCCTCATATGGGCCTGATCAAAAAGGGGGCATGCCTGCTGTTGTTGCAACGAAGCCTGCTGCTGAGGGGTATCCCACCATTTTGCTTTATGCCCATCACGATGTTCAGCCGGTTGGTGATTGTGCACTTTGGGATACTGAGCCTTTTGTGGCTACTCGCAAAGGTGACCGGTTGTATGGTCGCGGGGCAGCTGACGATAAAGCTGGCGTTATGGCTCACTTGTCTGCGTTTCGTGCTGTGAGCGAGGTACTTGGTGAACAGTTTTTAGCTGGAGTGACTCTCTTTATTGAGGGAGAGGAAGAAGCTGGTTCGCCGAGTTTTACGTCGTTTATTCAGAAGTATCGACAGAAGTTGGCTAGCGATGTGATTGTGGTTGCTGACTCGGCGAATTGGCGTGCGGGTGTTCCTGCTTTGACGACGGGCTTACGTGGTGTTGCCAGCGGGTCGGTGGAAGTTCGTGTGGGTGATCATGCTGTTCATTCTGGCATGTTTGGTGGCCCGATGTTGGATGCTCATACTGTTTTAGTTCGCTTGTTGAGCACACTACACGATAGTAAAGGTTCAGTAGCAGTTGAAGGTTTAACTTATGCACCTGAACCTGAGGTTGAATATCCAGAAGCAGACTTCCGTCAAGACTCAGGAATCCTTGATTCAGTAACTCTTGCAGGAGAAGGAAGCATCACCTCACGCCTATGGGCGCAGCCAGCTATCTCCATTATTGGCATGGATATCCCATCAGTAGCCGAGTCTTCTAACACTATTGCGGCAACCTCCCGAGCAATGCTCAGCATGAGACTCGCACCGGGACAAAACCCTCAAGAAGCGCACCAGAAACTTGAAGAGCACTTACTTAAGCATGTTCCGTGGGGTGCAGAAGTTCGATATACGGCATCAGATAGTGGTCAGCCTTTCAGTGCAGACCCAACAGAAGACAGCGTTGAGCTTGCTTTAGCTGCAATGCACAGCGCTTGGGATGTTGAGCCCGTACAAACAGGTATGGGCGGTTCTATCCCGTTTATTGCAGACCTCAAAGAGGTCTTCCCTGAGGCTCATATTCTGATTACCGGAATTGAAGACCCAGATACCCGCGCTCACAGCGCAAATGAGTCTCTATATCTTCCCGATTTTGAGCGTGCCATTTTGGCTGAAGCGCTCATTATTAGTCACCTTAGCCAATAAAGCTATTGCACTTTCTTACACTAAAGCATGTCTCTCAACACGTTAGAGCTTCAGGAAATACTGATAAGGGTATTTTTGTTCTAGGATATTGAGTAACACATACCTTTAGTTTGCTCTTGCAGGCTAAATCCATAAGAGAAGGAATTGGTAATGACCGAAACAGTAACCACTGATACTCCCACACACGGAGTCAATCTGACTGACGTCGCA